>CAJPKN010000036.1 GCA_905370385.1 Stomatobaculum longum
GACGCACCGGAGACCGAGGGCGGAAGCTTTACCGTGACTGTTGATGACAAGCGATTCAACGTTGAAAAGCCGGAGATGGCGGGCGGCCTCATCAGTTTGCTGTATGTGAAGAAGGATTCGAATACGTTTCTCTACCCCGAGTTCCAGGGAGATTATTCGGACTTTTCCTATCTGCTCCCTGTGAATCTTGAAACCGGGAAGGCGAGCAAGCTGCCGGAAGATCGGGAGCTTGGTATGGGCTTTGATTTGCAAAATGCGGTCAATCCCGATGCACTCGCGTTATCGGTTCCGTCCGACACCTTAAGTACGCTGTATACTTCCTATCCGATCGGAATCGGCAGTGACGGGGTACCGGAAGCAATCGGTGAGCGCTATTACTTTACCGGCGTAACTGTGCTTCACTCCAAACAGGCGCTCACGCTTTCGCTGGTCAAAGACGGCAAGGAGACCGGAGAAAAGACGGAAGTCCCGGCGGACAGCAATTACTTCTTCTATGCGGGAGATAACAAGAGTTATGTAGACTTCCGCCTGGAGGACGGCAGAGAGGTTCGTGTACACATCAAGGGCTATCCGGAGGATGTTTGGGTAGAAGGGTCCGTTTGGATTGTTGAGGAGCAGTACAAGGATATTGATTTGTTTACCGGCATGCGCTATGCGGGATAAATCTTACAAAGATTGATTTTTGCTTACAGTTTCTTGAAACTTCTTTTGTTTCGCACTGTTTTCGCGTATACTAACCAAGTTATATGCGCAAAGTCGGAGGTCGGAATGAAAGCTGCTGAGGTTCAGGGGACGGAAGAGCGTCGACGGGCAGTGGGAAGACTCACTGCCCGTATTGTTTTGTTGGGACTAGCCTACGCGCTGTTCATACAGTGTACGGGTCTTGGGATTCCCTGCGTGTTTCGGCTGGTGACCGGTTACCGCTGCCCCGGCTGCGGCATGACGCACGCCGCGATGGCGCTGATTCACGGTCAGCCGAAGGTTGCTTTTCGGGAAAACCCGCTGAGCTTAAGCGTGGTGCCTCTGCTGCTTCTCTATGGGGCTTACCGGGCGGAGGTGTACATCCGAACCGCGCGCACGGACTTCCGAAAATGGGAGATCGTATTTCTCGGAGTCCTTTGGGTGGTCGTTCTGTTATTCTGGCTGCTCAGAAACCTGTTGTGACAGTAGATTTGGGGAGGGAGAAAAAGATGTTTTGTCCGAATTGCGGCAACAAGATAGTACCCGGGGCAAAATTCTGCGAGAACTGCGGACAGAGAGTCGACTTTGCCGCGGCGGAAGGCGAAGCAAAGCAGAGCGCGGAGAACGCGGCGGCGGATACCGCGGCTGCGAGCGACAGCGTAACGGATACCGCGGGCACAAGTACCGCAGGCACAAGTACCGCAGGCACGAGTACCGCAGGCACAAGCGAAACTGCGTCCGATTCCGCAGCGGGAAGCGACAGCGCAGCTCAGAACGAATCTGCGGGTGACAGCGCGGCAGATGCGGAAAGCGACGCGAGCCGCATTCAGCGCGAAGCCGAAGAAGCCGCGGCACGTGCGCGGGAAGCTGCGGCAAAGGCTGCCGAGGAGGCGCGCCGCGCAAGCGAGGACACCGCGAAGTACGCCAAAGAAAAAGCGGAACAGGCAGGTCGGGAGGCGAATCGGGCAGCGGACAGCACTGCGCGCGCGGCGCGTGAAACCGCCGAGGAAGCAGCGCGACAGGGAGAGGCGCTGAAGCAGCAGTGGACCCCCGGAAATATGGAGCGCCTGGCGGCGTTTGCACCGCTCGCGGTTTTTGCCTTTACAGTGATTGCATATATCCTTATCTTTTTGCGCGGCGTCTCCTATACCGTTTTTGCACATATTTTGCCGCTCGACGGCGTAGCGTACGGCCTGTCCGGTATGCTCGGAATCATATATAATGTCAGCAAGTTCCTGTTCTTCCTGCTTTCGTTGGCAGGCGTTGTGGCAAGCGTGCAGCTCTACGGGAAGAAAGAAAACCAGACCACCGGCATGGCAGTGTGCCTCGGCGCCAATGTGCTGGCGCTGATTGCTTCCCTGTTGCGCTTGTTCGGGAAGGGAAACTTCTTCTTTACCCTCCTCGGTATTGCATTGGCTCTCTTTGCGCTCGATGCACTGTCCCGCGTCTTTTTGCGCGGCACCGGAATCGCATCGGATATTCAGCCGAGTGAGGACATTGCGGCCTTCAAGAGCTTTGCCGAAAATCCGCGGGAAAAGACGGAACAGTTTGCGGCGGAAATGAAGCGCGAAGGGACAAGCGGCAAAGCTGTTACCGAGGAGATACTCGATCCGAATAAATCCGTATTTGACGGAAGCGGACTGGAACTTTTCATCATCAATTTGGTCGGCGCTTTGATTTGCCTGGTTACAATCGGCTTGGCGAGCCCTTGGGTCATTTGCTATAGAATCGGCTGGGATCGCAGACACACGGTTTACAACGGAAGACGGTTGGCGTTTAACGGCACGGGTATACAGCTCTTCGGCAAGTGGATTGTTTGGTTCCTGCTCACCATCGTAACCTGCGGTCTTTACAGTTTTGTGATGGGTCTCAAACTGGAACAGTGGATTCTGAGCCACACGACCTTTGCGGATGAAGTGAGCGATCCGAACAACACGGATGTGTTCCCGAATTCCGGGTTTGAAGGCAATATGTTTGAGTGGATCGGTTACAATTTGGTCATGGGACTGGCGTCGGGTCTGACCTGCGGCATCGCACTTCCGTGGGTGGTCTGCAGCTTTAACAAGTGGCATGCACCGAATGTCCGCATTTCCGGAAAGCGCCTCCGGTTTGAAGGAAGCGGTGCGGAGCTCTTCGGTCAGTATATTATAGTGCTTCTGCTGAGCATCGTGACCTGCGGTCTCTATTATTCCTGGGGCTATGTACGTCTGCGCCGTTGGGCGATATCTCACTTAAGCCTTGAGGAGATGAATTAAAAATATCGAAATGTTGCGTTTGTTACGCAGCGAAGGGAGCATGGTTTGACCATGCTCCCTTTTTGCGGACAGTGTCGGGAAAATGCCGCGGGGCAAACACAAAGAAGCATAGGCACGGAAATCGCTGTGTCCCGATGCGGAAGGCGTGCCCGGTTGGCAAAATGTTGTGTCTAACGCGCAAGAATTTCGCAACACTTGGGGAAAAAAGAGATAATTCTGTACGGGACAGGGTGAGAATGACGGGGGAGCGGCAGCCCTTTGTGCAAACAGAACAGAAAGTTCAAAATGACCTAACGAATTTGTAATGTCTCGTAACAGGAACAGCCCTTTTTTTTCGCGCAGACTATGTTATACTTTCCTTAATATTGCGGTTGGGGTACAGGATACTCCTCGCAAGAAGCGGACCAACATTTATTTCTTAACGGAAGATAGAGAAGAGCGGACAATGAGCGTGAGAAGCGATAAGGGTAGTCACTTTTACAGACAACGGCAGCGGAGACTGCGGGAGCGGCGGCAGAAAATGATCATCGGAGCGGCGGGAGCGGTACTCGCCGTTTCGCTTTCGGTTTTCGGCATCTCCCGCATGGTGCAGGCGGGGAGCGGCAAGCATAACCAGAGCACTGCGGCAAGCGAAACAGAGTTTGCCGAAAAGTTAAAGGGCAGTTGTTTCATCAACGACATTGATATTTCGGGGATGACAAAGGAGGCGGCGCGAGAAGCCGTGCTTGCAAAGTATCGTTGGAATCTTCGTGTAGCGGAAAATGCTCCGGCTGAGACCGTTGAGAGCACAAGTGCGGAAAGCACGGCGGCGGAAGGCGGTACAAGCGCTGCGGTAACAAGTGCGGCGACTACGGCAGCGGAGATTGAGGGCGAGGTTTATGCGGTCTCGGATTTACTCAAACTGAGGCTGGAAAAACTCCTTGCCGAGATTTACGGCGAGACCGCTTCGAATGAGAATGAACGGCGCTATTATCTGGATGCCGAGGGACTGGATGCGGAGATTGCGACCGAAGCGGAGGCGATTGCCAAGAAATGGAACCGGAGCGCGAAGAGTTCGGAAATCAAGAGCTTTGACAAGACGACCAATGTCTTTGAGTACAGCGATTCCGTCGAGGGACTGAAGGTGGATGAAACAGCCATGGCGGATGCCATTAAGGCTGCCATGAACAATCAGCGCTACGACGCCGTACTTCCGCTGAAGGCCGATACGACCGCACCTGCCATGACGGCGGCAGAGGCGAAGGAAAAGTACAAAGTGATTGCGAGTTTCACGACGACCGCGACCAACAATGCGGATCGAAACAACAATCTAAAGCTTGCCTGCGAAGCGCTGGACGGCAAGATTTTAAAGGTCGGCGAGGAGTTCTCGTTTAATCACACGACAGGTAACCGCACCTTGGAGCGCGGCTACAAGCCTGCCGGTGCTTACCAGAACGGCAAGGTTGTGTTGGAGCCGGGCGGCGGTGTCTGCCAGGTTTCGACCACGCTGTATAACACGGTGGTGAAGGCGGGCATCATGCCGACCGAGCGCCATGCGCATACCTTTGCACCGACCTATGTGACGCCGGGTGAGGATGCGGCGGTCAGCTATGACGGCTATGACGGCCCGGATATGAAGTTTGTCAATACGACCAAGTATTCCATGGCGGTACGCGCAAAGTTTGATCCCAAGGCAAAGACCGTGACGGTTTCGCTGGTCGGAATTCCGGTTCTGGAAGAGGGAGTCACCATCTCCATGGTTTCGAAGAAACTCGAGGAAATGGATAACGGCGGCGTGGAGTATGTCGAGGATACGACCTTGAAGCCGGGTGTTGAGAAAAAGATTGCGGATGGCAGCATCGGCAGCCGTTGGGTCACGAACATCGTCACCAAGAAGAACGGCGAGGTCGCCTCGGATGAATTCTTCCACAATTCGAGCTACAAGGGACATTCGAAGAAGATTGCCCGCAACACGAGCGGTGTTGTGACTGCGACGCAGGCGGCAAATGCGATGACCATTACCGAGAACACCGAGACAGCGGCGGGACAGGCGACCGTTTCGCCGACCGAGGCGGTGAATCCGGGCAAGGCAGCGGAGAGCGCGGCCGGCAAGGTGGAGTCAAAGAGTACCAAGAGCAGCGAGAACACAGCTGCCTCGAAGAGCAGCAAGAGCGGTGAGAGCAAGTCTTCCGCGTCGGAAGCCACGGTCGAAAAAGGACCGGGTGTCAATCTCCATGACGGTCCGACGACCGCGGAAGAGACGGTTGCGGCGGCACCCGAGAACTGACGGATGTACCCAATAAGATACACGAAACAGGCAGTTGCACATTGTTTTTTGGTGCAGCTGCCTGTTATAATATTATCAGACGCTTTAAAACTCTGAGGACAAGCGCCCTCGGATTCCGATATCACTTGGGAGGTATCACATGGCAAGAAAATGGAAAACCATGGATGGTAACCAGGCGGCGGCGCACGCGTCTTATGCGTTCACCGATGTCGCGGCTATCTATCCGATCACCCCGTCTTCTCCGATGGCAGAGCACACGGATGAGTGGGCAACACAGGGACTTAAGAACATCTTCGGTCACACGGTTCAGATTACGGAGATGCAGTCTGAGGCAGGTGCGGCAGGTGCCGTGCACGGTTCCCTCGTGGCAGGTGCTCTGACCACGACCTATACGGCGTCTCAGGGTCTGCTTCTCATGATCCCGAACCTCTATAAGATTGCGGGTGAAATGCTTCCGGGCGTGTTCAATGTCTCCGCACGTGCGATTGCAACCCACGCACTCAGCATCTTCGGCGATCACTCGGATGTCTACGCATGTCGACAGACCGGCTGTGCAATGCTCTGTGAGTCTTCCGTGCAGGAAGTCATGGACTTGACGCCGGTGGCGCACCTCGCCGCAATCAAGGGCAAGATTCCGTTTATTAACTTCTTCGACGGTTTCCGTACCTCCCATGAGATTCAGAAGATTCAGATCTGGGATTACGAGGATCTGAAGGATATGGCAGACTTCGACGCGATTCAGGCGTTCCGCGATAAGGCGCTGAACCCGAACCATGCGGAGGAGAAGGGCCAGGCGCAGAACCCGGACGTCTTCTTCCAGATCAACGAGTCGAGAAACCAGTACTATGACAGACTGCCGGAAATCGTGCAGGACTACATGGACAAGGTCAATGCAAAGCTCGGCACGGACTATAAGCTCTTCAACTACTACGGCGCAGAGGATGCGGAAGTCGTTATCGTCGCAATGGGTTCCGTCAACGACACGATCGAGGAGACTGTCGATCACTTGCTGAAGCAGGGCAAGAAGGTCGGTCTTGTGAAGGTTCGCCTGTATCGTCCGTTCAGCGCGAAGGCACTGGTCGAGGCTCTTCCGAAGTCCGTGAAGCGCATCGAAGTGCTTGACAGAACCAAGGAGGCAGGTTCCATCGGTGAGCCGCTCTACCTCGATGTGGTCGCTGCACTTCGCGACACCGAATTTGCAAATGTTCCGATCTTTACGGGCCGCTACGGTCTCGGTTCCAAGGACACGACCCCGAAGGACATTGTCGCTGTCTTCGAGAACACGGAGAAGAAGCGCTTCACGGTCGGCATCGTGGACGATGTGACCCACCTCTCCCTCGAGACCGGGGCAAACCTCGTCACGACGCCGGAGGGCACGACGAACTGCAAGTTCTGGGGTCTCGGCGCAGACGGTACCGTCGGTGCGAACAAGAACTCCATCAAGATCATCGGTGACAATACCGACATGTATGCGCAGGCATACTTTGATTATGACTCGAAGAAGTCCGGCGGTGTTACGATGTCTCACCTCCGCTTCGGTCACAAGCCGATTAAGTCCACCTACCTCATTCATCAGGCAGACTTTGTGGCTTGCCACAACCCGGCTTACATTCGCAAGTACAACATGGTTCAGGAACTTGTGGACGGCGGAACCTTCCTGCTGAACTGCGCTTGGAGCGATGCGGAGCTTGAGGAGCATCTGCCGGGTCAGGTCAAGAAGTACATCTACGACCACAAGATTAATCTCTACACCATTGACGGTGTGAAGATCGGTATCGAGACCGGCATGGGCCCGACCCGTATCAACACGATTCTTCAGTCCGCATTCTTCAAGCTGACCGGCATCATCCCGGAGGAGAAGGCAATCGGCCTCATGAAGGATGCTGCACAGAAGACCTACGGCCGCAAGGGTGAGGATGTCGTCAAGAAGAACTGGAATGCAATCGATGCAGGCGTTTCGGGCGCACACAAGGTTGAGATTCCGGAGAGCTGGAAGGACGCTCAGGACGAGGGCCTCGAGTTCACGCACGCAACCCACGGACCGGAGTCTGTTCAGAAGTTCGTCAATACGATTCAGTCTGCGGTCAACGCGCAGGAGGGCAACAAGCTCCCGGTTTCCGCATTCATGGATTACATGGACGGCAGCACGCCGAACGGTACGGCTGCTTACGAGAAGCGCGGTATCGCGGTCAATGTTCCGGTTTGGAATCCGGACACTTGCGTCCAGTGCACACAGTGTTCCTATGTCTGCCCGCACGCTGCGATTCGCCCGGTTGCAATGACCGAGGAAGAAGCGAAGAATGCACCGGAAGGCATGAAGATGACGGATCTCAAGATGATGCCGGGCTACAAGTTCGCAATCAATGTCTCCGTCCTCGACTGCACGGGCTGCGGCAGCTGCGCAAATGTTTGCCCGGGCAATGTGAAGAACCAGACGCTCGTCATGCAGCCGCTCGCGGACAATGCAGACAAGCAGCCGTTCTTTGACTATGCGGTTACGCTTCCGGAGAAGCAGGAAGTTATCGATAAGTTCAAGATGAGCACGGTCAAGGGCTCTCAGTTCAAGAAGCCGCTCCTTGAGTTCTCGGGCGCATGCGCAGGCTGCGGTGAGACGCCGTACGCGAAGCTTGTCACCCAGCTCTTCGGCGACAGAATGTACATTTCGAACGCAACCGGCTGCTCCTCGATTTGGGGCAACAGCTCGCCGTCCACTCCTTACACGACCAACGAGAAGGGCCAGGGTCCGGCTTGGGACAACTCCCTCTTCGAGGACAATGCTGAGTTCGGTTACGGTATGCTGCTTGCAAACCGCGCAATCCGCGACGGTCTGAAGGGCAAGGTTGAGGAGCTCAACGAGACCGCTTCGAACGACGAGACCAAGAAGGCTTGCCAGGCTTGGCTTGACACCTACTCTGTCGGCGCGACGAACGGCGCGGCAACGGATGCGCTGATCGAGGCGCTTGAAAAGGACGGCAGCGAGCTCGCAAAGGAGATCCTGAAGCAGAAGGACTTCCTCAACAAGAAGAGCCAGTGGATCTTCGGTGGCGACGGCTGGGCTTACGATATCGGCTTCGGCGGTGTGGACCATGTCCTCGCTTCCGGCAAGGATATCAACATCCTCGTCTTCGATACCGAGGTGTATTCGAACACCGGCGGTCAGTCCTCCAAGTCCACCAAGACCGGTGCAATCGCACAGTTCGCGGCAGGCGGTAAGGAGACCAAGAAGAAGGATCTCGCAGGCATCGCGATGACCTACGGCTATGTCTATGTCGCGCAGATCAGCATGGGTGCGGATATGAACCAGGCACTCAAGGCAATTGCCGAGGCAGAGGCTTATCCGGGTCCGTCCCTGATCCTTGCTTACTCGCCCTGTATCAACCACGGCATCAAGAAGGGCATGAACAAGGCTATGACCGAGGAGAAGCTTGCGGTTGAGTCCGGTTACTGGAACAACTTCCGCTTCAACCCGGCTGCCGAGAAGAAGTTTACGCTCGACTCCAAGCCGCCGAAGGAAGGCGAGTACAGAGAGTTCCTCATGGGCGAGGTTCGTTATAACTCCCTTATGCTGAAGAACCCGGAGAGAGCAGAGAAGCTCTTCACGCAGAACGAGCAGGATGCAATGGCTCGTTACGAGTACCTGAAGAAGCTGGTCACGCTCTACGACGACAGCAAGACCGAGTAATAGATGACGACCATACGAAAGGGGCGGACGAAAGTCCGCCTCTTTTTTGCGTGTGGTTGGGAAAAAGGATTGATTAGTCAAAAAGACCGGCCACTCCCTCTTGCAATGCTTGAGAATCGAGCGCTGCGGAAAGGTATTTTCTTTGAAGTTAGATGAAGGGGGCAGGTGCAAAGTGACACCGGGGGGAGAATGCAGACACGCAGCGCCGGTAACGACTCGTTCTGTATGTGACAGATATACTAGCCGGAATCAATTCACAAAGAAGAAAGAACGGCAAAGGGCGGGTCACACCTGCCGTAAAGTCGGTTCATTAGAATTGCGGCTTTACGAACGACAGTGAAAAGAGAGAGCAAATACAAAACATTTGTTCTGATTTTGCGTGCGCTGCGTCTCAATTTCGCGTATAATAAAGATGAAGGATTGAGCAAACAGAGAGGAGGGAAGCGTCACGGAAGCGCGTACTTACATCGCAATTGATTTAAAGTCGTTCTACGCCTCGGTAGAGTGCCGGGAACTTGGACTGGACCCGATGGATACCAATCTTGTGGTCGCGGATGAGAGCCGCACCGATAAGACCATATGCCTCGCTGCATCGCCCTCTCTCAAAAGCTTCGGTGTTCCGGGACGTGCCCGTTTGTTTGAGGTAAAACAGAGGCTAAAAGAAGTAAACGCCTTTCGCCGCAGGGAGCTGAGAGGCAGGGATTTTTCCGGCAGTTCCCATTTCGCATCTGAGCTAAAGGAGAATCCCGCGCTTGCCGCGGACTTTTTGATTGCAAAGCCCCGCATGGCGCACTACATGGCCTATAGCACGAATATTTATGCAATCTATATGAAGTACGTCGCCCCGGAGGACATCATCGTCTACTCGATCGACGAGGTCTTTCTGGATGTGACGGCCTATCTAAAAACCTATCGCCTTACGGCGAAGGAACTTGCGAAAAAGATGATGCTGGATGTTCTTGAAAGCACCGGCATCACAGCGACAGCGGGAATCGGGACGAACCTCTATCTCGCAAAGGTTGCTATGGATATCAGGGCAAAGCACAGTCCTGCGGATGAAAACGGCGTTCGCATTGCGGCGCTGGATGAGCTGCGTTACCGCAGGGAACTCTGGTCCCACCGACCGCTCACGGACTTCTGGCGAGTCGGGCGCGGGTATACGCGGAAACTCGAAGCCTACGGGATCTATACGATGGGAGATGTGGCGCGCTGTTCTCTGCAAGATGAGGACTTACTCTATCGTCTTTTCGGAAAGAATGCAGAGCTCTTAATCGACCATGCCTGGGGCTATGAGCCCTGCGGCATTGCGGATGTAAAGGCCTACCGTCCGGCGAGCAAGAGCCTCGGAGAAGGGCAGGTGTTACAAACGCCCTATGAAGCCGAAAAGGCAAAAATCGTGATGCTCGAGATGGCGGATGCTCTTGCCCTTCAACTCGTGGAAAAAGAACTTGTGACCGACCAAGTGGTTTTGACAGTCGGCTACGATCTTGAGAACCTAAGTGACCCCGAGCGCCGCAAACACTATCGCGGCGAGATTGTCACGGACTACTACGGACGGCAGCTTCCGAAGCATGCGCACGGGAGCGAAGGCTTGCCGCACTACAGCTCTTCGGCGCGGGAGCTGGTCGCGGTGTTTTCCGCACTCTTTGACCGCATTGTGAATCCCGCGCTTACGGTTCGCAGACTGGCACTCAGCGCAAGCCATGTGATTACGGAGAGAGAGGCAGGGAAACGTTTCGAGGGCTATGCACAGCTCAGTCTCTTCACCGACTACGCGGCGGAGGAGGCAAAGCAGGCAGAGGAGACAGCGCGGCGGGAGCGCGAGCGGAAATTACAGGAGGCGACCCTCGCAATCAAGAAAAAGTTCGGAAAGAATGCGCTGCTAAAGGGGCGCAGTCTCTTAGACGGCGCGACCGGAAAGGACAGAAATGAGCAGATCGGAGGGCACAGGGCGTGAGCGGGGTGTACGATGACATCTTACATTTAGCGCGACCGCAGTCAAAGAAGCATAGGCCCATGCCGATGGAGGACAGAGCCGCGCAGTTTTTGCCCTTTGCGGCACTCACCGGTTACGATGCCGCGGTCTCGGAGACCGCAAGACTCACCGAAGCGCGTGTGGAACTGGATCCGCAGGAGGCAGAGCGCCTCGGGGAGCGGCTCGCGGAACTTGCGAAGCGGCAGAAGGAGCAGCCGGAACTGAGTCTCTTATACTATGTGCCGGATGCGCGCAAGGCGGGCGGCGCTTATGTAACGGTAAGCGGGCGGCTCAGGAAGATAACGGACTTCCCGCGATGCATATACCTGACGGACGGAATCCGGATTCCGATTGAGGATATCGTAGCGGTGGAAAGTCCCTGTTTCAGCGAGGACATTGCTTGATTCAAGCGACTTTTGGGAGTAGAGTAAGTAGATAAACAGGGCGGTGCAGGCGGCTCTTCGAAACGCGGAGACAGGAGGATCAAAGATGGCGACATGTGCGATTTGCGGTCAGAAAGTTATCTTAAAAAAGGTACTGGTCAGGGGGTTTAAGTATGTCTGTTATGATTGTGTGAAGGCGGCCGGCCACAATCCCTTCCTCTGGCTCGGCAATATGAGAACGACAGTGCCGGAACTGAGGGAACGAATTTTAAAGTTTCATCCTGAGCGCGAGCCTTTTTTGCTGCGCGAGCCCGAAGCTCCACGCGGGTCGCAGACAGAGGTCAAGAATATTCGGGACTGCTGGGGAATGATTCCGTACTGCGCCATTTGCAGTCAGAAAGTTCAATTCAATAAAGTTATGGTCAAAGGGCATTACTATGTCTGCTTTGATTGTGTGAGAGCTGCCGGTTACAATCCCTTCCTCTGGCTCGGCCCCTGGAAGACGACAGCGCAGGAACTAAAGGAACGAATTGTAAAGCTTCATCCTGAGCGGGAGCCGTTGTTGCCGCGTGAACCCATCCCCCTGAGCGATGAGGAGTGCTATCTTGAGCGTCTCGGAACCGATATTAAAAATATGCAAGAGAAAAACCGGCAAAAGAGAGGGAACAATGGGCTGGGTACGATTGTTTTGATTTCGTTGTTGCTCACGCCGTTTGGTGTACTGTCCGAGCTCATGAAGGATAAAAAGCGATAAACGCGCGATTTGCCGCATGAAAAACTGCGCGTGCTAACGGAGGCAGAGGTGTTTGCGAATTACAAGCGAGTTCGAGGATGTGAACGCAAGTGAGAGAGGAAAACTGAATGAATTTTGCTCGAGTGTTCATTGAAATTTCGGCGTTTTGCTGCGCATTGCACTTGATTTGTCCATAAGCAGAACCTATAATAAAAACAGAACAATTCGAGTTTGATAGGTTAATAACGGCGCGCAGGTTGCAAAATACAGATAGCTGTCATAAAAAGTGCAAACGAAAGCGGTTTGGACTTAACTTTGATAAGGAACGGTTACATGAGTGACACGTTTTCGTCTCACGCCATAGGAAAGAACGGTCACGCATTGCGGAACCGTTCTTTTTTAGTCCGAAAAACAGGCGTCAAACTTGCTTGCGCAATGTGTTTACCTTTGTATCTGACAGGAAGTCTGAGAAAGAGAAAATCTTCGGAGGAAGTAAGATGTGGGAGATGCTTTGGCCTTTGCTGTTGATTGTGGGATCAAATTGTTTTTACAACATTTGTACGAAATCGATGCCGAAGGGCGCAAATACCTTCGGAGCGCTCACCATCACGTATCTTGCTGCCGGGGGAGTATCGGCAGCCCTGTTCCTTGCGAGTGTCAAACCGAACGCCCTGCTTCCGGAACTCGGCAAGGCGAACTGGACTTCGTATGTCCTCGGTCTGTCGATTGTGGGAATCGAGGTCGGGTATGTGTTTCTGTACCGCTCCGGTTGGAAGGTGAGTAACGGTGCGCTGACATCGAGTATGTGTCTCGCCCTTGCACTGCTGGTGATCGGCTTTCTGGTCTACCGGGAGCACATCAGCATCAAACAGCTCGCCGGCATTCT
>CAJPKN010000037.1 GCA_905370385.1 Stomatobaculum longum
CGCGCGCATCGCTTCCGCTCACCGTGAAGCCCTCTTTCTTTAGTATCTCCGCGAGTCCGCTCATGCTGACGCCGCCTATTCCGATAAAGTAGACGCGACAGGGCTTTCCAAAATCAATGCTGACTGTTTCCATTCTGTCTCTCCTCAAACAAATGCGTTCAAACCCGCTCTCCGCTCAGGCGATGCCGCCCTCCGGAAAGAGTTTGTTGCCGTAGCGCAACAGCGCCAGGCGAAGCATATTTCCCAGAATGCCGATTGCGATGATTTCGCCGATTCCGACGGTCAGGCCGAAGAAGGGCAGCGAGCCCTCAATGCCGTAGCCGTAGCGCAGCACAAAGGGAATAATCAGCGCGTTGCTCACAATGGGCGGCAGGGAAGCAAGATATCCCTTGTCGCGAAGCCGATAGGTGCCGTAGGCGCCGATTAAGCTCGCAAGGCTGCCGAAGACAATGTCAAGCGGCGCGGCACCGGACAGGAAGTTTGCGAGAAAGCAACCCACAAAGAGCCCGGGCACGGCAGAAACCGTGAAGACAGGCAGGATGCAGAGTGCCTCCGAAATGCGGAACTGCACCGCGCCGAAGCTGATCGGCTTGGTCATGTAGGTGATCGCCGCATAGACTGCGGCGAGGAGCGCTGCATTGACCAGCGCCCTCGTGTTTCCAAGGGACTTCTCTTTCATTTGTGTTTCCTCCATAGTTTTGTTTTAGGTGAGGATGGTTTCGAACTCACCGGTGCAACATTATAGCACGGATTTCTTCGCTTGACGCGCATCTCCTTCGAACTGCCGCATTTCTCCGCCCTTCAGTGCGGTCTCAAGGAGTTCTGGCAGACGCTCCGGGCTGCAGGCAAAGCAGGGAATGCCGAGAGAGGCGATGTGCTTTGCGTTGTGCTCGTCGTAATAGGGCGCGCCGCCGTCCGCAATCGCGAGCAGAACGATTACGCGGACCCCGGCTTCCTTCATCGCCGCAAGGCGACGCATGAGTGCCGCGCGGTTTCCGCCCTCCATGAGGTCGGTGATTAGGAAAAAGAGGGTCTTCTTCGGCTCCTCGATCAGCTTCTCGCAGTACTTAACCGAGTTGTTGATATCGGTGCCGCCGCCGAGCTGAAAGCCGAAGAGCAACTCAACCGGGTCCTCGGTCTTATCGCTGAGGTCGACCACCTCTGTCGTAAAGGCGACCACATTGGTCTTCACCGTGCGGAGGGAGGCGAGTATGCTGCTCATGACCGAGGCGTAGAGCACCGACTCTCCCATCGAGCCGCTCTGGTCGATGTCGAGGATGATGTGGTACTTGGCGGCGTTATTCTGCTGCTTCGCAAAGAAGTAGTACTTCTCGGGGAGGATGCGCTTCTTCGCCGCATCGTAGTTCTTGAGTCCGTGGCGTATGGTCTTTTTAAAGTCAAGCCCCGAGGCCGAGGGAATCGGTGTGTGTTCCGTCCGCTTGCAGGCCGCCGTCACCGAGCGGCGCAAATCGTCCGCGAGACGGCGCTGAATCTCTTCAACGATGCGCTGAATAAAGCGCCGCGCACTCTCCTTGCTCTGCTGCGGTACCTGGTCTTTTAAGAGGAGCAGCATGCTGCCGAGGTCCACGCTCGGTTCGGCGGCGTCCAGGAGCTCCGGCTCAAAGAGAAGTTCCTTTAGGCCGCAGCGCTCCACCGCGTCTCCCTGCACCAGCTTAACCAAATCCGGCGGGAACAGGCTTCTGATGTCGCCGAGCCAACGGCTTATGGTGCTTGTCTCTCTTCCGCCCCGCATACCGCCGGAAGAATTGCCGTCTCCGTAGGAAAAATAGGCATCCGCATTGTAAATCGCATCGAGCGCAATGTCCATGAGCCTATCCTCATCGGAGAGAAGCTTGTCCGTGCCGCTCCCGTACTGCTTCCAGCGCTCCTCGCTCTCTCTGCCGAGCAGCAGCCTCCACTTCCGAATTCGCGCTTCGTTTTCGTTCATATTCTCTCTCCCTAAAAATCGTCGAAATCAAACGATGCGAGCGCCTGACTTTCCTCTTTGCTGAGCTCCGCGTTCAGAACTTCGCTGAGCTGTTCCTTTTCTAAGCCCCAGATTTCTCCGAGGTTTTCGGCGACCATATCCTTCTCGCTCGCGCTGTAGAGGGCGAAGCTGCGGCGCAAAAAGACCATGGCGCGCTTCCAGCTCTCTTCCGGTATCTCGTCGAGATAGCGGCTCAGGCTCTCCCACACCACACGTCGCACAATCAGCGCATAGTGATTTCGAAGCGAGAGCCCCTCGAACCAAAGCGCACCGAGCTCTGCCCGAAGTCCGATCGACATGCGACGGCTGATTTCCCGCGAGAGTTCTTCCTCGCTTAAATCGCCGCTGTCTAAGCGTATGGCAGTCGCAAGTCCCGAGAGTTTGGCATTCAGATCGTCCCGGCGCGAAAGCTCCCGAACGGCATGCTCCCACTTCTCGCTCGGCAAGCCCTTTTCCACACTGAAGATACTCTGGATGTCCTCGATGCTCTTTGCGAGATGCCCCGCCGCCTCGTCGTCGCAGAAGCAGGCATCCGTGAGGGTAAGGCTCGCGCGGAGCAAAAGGCGCTCCAAAATAGGGCGAAGCACCGAGACATCCGACTGTCTCACATCCCCGAACTGCAGCATGCGCGAGAGAGTCTTGGCTGTCCGCGCAATCTCCTCTATGGAAATCTGATCGATACTCGCGCTGTCAAGACGACTGACCGCCGCCTGCAAGAGTTCCGGCATGCCGCAGAGAAAGGCGCTCTCTAAGAGCTCCGTAATCTCCGCAATCTGTTCCGCCGCCGTGAGCTTCTCCTGCAAATCGAAGCTCACGGCGTGCGCTATCGTATCTCCCTTTAAGACGGCCTCGGCGAGTTGCATCTCCGCCTCCGGCGTCCTGCTTAACACCCAGTTTTCTTCCCAGCTCGCATCCTGCTGTCTGCTGTCCTGCCAAACGGCAAAGCTGATTCCGAGAAGGCGCAGCCGCTGCAAAAAGAAGGAGCGGCGCAGCTGTAAAAAGGCGCTCTTCTCGCTCTTTGCACGGCGATTTTCGCGGAGATCCAAGCGGAGCTTTTCCGCGACCAAACCGAAGCTCAGCTTTAAGTCCGCGCACTGATCCGCAAAGTCCTGCTGAATTGAGGTGAGCAGACCGCTTCGCGGCACCTCGCCTATTTTCGTGCCGATGTCGGTGAGCGCGAGTCCCTCGGCAATCTCGCCGAAGCTCCCGTGCCCCATGCAGGTCACCGCGGCATCCTGCAGCTCGTCGTGGGTCGGGTAACGCCCTTCCCGGAGTGACGCAAGGCTCTGTGCCAAGAGATTTGCCTCCAAGACTTCCGCCGATGAGACCATGCCGCCCCGCTCCCTGATATGCCCGGCAAGGGTCGAGAGATAGCGCGCCGCATGGCTCTCCGGCTGCCCCGTTCGCAGGGCATCCCAGAGGAGCTCGTAATAGGCCGGCACCTTGTTTCCCGCGCTGTAGCCCGCGCGGCGCGAGAGCCGCTGGTAGGAATAGGGCATCAGCGTCTTTTTCACCTCATACTGCGGGAGTGCCTTCAGCGCCGCGTCGTCGAGGCACTCGCCCTCATAGAGCGCCGCACTGTGGAAGGCACCGGTCAGCACGACGATTTTATCCGCCGCAATGCCGGCCGCCTGTTTTTCCGCAATGATGCGGCGCATATAGGCCTCGCGTAGCCCGTTCCAAGCCTGTTCGATGTGCTCGCCCGGCGCTGCCTCTCTTGCACCCTCGCCGAAAATGCGGGAGCGCTCCAAATACGCGCTTAAGTTCTCGCTCTGCTCAAGATAACGCTCCCAGAAGCTCTCGGTGTCACCGAGCGCGGAGGCCTCTCTCTGCGCCGCCTCCCGCTCTTCCTCGCTCTGCCGCTCGTAATATTTCTCCGCCGCGAGCTGCAGACCTATCATATAGGGCGAGGGCAGGTCGCAAAAAGCGAGCGCAATGCCGAGCTCTTTGGCGGCGAGCATCGCCTGAAACTCCGGCGAATAAACCGCAAAGGGATAGAGTACACTCCGAACCGGCGCCTCGACCGTGTAGGCCATGACCGCAAAGGGCGGCCTAAGCGCGGGGTCCGTCAGCGCGGGAATCAGTTCCGCAAAGTCCGCCGGTGCTTCAATCAAAAGGCAGTCCGGCTTCGTCTCCCTTAGCAACTCCCGTATATAGTGTGCCCCCGCCGGCGAGTGATGGCGTATGCCGACCAAGACAGGGCTTTTTTCCGCAGCCTTCATAGTGTCTCCGCGTCTCAGAGCGAGCGGCAGGCATCGTATAGCTCTGCCCACTCACTGCCGCGTCGCTTCATGATGTGCTCGAGGTACTCCTCCCAGATTTTTCTGTCCTTCTCCTCGTCCTTCACGATGGCTCCCTGCAGCGCTGCCGCAAGATCTCTGTCTCTCACCTCGCCCGTTCCGAAGCTTCCGGCGAGCGCCATGCTGTTTACGAGAAGAGAGATTGCCTCTGCCGTCGAGAGCACGTTCTGCGTGCTCTTTACCTTCTGCCCACCGTCCAGGGTCTCGCCGTTCCTTAGCTCCCGGAATACGGTGCAGACCTTGCGAACCGCTTCCTCCTCCGGCAGAGCCGCCGGCAGGCGGAGCTGCGCCGAGAGCTGCTTCACGCGGCTCTCGACAATCTCAACCTCCGCCTCGAGGTTTTTCGGACTCGGCAAAATCACAATGTTAAAGCGGCGCTTCAGCGCGGCGGACATTTCGTTCACGCCCTTGTCGCGCGTATTTGCCGTCGCAATCAGCGAGAAGCCGCGCAGAGCGGCCTGTTCGCGGTTTAACTCCGGGATCGAGACGCGCTTCTCCGAGAGCAGGGAAATGAGGGCGTCCTGCACCTCCGGCGCGCAGCGGGAAATTTCCTCAAAGCGCGCAATCTTGCCTTCTTCCATCGCGCGGAAAATAGGCGTCTTTACAAGCGCCCGCTCACTCGGGCCCTCGGCAATTAAGAGCGCATAGTTCCAGGAGTAGCGAATCTGCTCCTCGGTCGTACCGGCCGTGCCCTGCACGACGCGGCTCGAATCCCCGTTGATGGCCGCGGTCAAATGCTCCGAGAGCCAGGACTTTGCGGTGCCGGGCTCGCCGATTAAGAGGAGGGAGCGGTCTGTCATCAGGGTTGCGACCGCAATCTCGACAATGCGCCGGTCTCCGATGTACTTCGGCGTGATTTCGACATCTCCCGCCTTGCCGCCGAGAATATAGGTGAGCACCGAGCGCGGCGACATGTTCCAACCCGCGGGGACTTCATACTGTTCCACTGCCTTGAGCGCGTCCAGTTCCTCCCTGAAGAGTTCTTCCGCCGGGCGACGCTGTACTTCCTTCTGTTCCATCCTGTCTCCTTCTCTTACCATGTGAGTTCTGCCGGCTCTGCGCCGTCCTTCAGCGCCTGAATCGCCGCGCCGAGCCGCTGCGTCGCGTTTCCGTAGTTGTTGCTCCGCATGTTCACGCCCTTATAGACCCGCTCCAAAAGAGCAATGAGCTCATCCTTCGGAAGTCCGATGGAAAGCGCCTGCTCACTGAGTTCCGTTAAGTCATAGTTATAGAATCCACGCCTCTGCCAAGTCTTTATGCTGCCGTCAAAGACCTTCGAGAAGTCCGTCCAAGCGTAGGCTTTGAGACGCTCGATATCCTCCACCGTCACGGGGCGATACTGTACGTTTCGATACTCCCAAGCACTCCAGAGTTCCTTGGCCCGCGGTATGTCCTCGCGGTACAGGGCGCGGAGCCCCCCTTCGTTCTCGTTGTAGTGCTTATACGTTAAGAGCAGGGGATACCAGCGCGGATCGAGATGTGCCCAGCCATACTCCGGGCGCTTCGAAAAGCTCTGCACCGCCTCGAAAATACCCTCGCAGTCCTCGCGTCTCTCCTTTGCTGCCTCGGGAGATGAGAGCACCTTGTCAAGCAGGCGCTCCTCAAAAGGCGGCGAAAAGCGGCGAAAGCTCTCTTCCGGCGTCAGCTCTTCGAGCGCGAGTAAAAACGAGAATCGGTTTCTCTTGTTCCGCATCGGGATTGTCGGTATCAGGGCTTTCAAGCTCTCGCGCAATTCCGCGCTGAAGGGCACGCGTAACATCGCCGTGAGCAAATAGTAATCTCTCCGGCTCTCCGCAAGGGTTCCGGAGCGCTGTAACTGCGCGAGCAAAGCCGGGCTCTCCATGTCGATGGCCGCGGTCCAGAGCGTCGCAATCTTATCCGTATCCTTTTTGTCTCTGCCGTTCTTCTCACACGCGAGATAGAGTTTTTCCATCTCCCCGGCAATTAAATCCGCGACATAGGGGAGTCTGCTGTACGAAACCGCATCGATATAGCGATCCGGCTTATTTAAAAAAGCCTGCTTCACCAGCTCTTCCGCCTGCGGATATTTTACCAGTGCGCCGATGACGGCTGCATGGGCCTTGTTTTTTTCTGTCTTTTCGAGCGCAAGCAGGCACTCATAGTTCGCGGGATCTTCACCGAGCGCCGCAATTGCGGCTTCCTTTAAATCGCCCTGCGATCTCGCGATGATGTCTAAGTAATATTCCTTGGTTCCGCCGCCGGAAATCGCGTCGATCAGCGAAAAATAGCGCAGCTGCACCCTTTCCTTCTGCTCCGGCGAAAAGGCACGCTCTAAAAGGGGCAGAAAGGCCTTGGGGCGCTCCTCTAAAATCCAGTTCTCCACCTCATCCGCAAACTCCGCATAGCGATCGCTGAGCGCACGGAGGAAGAGCTCTTGGAGTCTCAGATCCTCGAGATAGGGGCGCTTACTCTCTCTTGCTGCCTTCAGCACTTCCATGCGCCCCTTGCCGCTCTCGGTCAGGGCGAGGCGCAGGCTCTCGAGGCTTCGGTAGCTCTCCTGCCGATAATAGAGCTCCGGGATTTCCTCCTTTCGCACGGCTTCCTCTAAGGGAACTTCGTCCCCGCTTCCCGCAGCCTTGCTCTGTGTGAGCAGGACTGCGTCCAACAGTGCCAGTAAGTCCAGAATCTGCGTGCCTCTTTCCTCCGCGGGCAAAAG
The DNA here is from genome assembly GCA_905370385.1 of Stomatobaculum longum. Classification (GTDB taxonomy): domain Bacteria; phylum Bacillota; class Clostridia; order Lachnospirales; family Lachnospiraceae; genus Moryella; species Moryella longum_A. Next base: position 6,965 of record CAJPKN010000037.1, read on the forward strand.
AAGCTGTTCTCCGCGGCGCGCGAGTTCTTCTAAGACCTTTGCCTCGCCGCGGTGATTCCCGAGTTCCGCGAGAGCGTGCGAAAAGCGGGGATCCTCCGCAATGCGTTCGCTCCCCGTGAGGGCACACTGAAAAAGACTCTCTCTCATCGAAGTCAATATTTCCGCATTCATGCGTTTCCCTCCCCGCTCAAAGCATGAGGCGGATGATGCCCCGCCCGGTCACCAGACTCTGCGGCAAAAAGCAGAGTTCCCGCCGCACTTCATCCGCAAAGAAGAGCCCGAAGACCGCGCTCTTCCCGGTATCAAATTGCGAGAGCAGGCGAAGTGCCGCCTCGCTGCCGTTTGCATCCGTGATCCGAAGCAGGCTTCCCGCCGCATCTCTCAGATAGACTGCGTCCTCTTTTACCGCTACATCCGAAAGCTGCAAAAGCGCCGGCGCTTTGTCCTCCGCGAGCACCGACTGAAGCGCCTTGGCCGCCTGTTTTGCCGCCTGCGCGATGGGCGCCGCAAAGCCGATAATACGCGCAAAATCCGCCGCTTCCGGCTGCTCCGCAATTGCGTCCTCGAGGCGTATGCGCGCTGCCTCACCCGGAAAGGCCGGGTAATAGGGGAAGTGCTCCGCGCGGAGTCTCCGGTCGGAACTGTCCTTCTCCGCAATATAATTCTTTGCGCTGACGGGTCTAAAATTCATCTCGCGGTAAAGGGTTCCGTCCGAAAGGGAAATCCAATGTCCCAGGTCCAGGAACTCCCGTTTCGCCTCGTCGTAGCGCACTTCGAAGGCAAGCTGAAGCAGTGTTGTCTCGGAGAGCTTTAAGCCGAGTGTCTCCAATTCCTCCTTTTTCCGAACGCCGCCGAGCGCATCGTAGAGCGGATTCGCATCCGGCTCGCCGGCCTTCGCCTCCAGTCTCTCCGTTAAGTAGGCGCTGCCGCGGCGCACCAGGGTGCGAAGCTTTTCGAGTTCCCGCACGGCGCCTCTTAAAAGGCGCTCTTTTTTCGCCTGCTCCCGCGCATACCCTGCCTCGTTAAGCAGAAAGGTAAAGCGCTTAAAGAGCTGCTGCGGCCCGGAGAGATAGCTGTCGCCGAGTCGCTTTACGAGGAGCGCATCCTCTTCCTTCATATTCGTGATGCCCGAGAGCAGGCCCAGCTTCATGCGACGCGAAAGCGCCTCGTCAAGGAGCGCGAGGCCCTCAAGCTGTTTTTCCGTCTTCTTTCGGAAGGCCGTCTGTCCGCTCGCGCTCTTTTTCTTTGCCTGCGGCTTTCCCTCGGCAGGCTCGGCCTTTTCTTCGCTCTTTTTCTCGTCCCGTTTTTTGAGCTTTTCCTGCTTCTTTACGATATCCTCGGGAATTTCCGTCTCGGCAAAGTCCTTGCCCGCGGCAATCTCGAACAGAAGGGCAATCCCGTGCTTGCAGGGAAACTGGCGGCTCGGGCAACTGCAGCGTATCACAGGCGCTTTGCCCTCTTCAAAGCAGGCGGAAACCTGATAGAGGCTCTTCCCGGAGCCCTTGCAACTGCCTGCGTAGTAACTCTCGTCCTTCGAGCAAACCCGCTCCGTAAAGGCACCGCTGTCCGAAATTTTCTTTCCGTTTCGAAAAGCGCTGTCATTGGGAGCAAGCGGACGTATATCCTGTTCGCTGAGTGTTCTCATTTCTCTCCTCCTGCGCTGCGATTGTTGGCTATCTTTTCATTATCCCAAAAAAATACAGCTACTGCAACACGCCGTAGCTGTATTCCCAAGCTCATTTTTTTGTTTTCTTTCGCACCGAATAACCGTAAGTGCCGAGCAGCGCGCCGAGCGCATAGTACTCCCCGTGGGAATACGCGACCAGCTTTGCCTTTTCCAGACAGAACTTCCCCTTCTCGTCCATCAGGCCCTTGTCCACATCGACCGCAAGCACTTCCGCGAGAAAGAGGTCGTGCGTGCCGAGAGGGATACGCTCTGTCACGCGGCACTCGAGGTTCACGGGACTCTCCTTGACAAGCGGCGCCTTGATTTTAGATGCCTCCTCCTCGGTGAGTCCGAGCAGTTCCCACTTGTTGCAGTCCCGCCCTGAGCGCACGCCCGCTTCATCGGCCTTTCGGAGCAGTGCCTCCGTGGTCAGATTGATTGCGAACTCGCCGCTCTCGACCAACAGACGGTGCGAGTGCCGCTCCGGGCGAACGGAGATCGACACCATCGGCGGATCGGAGCAGACTGTCCCCGCCCACGCGACGGTGATCAGATTGCTGCTTCCGTCGTTTCCGCGGCAACTCACCATCACGGCCGGCACCGGATACAGCATGTTGCCGCCGCGCCACACTTCCTTTGCCATTTCGTTTCCTCCTCTGACGTACTGCTTTTTTCGGCGGCTCCGGCGGCACGCTGTCCCCGCCCTCGCCTATGGCCCGCAGGATGGCATCGACCACCTTGCGCGTGCTGAGGCCTGTCTCGTCGATCACGAGATCGGCATATTTTTCATAGAGCACCGTGCGCTCGCGGTAGAGATCCCGGAGGCTCTGCCCCTCCTTGATGCTGACGCCGCGCGCCGTCAAATCACCGAGTCGGCGCCGTATTGCCGGATAGGAGAGCTTTAGGTAGATGACGCGCCCCAGCGCCTTGAGCCGCGCCATGGCTTTTTCGCCGTAAATCACGGAGCCCCCCGGCGCAATGACCGCATTCTCGGTCTCGAGTGCGGCAAGGGTCTCCTCCTCCAGCGCGCGAAAGCCGTCATCTCCCCGCTCGGCAATCAGCTCTTTCAGGAGTTTTCCGTTCTGCTCCTGAATCAGAAGGTCGCCGTCAACAAAACGGCGACCTGTCTTTTTTGCCAGCACGACACCGACGGAGCTCTTGCCGGAAGCCGGCATTCCGATCAGCGTGAGGCAGTTTTTAGTCATAGAGTTTCTCCGGATACTTTCCCGTCCGAATGAGCTCGCGAATCGCTGCAACGACGGTCGGCTTATCCTCCTGATAGGTCACGCCGAACCACTTGTCGTGCGTCGGCAATACCTTCACACTGCCCTCACCCGACTGAATGCACTTGTCCACAATGGTCGGCAGGAGATACTCGCTCTTCAATTCCGTGCCGCGCGCCGCGAGGAATTCCGGGAAGCCCTTCTCAAGCACCTCAATGAACTTCGGCGGAAAGCCCCACATGTTCATGGAGACATACTGATCCGCCGTCAGCGTAACCGGCTTTCCCTCACCGTCTTCTGCCTTCAGCGCTCCGTCCTCCATGCGAATTTCAAAGGTCTCCCGCACGCCTTTCAGCATGTGAGTCTCATCGACCTTGCAGACACCTCTCGTCACGGTGCCGTTCTCAGAGAGCGTATTCTTCAGAATGAAGCCCGCCATGCACATGTCGAGCTTTTCTCCCGTCAAATCCATCTCCTCGGTCATGTACTTGTGGATGGCCTTGAAGCCCTCCGGACCGTAGTAGTCGTCCGCATTGATGACCACGAAGGGTTCGTTGACCTTGCCGCGCACCGCAAGCACTGCCTGTCCTGTTCCCCAGGGTTTCTTTCTGCCCTCCGGAACCGTGAAGCCTTCCGGCAGATCGTCGATTTCCTGGAAGGCATAGTCGGTCTCGATGACCTTCGAGATGCGGTCGCCGATGATTTCCTTAAAGTCTTTCTCAAGATCCTTGCGGATGATGAAGACTACCTTGTCAAAGCCCGCGCGCTTCGCATCGTAGATTGCATAGTCCATGATGATTTCGCCGTTCGGGCCCATAGGCGTGAGCTGCTTAATGCCTCCTCCGAAGCGGGAACCGATTCCCGCGGCCAGCACAACCAATGTCGTTTTCATACCCCTGTCCTCCTGTCATTGATTTGTTCAAGTCGTCAAATCTTCCCTGCATATAGCTGAATTATACGTCATTTCAGGAAGCTTTGCGACAGCTTTCTCTCTTCGTGGCGTCCCCGCGCAAATTCAGAAAGAGCGAATCTCATCGTCGCTGTCATCCGCCTCGATGGCGCGAATTTCCAAATCGTAGCCGCCTTTTGGCAGTGCGACATGGACCAGATCGCCGACCTTGTGCCCCAAGAGCGCCTTCCCGAGCGGCGACTCGATCGAGACGCGCCCCGCTGTGGTATCGCCGCGTATGCCCGTCACGATTTTATAGCGCTCGCTCTCATCGTCGTCGATAAAGTAGACCTCGACCGACTTGTTGATACCCACTTCATCCGCCGCCGCACGGTCCTCAATGATGGTCGCGAACTTGAGCATGCGCTCCAGATAAGCGATACGGCTCTCGTTCCGGTTCTTTTCCCGCTTTGCCGCATAGTACTCAAAGTTCTCCGAGAGATCTCCCTGGGCTCTGGCCTCCTTGACGGCCTGAATGAGCTCGGGGCGAAGCACCAGCTTCCGCTCTTCGATCTCCGCCTCGATTTTTCGAACGTCCGCTCCGGTCAAACGCTCTCCCATTGTTCTCTCCTTTCTGCTGTCTGCCGCACAACAAAAGGGAAGTCTCCTGTTTTGCGGGAGACTTCCCTCTGTCGGATGTCCCTTATTTTGTAAAATACTGCGTGACGCCGTCCGCCAAGCCCTCTGCGAGCTTTCGGAGGGTCGCCTCACTGTGATCCGATACCTTGTCGCCGAGCTCAATATCAATGCTCGGGACCGTGGAATACGAAGTCTGCGTGAGATCCACATCCATGGAACCGCTGCCGAAAATCTTCACGCCTCTGCCTCTCAGGCCGCCGATCAGCGCCTCGCCGAAAGCCTCGCTCTTCTGCCAGGTCGAGGAGACCGGGTCCATCTTTTTGAGGCCGTCCGGAACGCTCATGAAATATGCGCCCTTGTCCGAAGTCGTGCTGTCCCAGTGAACGGCAATGTGGCAGGCCGCATAGTTGTTTGCGAGCACCGTGCGCGCAATGTTGTCGAGCTGTACATCGCTGCTCTCGCGTATCATGAGTACGCTGAAGCCGCGCTGCAAAAGCACGTCGCGCAGAATCTGTGCCTCCTGTAAGGTCACCGTACTCTCCGCCGTTCCGTCTTGGAAGGTCATACCCGAGGACACCGCCATGGACTCCACCGCACCGCGCTGGTTTGTGCCGCCCGTTACCTTCGGGCTGCCGTCCGGGTGCGAGAGAGTCTTGACGCGCTCGCCCCCCTTGGTGCCGTGACCCGCATTGACGCAGATTACCTTATCCCCGTACTTGCCCTTGGTGTTCTTGTAGAGCTTTGCCGTTCCCGTCTTGATTTTCGAAGACGAGGCAAAGCGCAGGTTATCGCTGACCGTGATATCGCTGACCGTGACGCCCTCCGGAACGGAGACCGGCGTACTTGCCGCCGTTGTCGTGCCGGCCGCAGCGCTGTTGCCGCTGCTCAAGTAGCGGCTCGCGACATAATAGTTCTTACCGCCGAGCGAAATGCGCGCCCAGTCTCCGGAGAGCCCGTTCACCTGTACCGCCGTGCCGCGAGAAAGGCTCTGCGCCTTGCCCGCTGTCGTCGAGGGTTCGGTTCTCACATTTAAACTGCTCGCATTGACATACATGACTTGATTGACTGACTGAAACGAAGCTGCCCATGCGCCGAAGGCCATGGCGGCGCT
>CAJPKN010000038.1 GCA_905370385.1 Stomatobaculum longum
GTTTCCTGAACACTCTGACTGTCCTGCCTGGAAGCGCTCAGGCTTTGCATGGTATTCCGGTAGCCGGGAACGGAAATCTGCTCCTCCAGCTTGCGAATTTCAGAGATATTCGCCGCATAGTGCTTGGCGGCATCCGGCACAATGCGCTGTTCAAAGGCTTTGCGCTGATCGCGAAGATAGGCGGTCGCGCGGTCAATGTTCAGCGTATGTTCACCGGTCGCATTCATGTTGGCAATGTAGTTCTTTAATTCCTGCGTCATACCGGAATCGGTGGCGCTTCGAAGTTGCCGTATGCTGACCGTGTTCATATAGGCGGTCTGACTGAGGCCGCAGAGACAAGCGCGGAGAAAGGTCTCCGGATCTTCAACGGCAAGTCCGGCGCTCTCATCGATGATGGTGAGGTCGAGCGGATTCTTTCGAAAATCGCGTTCGATGCGGTACAGCTTACCATCCTCCTCGAAGCGCAGGCTTCCGCCGTAGGCGCCCTCTCCGAACCATGGTTCATAGAGTGCATAGGCGTCTGTTTTCGAGGCGCGTCCGCGCGCGCGTTCCAAACCGTAGAACATGGCGCGGAGAAAAAGGTGGAGCGTCGACTTTCCGGCCTCGTTCGCACCGTAGAGGATATTCAGGCGGTCGCCGAAAACAAAGCGTCGATTCTGCAGGGCACCGAATCCGCGGATATTGAGCTCACGGATAATCATTACTTTTGCCCCCTTTCCTCTGTCGTGTGGAGCAGCGCGCTCACACCGTAATAGAGTGCTTTTTTATCGAGCGGGCTCAGATTCGGCTTATCCAGTTCCCGGATGAAGAAACCTATCATATCAGAGGAATGCTCCGCAAACAGGCGCGAAAAATCATATTTGGGTTCGGAGTAGTCAAAGAGCTCTGCGATGCGGAAGCGCTGCCGCAGTGCATCCAAATCAAAGACCGTATCCGGATCCCGGAGCCCCTTGATTTGCAGACGGTAAATATTTTGATTGCCTCGTCTTGCGAGCTCATCGCTCAGAGTCATCAGTAACTCCGCATTGGTAGAGTCCGGTGTGACGTGGACAATCAGGGAAGTGTACTGTGTTTTTGCGAGTCGCACAAAATCAAGCGAGGTGACTTGGCGAGTAATGTCATTGACTTCTCCGAGAAAATAGCCGTGCGGACCGGTCTCCGTTAAGTCGAGCGGTTCGGGGGAACCGCACCAGGCCACTTTGCCGGGAACCGCAATCTCGGGTTTATGAATGTGTCCGAGCGCGCAATAGGAAAAGCCGGATTCCGAGAGCTCCTTGACATCGAGCGGCAGGTGCTTGGCATCGCCGCCGTGGCAGAGCAGAATGCGTATGCGTCCGTTTTCCGGCGCCTCCACGCCCTCGAGGAGATTGTCCCGAATTTCCCGTGTGTGGTAGGAAAAGCCGTAGACTTCCGTGTTCAGGCGGCGGAGATAAACCGAACTCAGGGCCGACTCGGTGAAATAATAGACGTTTTTCGGCCAGGGAAACGAGAGCACCGCGGAGTTATCGCGGATGCGATCGTGATTTCCGGCGATGACGGCGACCGCTACATCCGGAATCGAGGCAAACAAGTAGCTGATTTCTTTGAGATCGCGCACAAGCGGCTGATGATGGAAGAGATCTCCCGCAATCAAGAGGAGATCTGCTTTTTCATCGCGCGCAGCCCGAACAATCGAAGCAAGCGCATCTTTGACAGCCTGCGCTCGCTCCGTGCTCCAAGGTTTTCCGATGTCCGGCTTCATGCCGTAATGGAGATCGCCTGTGTGGATAAACTTCATGACCTAGCTCCTTGTTGAAAAAGCCTATGCTTACAGCTCGCAGTTTCCGACGGTGCGCGGGAAGGGCAGCACATCGCGGATGTTCTGAATACCGGTCAGGTACATGACGCAGCGCTCAAAGCCGAGACCGTAGCCCGCATGGCGACTGCTGCCGTACTTGCGGAGGTCCAGATAGAAGCGGTAAGCGTCCTCATCCATGTTGAGTTCTTTCATACGCGTGAGCAACTTCTCGTAGTCGTCCTCACGCTGACTGCCGCCGATGATTTCGCCGATGCCCGGGACGAGGCAGTCCATCGCTGCGACAGTCTTGCCGTCGGCGTTTAACTTCATATAGAAGGCTTTGATGTCTTTCGGGTAGTCGGTGACAAAGAGCGGGCGCTTGAAAACCTGCTCGGTCAGGTAACGCTCGTGCTCGGTCTGGAGATCCGTACCCCAGGACACCTTATAGTCAAAGTTGTCGTTGTTCTTCATCAGAATATCGACCGCCTCCGTGTAGCTGATGTGTCCGAACTCGGAATTCAGCACATGGTTCAGGCGCTCAAGAAGGCCGGTGTCGACAAAGCGGTTCAGGAATTCCATCTCTTCCGGCGCGTGCTCCAAGACATAGCGGATGATGTACTTCAGCATGTCCTCTGCGAGGGCCATCGCGTCGTTCAAATCCGCAAAGGAGATTTCCGGCTCTATCATCCAGAACTCCGCCGCGTGGCGGGTGGTGTTGGAGTTTTCGGCGCGGAAGGTCGGCCCAAAGGTATAAATATCGCGGAAGGCCTGGGCAAAGGCCTCGCCGTTCAGCTGACCGCTGACCGTGAGATTGGTCTCCTTGCCGAAGAAATCCTCGCGGTAGTCGACCAGACCGTCCGGAGTGCGCGGAATATCGTTCGGGTCGAGCGTGGTCACGCGGAACATTTCGCCCGCGCCCTCGGCATCACTCGAAGTGATGAGCGGCGTGTGGACGTAGACAAAGTTTCTCTCCTGGAAGAAGCTGTGGATGGCAAAGGCGATGACCGAGCGCACGCGGAAGGCCGCCTGAAACAGATTCGTGCGGGGACGCAGGTGTAAAATGGTGCGCAAAAATTCCGGTGAGTGGCGCTTCTTCTGAAGCGGATAGTCCGGTGCGGAGTCACCCTCCACCGAGATCTCCGTCGCCTGAATTTCGAAGGGCTGCTTTGCGTCCGGTGTAGCAACAAGGGTGCCGCGGATGATGAGTGCCGCACCGACATTAATCTTTCGGATTAGCTGAAAGTTGGAGAGGCTGTCGTGGTAGACAACCTGCAGGGGCTCAAAAAAGCTGCCGTCGCTGATTGTCAAAAAGCCGAAGGACTTTGAGTCGCGATTTGAACGCACCCAGCCGCCCAAATCGATTTCCCGATTCAAATACGCCTCTCGATTTTCCCATATTTGTTTGACTGTTGTGAGCTTCATTCGCTTACTCCTCTCAAAGATAATGACGAGGCAAACGGCTACCGCCAATACGCCTAGTTTATAACTACTCTATTCTAGCGCACTTTGTCGGAAAATAAAAGGCGGGGGGCGGGGGAAATCCGCAGGGAATCGGGCGAAAACCGGGACAGGAAGGCAAGCTTTCAAAACAAAAATGACGCTTTGGTACATACAGCAGAGGCGGGCGGAAAGATAGCACTTAGAAAAGACTTTTCGTAACGAGGGGCGAGTCGCAAAAGCCTTCGAATCGAGAGGCTGACAAAGCGCGCGGGGACAAGGCAGGGCTGTGTATTTTATCAGTCCGGCCAAACCGAAAAGTCGGGCGGACAAGACGAGGTGTGACAGCGTCGAATGAAAGATGCGAGGTATTTTTCTGGATAGAATCCTTAAATTTTTGCGGAATTTTGCCTCACTTTTGTACACCTTTTCGGAAATTATGATATACTAAAACTGGCAGCAGACTATCTATGGTGGCATAGCTGTCTGAAAACAGGGCTGTGCCTGCCCGCAGAGGCAAGCGGACCGGTTTCAAAATTACATCATTGCCGTTTACATAATGAGGTTCATAAAGTAGAAATACACTTGACTGCGAGGTGAGAGCGTGATTAAAAAAGAAATGGTTGCCATGTTGCTGGCGGGTGGTCAGGGAAGCCGCTTAGGCGTTCTGACCCAGATGGTTGCAAAACCTGCGGTTTCATTCGGCGGAAAATATCGCATCATTGATTTTCCGCTGAGCAATTGTATCAATTCCGGTGTGGATACGGTGGGCGTATTGACCCAGTACCAGCCTCTCCGTCTCAATGCACATATCGGAATCGGTATCCCGTGGGATCTGGATCGCGCGGTCGGCGGCGTGACGCTGCTCGCGCCCTATGAGAGCGCAAAAGGCAGTGACTGGTATTCCGGCACAGCCAATGCAATCTACCAGAACATCGAGTACATCGACTCGTATCATCCGGACTACGTCCTGATTCTCTCCGGAGACCACATCTATAAGATGGATTACGAGGTGATGCTCGATTTTCACAAGGCAAACCGCTCGGATTTAACCGTTGCGGTTATGCCCGTGCCAATCGAAGAAGCCAGTCGCTTTGGCGTCATGATCACGGACGAAACAAATCGGATTATTGATTTTGAGGAAAAGCCGAAGGAGCCCAAGAGCAATTTGGCATCTATGGGCATCTACATTTTCTCCTGGCCGGTTTTGAAGGAAGCTCTGCTGCGACTTCGAGAGGTACCGGAGTTGGATTTTGGCAAGCACGTGATACCCTATTGCAGAGATAAGGGTAAGCGCATGTTTGCGTACGAATTTCACGGCTACTGGAAGGATGTGGGGACTCTCTCCTCTTACTGGGAAGCCAACATGGAGCTGGTGGATATTGTTCCGGAGTTCAACCTCTATGAGGAGTACTGGAGAATATTCACGAAGAGCGACTTTATTCCGCCGCAATACCTCGGTGAGCATGCAAAGATCGAGGCGAGTCTCATTGGCGAGGGCTGCGAGATTTACGGGGAAGTGTACCACTCCGTGATCGGCGCCGGTGTCGTGATTGAAGAAGGCGCAGTGGTCCGTGACTCTATCATCATGCGCGAATCTGTGATTGGCGCAGGGGCAAAGATTACGAAGTCAATTTTGGCGGAACAAGTTGTTGTCGGCAAGAATAGCGAATTGGGGGTGGGAGAATACCGGGAGAGCTGTTATGACCGGCGTGTCTACAACTCCGATCTCGTGACGGTCGGCGAAAATACGGTCATCCCGAATGACGTGAAAATCGGTAAGAATACGGCAATTTGGGGGGAGACCGTTGCGGCAGACTATCCGGACGGAATGCTGGAGAGCGGCGGCGCAATCATAAAGGCAGGTGGCTTAAAATGAGAGCAATAGGAATCGTATTGGCGGGCGGAAATTCGAAGCGCATGAGGGAGTTATCCAACAAAAGAGCCATCGCAGCGATGCCGATTGCAGGAAGCTACCGGAGTATTGATTTTGTATTGAGTAATATGTCGAATTCTCACATTCAGCGCGTAGCTGTCTTCACGCAGTACAACTCGCGCTCGCTGAATGAGCACCTCAGCTCCTCGAAATGGTGGGATTTCGGCCGTAAGCAGGGCGGAATGTTTGTATTCACGCCGACCATCACCGCGACCTCCAATGACTGGTATCGCGGCACGGCGGATGCTCTGTATCAGAACCTGCAGTTCCTGAAGAGTTGCCACGAACCCTATGTGGTCATTGCCTCGGGCGACTGCGTGTACAAGTTGGATTACAACAAGGTGCTTGAGTATCACATCGAGAAGAAGGCAGACATCACTGTGGTCTGCAAAGAGGCATCGGCGCTGGAAGACATCACGAGATTCGGCGTTGTGGAGACGAACGGCGATAACCGGATTACGCAATTTGATGAAAAGCCCATGGTTGCGGATTCCAGACTGATCTCCTGCGGTATTTACATTATCCGCAGAAGACAGTTGATCGAGTTCATCGAGAGATGCGCAGCTGAGGATCGCTACGATTTTGTGCGTGACATCCTGGTTCGATATAAGAATTTGAAGCGCATCTATGCCTACAAAATGGATTCCTATTGGAGTAACATCGCGAGCGTGGAGTCCTATTACAAGACAAATATGGACTTCCTGCGGCGGGATATCCGGGAGTACTTCTTCAGAACTTATCCGGAAGTTTACACCAAAGTTGACGATTTGCCGCCCGCAAAGTACAATCCGGGGGCGGAGGTTAAAAACTCGCTCGTTTCAAGCGGTTGCATCATCAACGGGCGCGTTGAGAATTCCGTACTGTTCCGGAAAGTGTTTGTCGGCCAGAATTGCGTGATTCGAAATTGCGTGATTTTGAACGACGTCTACATTGGAAATGACACAGTGATTGAAAATTGCATCGTAGAGAGTCGGGATACGCTCCGGGCAAATACGAGCCATATCGGAACACCGGAGGAGGTAAAAATCGTTATCGAAAAGAATGAGCGGTATGTGATCTGAGTTCAGTATCAGGGGAGCCCGGGTTGATCACCCTATCGCCATCCATATCCATGCTGTATCGGAGGAGGCGCTATGCAGATTACAGATGTTCGTATCAGAAAGATTCAGAAAGCCGGATCTATGAAGGCAGTGGCATCCATCACACTAGACAACGAGTTTGTGATTCACGACATCAAGGTGATACAGGGAGATCGGGGCCTATTCATTGCAATGCCGAGCCGTCTTTCGCGGGACGGCGGATACAGGGACATTGCGCATCCCATTAATTCGACAACGCGTGACAGAATGCAGAGAAAAATCCTGGAGCAGTACGAGACGCTTCCGGAAGACATGGTGGAGAGCGTTGAGATAATGGGCAGCGGAGAGTTTTAATTCATGGCAACAAGCTACATCGTTTTTGATTTGGAATGGAACCAAAGTTACAGAGGGAAGGTCGGGAAGCTGCCTGACCTTCCCTTTGAGATTATAGAAGTGGGCGCAGTGAAGCTGAATGAGAACCTGGAGCCGGTCTCCGAGTTCTCTCGCTTCGTGCGCCCATTCGTCTATACTACGCTGGATTATCGCGTGCGTGCACTCACAAAGATTCAAGCGAAACAGCTTAGAAGCGAAGGGCAGGACTTTGCGACTGTCATGCGGGACTTTTTTCAGTGGTGCGGCATGGAGAAAGAGGAGGAGGTCTTCTTCTGCAGTTGGGGAGACACGGACCTTCTGGAGTTACAGCGCAACCTGCAATTTTTCCGCGTGCGGAATCCGTTCTCCTATCCTCTCTTCTATTATGATGTTCAAAAACTCTACGGCAGGTGTTTTCCGGATGCGGAGAAGCGAGTCACGGCTCTTTCGACCGCGGTCGAAGCATTGGGGCTCAAAGAGCAGGGGGCTTTTCACCGGGCCATTGAGGATGCCCGCTATACGGCCGCGGTTCTGGCGGCGTTACCCTTTGACAGCCTGAAGGTTTACCGTTCCCTTGACTACTACCGTTTGCCGGCGAATGAGGCGGAAGAACTGTATCTTTGTTTTCCGGATTATGCGAAGTATGTCTCGCGGGTATTTCCGGACCGCGAGAGCGCCATTCGGGATAAAACGGTCACGGATATGCTCTGTTATCGCTGTAACCGCATGCTGAAAAAAAAGCTGCGCTGGTTTTCCGCAAACCAGCGCAACTATTACTGCCTTGCCCTTTGTCCGGAACACGGCTTTCTGCGCGGAAAGCTGCGGTTTCGGAAGACCGAAGGCACCAAGGTATATTGTATTAAGACAACCAAAATCGTAAATGCCGAGGCAGCGGAGCGCCTCGGCAAGATGAAGCAGGTTCTCAGTGAAAAGCAGAGTCTGCAGAGACATCGGCAGCAGCTTCGCAAAAAGAGTTAACGCCGTCTCGAAAAGAAACGCGAGAAGAAGCCCTTTCTTCGACCGCGCCGCGAGAGAGAACTGTCGCCCAGATAGCGTTCCACAGAGGAGGGGCCGTTCGAAAGTTCCTTCGGCGCGTTGAAGGCCTCGCGCTCGGCGACTCGATTCATGCTGCGCGAAAAGGCGATTTCCGCCGCTCTCTGCCGCTTTCTGTGCCGATGCAGGAAGAACAAAAGAAGCAGGAAGACAAGAACGCCCGCGGCAATTGCCGCAATCAGTCTGCGCGGCAGGCTCGTGATACGGTAGCGCAGTCTGCGCAGCGCCTTCGCATTGGAAGAGGTAGAAACCGGATTGTCGGATTCCGGTGCTGCGGCGCAGAGCCAAACCGAACCCACAGTGCGCTCACCGTAGAGATAGCGGATTTGTGCGACGGCATCTGCGGGGGCATCCGCCGGAAGCTCATAACTCAGGGTACTTGTGGTGTCCGAGAGCTGAGCCGTTCGCGGCAAGACAATGGTTTTTCCGCCCGAGAGCGAAAGCAAGGTGTTGTGCCGGCCGACAAGGTCCAGATCCGTCTGCGGTTTTTCATAGCGATTGTCACTGCCCTCCGGGCTTACGGCTTTGAAATTGGAGAAGCCGAAGTCCAGGAGTTTTTTTGTGTCGCTGTAATGCGTCAGGTGACCGTTTAAGACAACGGTGATGAGGCGCAGATTGTCGCGCTCGGCACAGGTGACCAGGGTATTGCCGGCGGTCATGGTGTAGCCTGTTTTACCGCCGATGATGCCGGGATAATAGAGTCCGGAGCTCTTTTTTAACATCTTGTGACCGGCATAGATGGTAAAGGGTTCGGCGTTGGCGCTGTTCGGCGGAAGCTCATAGTAGGTGGTAGAGTCGAACTCCACAAAAGTCGGATTCTTAAACGCTGCCATCGCAATCAAAGAATAATCATAGGCGGTGGTGTAGTGATTTTCGTCGTTCAGACCCGAAGGATTGGTGAAGTGGGATTCCTTGCAGCCGAGAGAGGCCGCCTTTTCGTTCATGAGTGCGGCAAAGGCTTCTCTGCTTCCGGCGCAGTGCTCGGCGAGTGCATTGGCGACTTCGTTTGCGGAACGGAGCAGGAGGGCGTAGAGGGCTTCCCGGACCGTAATCCGGTCGCCGACGCCGTAGCCCGCACTCGTGGAACCGTTCTCGACATTGTGGACGGCATCATACGAAAAGGTGATGGTATCGTCTAAATTGCAGCGCTCAATGACAATGAGCGCGGTCAGGATTTTGGTGATACTCGCGGGATAATAGCGCTCGTGAATGTTTTTCCCGTAGAGCACACAACCGGAAGAGGCATCCACCAAGATGCCGCCCTCCGCCTCAATCAAAACATCCTGCGGCCAGGCCGGCGCGGCAAAACTCTGAAGGGGCGGGAGGGTTGTAAAGAAAACGCAAAGTGCAAGAAGCAGCGCGGCTACGGTTTGGGCCGCACGAACAAAAAATCGACTCAATCAGACCTCCTCTCTGTTCGAAACAGCATGGTGGCAAAAAGGAAAATGCCATCTCAGCGTTTGCGCGGGATGGCATTTTGAAGATGCAAACTTGGCTCAGCGGGTGCTGCTCGTACTGCTTTTTGCGGAGCTGCTCTGCGCCTTTTGCGCGCTGGTTTCGTCTGCCGCGGTGGTTCCGGAGGCAGTACTGCCGAGCGCGGGCTCGGTCTCGGCGGCATCGGTCTGAGAACTGCTTCTGGTTGCGGAGGCGTTGCCGCGCTCAGCCGGATTCACTTCGGAAGCGGTCACGTACTGGGTTGCTACGTATGCCTGCGTGCCGTTATAGTTAATAATGGTCCACTGATCGTTATAAGATCCGACATAATCGAGTACGGTACCTGCGGGCAACGTAGTGAGAAGCTTGCCGCTTGTGGACGGAGTCTCGCGTACGTTCAGAGAAGTACTCGTGGTGTAAACCGTAATCGCGGAAGGAGCGACCGCGCTGGTCTCCGCCTCTGTCGTGAGAGCCGCTTCCGCACTGCTCTCGCTGCTCTCGACGCTTGCGTTGACGGTCGGGTCTGCTGCCTTGCGGTGGGAAGCAAAGCTGCGAACGAGGAAGATGAGGAGCAAAATGACTACAAGCGGAACGCCGATTTTTACATAGGGCGGCAGATTGTCAAGAGAGATACCGCCGGAGGTTCTTCTTCTGGCCGGGCGTCTGCTTGCGGATCTGCGCCGCGCCGAAGATTGGTGCTCCAGCATCTGCCGATAGGCATAGACGGCCTGGCTCAACAGTTCGAAGGACTCGCTCGCCAAGGCGGGATCGTTTTGTCCCTCGGACTGTGCGCGCTCGCCGAGCATGGAAATCTTCAGGAAACCCGCAAAGACGTCTTTGGAAATGACACCTTCGCGGTAGAGATTATCGAGCATATCGGTGAGATCACCGATCGGAAGATTATTTCGTCTGCACAGACTCTGAACCAAAGTTTCCAGAGTCTTGCGTGAACATATCATTGCCTCCGCATAGTTGGCGTGAGAAAGCAGGCTCTCGGTGGTGCTGCGACCTTCCTCAATGAGTTCTTGAATCGTTTTTCTCTCTGCTGCCATGACGGCCTCCTTTTATAGACTCTTTTATATTATACAGGAAAAACAAGAGCTTTGCACCCTATTTGCGCGAGAGATGGTATGATAGAGGGCGAACAGGCTTTGTAAAAGCGTTTGCAAAAACAGAGGAGAATGAAGATGAAGCGTGAAATCGAAGCGTTGTTGCAGTTGATTCAGGAGAGCCCCACCGCATTTCAGGCGGTTGCGGTTCTCAGGAAGCGTCTCAAAGAGGCGGGCTATACGGAGCTGAGAGAGGCAGAGAGCTGGAAACTCAGCGCGGGCGGAAAGTATTTTACGACGAGAAACGATTCGGCTCTGATGGCCTTTCGTCTGCCGCAGGGGAAGACGGACAGCTTCCAGATTATTGCGAGCCACAGCGATTCCCCGTCCTTTAAAATTAAGGAAAATCCGGACATGGAGGTTGAGGGGCACTATGTCAAACTGAACGTGGAGCGCTACGGCGGCATGCTCTGCGCGCCTTGGTTTGACCGTCCGCTCTCGGTTGCGGGACGCATTGCGGTGAGGCGCGGCGCGGAAATTCGGACCGAGCTCGTCTGCATAGACCGCGATCTTTTGATGATTCCGAATCTCGCGATTCACATGAACCGGGAGGCAAACAAGGGCTATGAGTACAACGCACAGCGCGATATGTTGCCGCTCTGGAGAGACGGAAACTCCGACAAGAAGTTTATGAGCTGTGTGGCCGAGGCGGCGGGGGTAAAGCCGGAAGATATCGTCGGTTCGGATCTCTTCCTCTATAACCGCATGCCGGGCACGGTCTGGGGCGAGGGGGATTGTTACTTCTCCGCGCCGCGGCTTGACGATCTGGAATGCGCGGCGGCTTCGCTGGAAGGCTTCCTTCAGGCAAAGGAGAGCAAGGGAACACCGGTGTTTGCGCTCTTTGACAATGAAGAAGTGGGAAGCAGCACAAAGCAGGGAGCGGCATCGACCTTCCTCGCGGACGTATTACAGCGCATCTTCCTCGAGCGGGGAGAGGACCGCGCAGCCTACCTCCGTGCGATTGCAAACAGTTTCATGATTTCTGCGGACAATGCGCATGCGGTGCATCCGAACTATACAGACAAGAGCGATCCGAGCAACCGTGTCTACATGAACGGCGGTATCGTCGTGAAGCACAGCGCAAACCAGCTCTATACGACGGATGCGCTCAGCGACGCGGTATTCCGCTATCTCGCGTCCGAGGCCGGGGTGAAGCTGCAGCATTTCCATAACCGCTCGGATATCACCGGCGGCTCCACACTCGGAAATCTTTCGGGCAATCAAGTTGCCCTGTCTACGGTCGACATCGGCCTCGCACAGCTCGCGATGCACTCTCCCTATGAGACGGCAGGTTGCTCGGATTATCTGGATTTCATCCGGCTCGCAACGCGCTTCTACAGCCTGCGCACCGAAGCGAGAGACGGAGGCTTTGCCTTCTCAGACTAAATAGATTGGAGACAGAATCAATGCGGCTTAGACATATACCGGGCAGCGAGGAGTTTGTGCGCCGGGCGAGCGCAACGGTCAATGAGCCCGAGCGTTATCGCGGCAAGTGGAGCGCGTTTTTTCGAGAGGACGCGCCGCTTGCACTGGAAATCGGCATGGGCAAAGGGCGTTTTTTGCGCGAACTCTCGGCGCGGGAGCCCGGGTGGAATTTCCTCGGACTGGAGCGCTATGCCTCCGTGCTGCAAAAGGCCATTGAGCGGAAAGAGCGAGAGGAGCGGGAACAGGGCAAGAAGGAAAGAGAAAATCTCTTTTTTCTCTGGGAGGATGCCAAGCGCCTCACCGAAATCTTTGCACCCGGCGAAGTGGCACGCATCTACTTAAACTTCTCGGATCCCTGGCCGAAGGCGGGGCATGCGATGCGCCGTCTGACCTCCCGGGAGTTCCTGAAGCTCTACGATGCGGTCTTGGCACCCGAGGGCGAAATTTGGTTTAAGACAGACAACGACGGGCTCTTTGCGTGGTCGCTCGAGGAGATACCGGCGGCCGGCTGGACGCTGGAATCCGTCACCCGGGATTTGCACGGGAAAGTGGCGCCCGAGGACAATGTGATGACCGAATATGAGCAGAAGTTTTCTTCGCGCGGACAGAAGATTTCCCGTCTGATCGCAACGCGAAAAAAATTATAATTTTTTGTTGACAGGAATCACAAGAACAGGTAGAATACTGTTTGTGTCACGGAGACGAGACACAAACAAAGCGCCTTTAGCTCAGTTGGTAGAGCAGTAGACTCTTAATCTATTTGTCCAGGGTTCGAGTCCCTGAAGG
>CAJPKN010000039.1 GCA_905370385.1 Stomatobaculum longum
GGATAAAGAAAAGTTAAATCGATTTATTTTCGCAATTATTGCATAAATAATTAAAAGCAGAGTGGGACAAAAAGTGTGGCAGAGAAGCGCTTATCGTCCGTGAAAGCGCGTCTGTCTCGGACACCGTGGATGGGCTGTAAGTGTGATTTGGTTTATTTGCCGTGTACTTTTATTCCCAGGAAAGACTGTTGAGCGAAGACCGGGGGACTTATGGGAGAAAAGGCAGAGAAGCAATACGACTATCTGACACTGTGCATTCATTACCGCATCATCTCCCTTCTGCTCTCGACGGCTGTCTTCTTATCGGGTATGTGGGAGAAAGAGAGATTCTCTCCCACAGGCTGGGGCATTATCTTCGGTATGTTTCTGTCCTGTCTCATCGGAAATTATCTCTATGTTCGAGCGGAAAAGAACAAGGACGCGATGAGAGCCGTGCTCGGTGTGGAACTCGCGGCCTACGGTATTTTTATTTACCTGAGCGGAGGGCTCTCGAGTCCTTATCTCTGGTACGTACTCTGTTGCATGATGATCAGCTTAAGCGGTGAGTTCGACGGGAGCACAGCTTTGCTCGCGGCAATCTGGTGTGTGGCCTGCGCCTTGGTGGGGCAGCAGAACAGAAATCCGGTAAGGCTTGAGAGCAACATTCTGGTGGGGGTTCTCTGCACCTTCGGCAACTTCTATGTGCTGCGGCGACATGTACAGTCCATCCGCGAAGGAAGGGAAGAGCTGCGCGACTTAAACAGCTGCCTCGTGGAAGAAAATCGGCGCAGCGAGTACGCGCTTTCCCGCGTGGCGGATATGTATGAAGGCTTCGCCCTCATGGCGATGACGGATGCCGAACGGGTGCTCGGGGAACTTGCCACCTTGATTGCGGCGAGTGTATCGCCCGAGGGTTGCGTCTTGATACGGCGCAACGAGGAACAGATGATACGCGAAATCATCATCCGCGGTATGCCGGAAAAACAGGGGGAAGAACTGGTGTCCCGGGCTACGGCAATGAGCCGAAGCGAAGGGGAAGTGCGGGTGAACGGTCAGCGCTATCAGCTCTTTTCCGTCGAGAGCGGCAGCGGAGACGGCATGCTCATCATAGGGGCAGCGGATGCGGAAAGCACTGCGGTAAAGGAGAGCGGTCTTAATGAGCTTGTTCGGCGTGAGCGGGAGTTTTATGTACGGCTCTGCGGCATTATTTTTCGCGGGCTCGATATGCAGGGGCAGATGGAGGCGTATATTTCCGCGGAGGAAAAAAACCGGATTGCGGACGAAATTCACGACACGGTTATCCAGAAACTTTTCGGTTTAAACTGCGGTTTGAAGGAACTGGAACTCTTTGTCGAGAAGGAGGAGACAAAACGGGGGGCCGCGCTGGAGCGGATTGTGCTTCTCCAAAAGACGGCGGCACTCACCATGCGGGAGCTGCGGGAGACGGTTTACGGGCGAAATTTTGCGCGCAGCGGGGAGCAAAGTTTTGAGGGCAGGCTCCTCAGCTACATGGAGGAAGCGGAGCGACAGTATGCTGTCCGTATTCCGGTTTCGGTTGCAAACGGCATCGAAGAACTCTCGGCGGCGCAGAAGACAGTGCTTTACCGCGTGGCCTGCGAGGCCGTCAACAATGCCGCGCGACACGGAGGCGCCAAAGAAATTCGAGTGGAGATTCGCGCGGAGGAAGAAGGCTTCGTCCTGAATGTAAAGGACGACGGGAGCGGCTTTGAGGAAAAAAGGGTCCCGGGTTCCGGCGGCAAGGGACTTCGGAGTATGAAAAAGGTTGCGGCACTCCTTGGCGCATCGCTTCGCGTGGAGAGCGGCGAAGGACAGGGAACGGAAATCACACTCACCCTTCCGGTGAGCGCTTTGCAAAGGGGGAAAAGCGTATGTATCTCGTAGTGGATGACCATCCGCTGGCGCGGAAGGGACTCGAGCAGATCATTCATATGTATTGTCCGGAGGAAGAGGTTCTGGAGGCGGGAACCGTGCGCGAAGCGGTGTCACGCATGGATGAGGCAGCGGTCAGCGTGGCGTTCATCGACATCCGCCTCGGCGCTGAGAGCGGTTTCGATGTGCTCAAATGGGTCAAGGAAAGCCGACGCGACGTACGTACCATCTTCATCACTTCCTCTTCGCGGGAGAGCGATTTCTTTCGGGCGCGGGAGATGGGGGTGGATGCCTATATCTTGAAAGACGCCTTTGTGGACGAGATTATGTTCGGCCTCCGCGCGGTGCAGCGAGGCAATAAGTTCTATTCCGCCGCTCTTGTGGAAAAGCTGAATCAGGCGGCGGAGGAAGATCGAAAACTCGAGGAGCTCACGGAGCGCGAAATCGAGGTTCTGCGTCTCATGAGCCGGGGGTGTTCCAACGCGGAAATCGGCGATTTATTGTTTATCTCGCTCGGAACAGTCAAAAAGCATGTGAGCAGCATACTCGGGAAGCTCGGCTTTAAGAGCCGTGTGGAGGCCGTGTTGTTTGCGGGAAAGTGTGACAGTCTTTCGGAACTCAGCGTGTAAAACAGGACGATGCGGACAGGAGGTAAGAAGAGATGAGGAGACAGGGGGGAAAACTCTTACCCTGCGCTGTTCTGGCACTTTGTCTGGCAGCGCTGGGGACAGGGTACGCGTATTGGGACGGTACGCTCCGCGTTGCCGGAAAGCTCGCAACGGGGCAGCTGGACTGCGCATTTGCGAGCGAAGGGACATATCGCGCTGTATTGGTGCGGGATGGCGGAGAAGTGCTTGCGGAAGTGCCGATGGAGGCAAGCGCGGGTGAAAATGAGAAGAGCATAGCTTTGGTGTTTCCGGAGGGAATCCCCGAAGACTTTTTGGGCGGGGAAAATTATCTTCGAATTTCTTGTCCGATTGCGGAAAAGGGGATGAAGGCGAAGGAAAAGCTCGTCGACTTCACGGTCCCCGGAGAAGAGATTCCGCTCACGCCCGAACAGGTCTATTTGGCCCTTCCGAATGCCGTCTATGACTGGGATGAGCCGGATGCCGGTTTCTTGGAACCTAAGCGGCTTATTGCCTTTCGCAGCGTGGAGCGGCTGGACGATGTGCTCTGTTGCTGTCTTTATCTGCGAGCGGAGAATGAGAAGCCGGAGGGGGGTATGCCGGATTTCATTCGGGTGGACGAGGAGAGTCTCATGGCCATGCCGCTTGCCGAGCGGCTGTTTCCGAGCAGCGGTGTCTGGGTAGACTATTCCTTTGCGACGGAGTTGCGCATCGATCAGCAGACAGCGGGCAGCGGGAAACGAATTCACTTGTTCGGGGCGCTGACAACGTATGCCTATTGGACGGATTGCTTGCATATGAAGGGCAATGCGGCATTTCACTTCCCGGTGGCCGTTCAGCTTCTCGAGGCAGGCGAGTTTCCGGCGGACGGCGCCGTAATCGATGACCGAGGGTTTGCGACCGAGTCAAATGCTCGGAAAAACGGGAAAACGGAGCAATATCAAAATACAGCCGGAAGAACGGGAGAGTTATGACCGTCGCCTTCTTTTTCCTGTTGTTCTTACTGGTCGGGACTGCCGTTCCGGCGTTCAAAACACTCCTTGAGGGCAATTTGTATCTTGCCCTTTTCTGGTACGGAAGTATGGCAGCGCTGCTCCTCTTTGTACTGCCGCGGGTCGGTGTGCGGCGTCGCGCTGCCCAAAGGAGAGGGATGCACATCTATGCACTGACCGGTGCGGCAATTTTTTTGGCGCTCCGTTTTGTGAGCGCTGTTTTTATGAAATGCCTGAAGGGGAGTCCCTATGACAGCTCGATCGGCGGCATGGTACGGAACGTGCTTCTCTTGCTTCTGCCTCTCATTGTGCGAGAGGGCGTACGTGCCTACGGTTTGGGGCTCAGCAGAAAGCACATACGCCACCGCACGCTCTCCGCGGTTTTGTTGACCTTGTTTTTTGCTCTCTTGGAACTCAATGTACAGCGGGCACTGCGGCTGGAAGGCGCGGAGAATCGCTTCGTGTTTGCGGCGGAAACCGTGCTTCCCGCGCTTACACGGAGCGCCCTGCAAACAGGACTCGTGCTGAGCGGCGGGATGTGGCCTTCGGTACTTTACAGCGGCAGCATAGGGATTTTTGAACGGGTATTTCCGTTTTTGCCGGATTTGCCGTGGTTAGCGAATGCCGCCATAGGACTTTGTTTTCCGGTTTTCTTTCTCCTCTTTGTGAGAGAGCGCTTCCGCGCGGAAGAGTTCGGGGAGCATACAGAGCCGCAGAGCAGTTCTTTGAGCTGGTACGCGGAACTCCTTGCGGCCGTGATCTTCTATTGGTTTTGTGTCGGTGTGTTTCCGGTCTATCCGACGGTCATACTGACCGGAAGCATGGAACCGGTCATTCATCCGGGCGATGTGGTACTGGTGCGGAAACTCCGCGAAGAACAGGAAATCAAGGCACTCTCGGAGGGGACGGTGATCAGCTTCCGCCGGGGGGATATCAGCATCACGCACAGAATCCTTGCGGTGCGAGAGGATGAGGCAGGGAACCGCACGTTTATCACGAAGGGGGACAACAACCCCTCCGCGGACACCGAAGTTGTTCACCCGAATGATATCAGCGGCACGGTGATTCGGGTCGTCCCGCGGGTCGGTATTCCCGTACTGCTTTTAAACAGCAGGCGTAAGGTACCGACGGAAATTCAGCAGGGCCTACGAACAGAGACAGCAATTCCTTGAGCTGCGCAATGCCGGAGAGAGGCAGCTGAGGGGAAGAGGAGACGGGTACAGTATGGAAGAGGCAATGAAGAAGGGCAAAAAGAACATAAGACCTGTATTTGACACGAGACGTAAAATTGCGACAACGCTGGCGGGGCTGATTTGTCTGGTTGCGGCCGCGTTTCTCCTGTTTCGGGCCATGCAAAGAGAGAGCACAGTGCGAGAGCAAACGCTTTATTCCTATGAACTCGGTGTCAGCGCGGAACCTTGGGTACATCTCCGTGAAAACTCGGTGTTTTCGGAGGAATGGCTCTCGGCCGGCGCAGTATATCCGCGGAATTTGGCAGATTTACTCTGGGTTAAGTTCAGCGCAAAGCTGACGGGAGAGGGTAGCCTTACGGTTCGCTGCGGCGGGCAGTATGAGTCCGCTGTGGAACTCGCCGGTTATTTTAACCGAGACGGCGAAAAGAAACAGATTTTTTCGCAACGGATTTCGCTGGAGAGCGGTGAAATACAAGCGGGAGAGGACGGCGGTGCCTTCGCAGAGACGATTGCACAGCTGAATCCTGCGGACTACGCGGAGCGCTTTGCGGAAATCGAGAGAGAGCTGGGAGGCAGTTTTGAACATGAGTTGAAACTTGTCTTTTCCGGCAAATTCACGCTGCAAAGCGAGGCGGAACATCAGGAAAAGCCCTTTTCTCTGGAAATCCCATTGCCGGACGACGCGAAAAGCGGATTCTACACCCTGGAAACGGGAGCCGAGATTCAGGACAGCGGCAGCGTGACGAGACGTGAGCGCATACAAGCGGCGCCTTCCTTCCCGAAACTTGCGGGCGGCGTCCTGCTCCTTTCGGGCGGCCTCTTCCTTGTCCTGACGGGCCTCGTATTTTCCAAGGCGCCTACGCCGGAAGAGGCCAGAAAAATCGAACTGCGTCGGCTGCTTCGGAAGTATGGTTCAAGGCTCGTATTTACCGAAAGCCGGGAAGAAGTTCCGGCAGATGCGATACGGCTTAAAAACCTCGAGAGTCTGCTCCTTGTTGCGGAGGAACTCAGGCAGCCTGCGGTCTGCACGCCGGATGCGGAGGGACTTCCGCTCGACGGTATGTTCACCGTTCGCTGCGGCAATCGAAGCTTTTTTGTTCAGATTCCGGAGTCCCTACCACTTTCGGAGTAGAAAAAGGGGGAACAAAGTATCCCGAGAGGGGGGGACCTTCGCCGGATGTGCGCTTTCCTTTCTTTTCGTAAACTGTGTTTGTAGTCAGAAACTGTACAGGATGACAAAACACAGAGAGAACGAAGGGAAGGGAATGGTTATGAGAAGAGCAGGAAAGAAATCGATCATCGGCGGCCTCCTTGCACTGTCACTGGTTCTCGCGGGAACCGGCTATGCATACTGGACGGACACCCTGAATGTCACGACGAGAGCAACGACAGGTGACTTCAGCATGATGTTTGCGGACCTCGGCCTCTATGCACAGTACGGAAACGAGACACTTCCGTCGGGCTGGAGTGTTGTGGACGGTATCGGCGACAGCGGTTATGTGGACGACAGCTTCTTCATGAGAGGCACCTCGGACTACAACAAGATCGCGAAGGACGGCAGCGTCGATGCTTACAAGGAGCGTCAGAAGGGCTACAACAATGTAGACTTCAATGCAGAGCTCGTGAACGCGGATTGGATTCCGAAAAACGTCGGTGTCTACACCACCGCAAACACGAAGGGCAGCGATCAGATTGTTCTTGAAATCAATGAGATGTATCCCGGCTATGCACAGGCTTTCCGCACGGATGTCCTGAACGTAGGCAGCATCGCGGCGAAGCTCAGCAGCATCAAGTTTGAGATGAAGGGCCTTGAGTGCAGCGGCGCAGCGGAAGATATGCTCGGTATCGCACTCTACATGGACGGCGAGCAGTACAGCCCGAAGAAGATTGAGGGAACCCGCGTATTTAAGTTGGTTGACTCTCTCGCAAGCGAGGGCGACTACTTCACGGTCGGCGGTGTGCACTTCATGAGACTTTCCGCACTGAAGAAGCTCTCCGACAGAGAGATTCGCGACGTCATCGAGAACGCAACCATTCTCTGCAGCCCGGCAACGGACAACAGAATGGACCTCTTCCTCGCAGTCGCTATGGATCCGGACGCCGAGGGTGTTTACACGACGGGTTCCACGGAAGTTATGGCGAACAACGCAGACGCAGACAGCCAGCACAAGAGTGTTGAAGTCAGCATCAGCTTCCTTTGGGATCAGTTCAACGTCGGTAAGGATGCGGGAAATCCGAACTACCTTGTAAAGCAGAACAAGACCGGAAAGCGTTGAGTTTTTCGGAATCATAAGGGGGGAGACTCCGTGCCGAAGGGCACGGAGTCTTATTTTTTGTGCGACAAACTACGGTGCCCGGGACTGGTTTTCGGAGTAAAAAAATAGTAAGATGATTGTTCGGAAAGGGAGCTGCGGATGCGCAGCTTACGGGTATTTGTAATGAGAGAACAGCGAGTCGAACGTATCTTGCAGGCACTGGAACACGAGGGCCTCAGCCAGATGTTGATTGTGGACCCCATGTCCGTTTACTATCTGACCGATTACTATAATCTCCCCTATGAGCGTTTCTTCGGGCTTCTGCTTCGGAAGGACGGACAGCACGTCCTCTTCCTAAACAAGCTCTTTTATGCGCCGGTGAACAGCGGCGTCAAAGAAGTATGGTTCTCCGACACCGATCCGGTTGCGGAGGTGCTTGCACCGTATCTCATGCAGGATGAAGTCCTCGGTGTGGACAAGGAGATTACGGCGCGCTTCCTGCTTCCGCTCATGGAGCGTAAACTCGCGGCGGGCTTTGTGAACAGCTCTCTTGCGGTCGATAAGACCCGCGCGGTGAAGGACGAGGAGGAGAAGGAAAAAATGCGCAGCGCCTCCGCCGTCAACGATGCGGCGATGGCGCGTCTGCGTGCGCTGGTCCATGCGGGGGTCACGGAGCGGGAAATCAGAGATCAGCTCCTCGGTATTTATCAGGAACTCGGGGCGCAGGGCTTTTCCTTTACGCCTTTGGTCGCCTTCGGTGCCAATGCGGCGGATCCGCATCATGAGCCGGACGACACGGTGCTGCAGGAGGGAGATTGCGTTCTCTTTGACGTGGGCTGCGTGAAAGACGGCTACTGCTCGGACATGACTCGCACTTTTTATTATAAGAGCGTGAGCGATCATTGCCGCGAGGTCTATGAGACCACCCGCGCGGCGAACGAGGCTGCGGTTGCATTGATTCGCCCCGGCGTGAGACTCTGCGATATCGATAAGGCAGCGCGCGATTTGATTACGGAAAAAGGCTACGGTCCGGCGTTTAACCACCGTCTCGGTCACTTCATCGGACTCACGGACCATGAGTACGGCGATGTCTCCTCGGCTTTTGACTGGGAGGTGGAGCCGGGCATGATTTTCTCGATTGAGCCGGGAATCTATCTGGTCGGAGACACGGGCGTCCGCGTCGAAGACCTTGTGATGGTGACCGAGAACGGTGTGGAGCCCTTAAACCACTATTCACACGAACTGGATGTGATTGGCTGAAGCAGAAGAAACAAAAATCCGGCCGCCCGGCAAACGAGGGCGCGCCGGATTTTTTTGGCAAAGGCAGTCGGCGTGCAGCTGTGCTATGATAGAGTCAGCGTTTCATAGACATCAATCATAGCATTGAACATGAGGAGACCGAGACATGGAACCCAAACTTCATTTAAAGCCCTATCTCAAGCTGTATCTTAAGAGCGGCGCAAAGATTGTCATAGAACTTTGGCCGGAAGCGGCCCCGAATGCCGTGAACAGTCTGATTTATGTGGCCTCTCACGGCTGGATGGATCACCACGCGATTCAGCGCATTGCGCCCGGCAAGTGGGTGGATCTGAGTTACAATGCATACGGACACGAGGAATGCCGCTATCTGATTCCGGACGAATATCGGCTTCACCCCGAAATCGAGCCCCTGATCCCGCGCCCCGGTGTCATCTGTATGGGAGGCTACGATGAAGCCGGCCTTGCGAGCTCGGAAATATACTTTCCGCTGAAAGACTTCCCGGAGTTCCGCGGAATATATCCGGTGCTCGGCGAGGTGATTGCGGGGATGGATGAGATACAGCGCATTGCGGAACTCCCGACCCGCGAAGTGATTTACCCCGGTACCGATAAAAAAATCCTAGAGCCCGCGGAGCCCCAAATCATCGAGCGGGCTGAGCTCGAGCTTTTCGGAGAAACGTATCCCGCGCCTGTGCGGATGGAAAAGCAGGACTTGCCGCCTTGCTGGCGCTGAGACATCGTCGAAAAGACAGTGACTTGGTTTTGCACAGCGGCCTCGTTTCGAAGCGCTTATGATAGAACATTGTGTTGTAAATCAAAATTCCCTGAAGTACTTATATTCGCGAGTACTTCAGGGGATTTTTGTATATGTCGAAAGCTTTCGTTGCTGTAACCGTTGAAGCCGTATGTGCAACGAATTGAGCGAAGCTGAATGGGGAGATCAGTGTGACGAGGAAGGGCGGTTGCAGGCAGTATCTCCTTTATCGCCGCACTCACGACTTGCATTGCGCATTTTGGGAAATCGCAGCGCCATAGTCGTACCCCTGTCGCTGCTGTCCTCCACCCAAATCTCCGCACCGTGCAGCGAGACAATCTCCCGCACAAGGGCCAGGCCGAGCCCTGCGCCGCCGTATTGACGGCTCCGCGATTTATCCACGCGGAAAAAGGGCTGAAAAATGCTCTCGCGATACTGCGCCGGTATTCCTGTGCCGCTGTCCGCAACGCGAATTTCGATACAGCCCGCCTCTTCGCGCACGGAGAGATGTACGCTGCCGTTCGGACGGTTATAGCGTATCGCATTTTCGCTGAGATTAAAGAGCAGGCGGTAAATCAAGGTGTCACTGCCGATCAGCATTGCATTGCCCTCGTAGATAAGTTCAATGTTCTGTTTTTCCGCGAGCGGCGTGAGATCGGTGCAAAGTTCTTCCATCAGGGGTCCCAGTTCTATCCTGTCCTCACAGGGAACGGAGCGGAGCTCGCTCAGTTCCAGGAGAGTCTTACTCATTTCCGCCATGTGCTCGGTTTGCTCTCCGAGCAGGCGAAGAAAGTCCGCGGTTTCGGCATCCGCATTCGGGTGCTCGGCGGAAAAGAGCTCAAGCTTTGCCAGCATGAGGGCAAGCGGTGTTCTGAGTTCGTGGGCGGCATTGCCGGTAAACTGTTTCTGTGCGCGAAAACCCTCGTCGAGTCGGTCCAGCATGCGGTTAAAGGCTTCGCGGGAGCGGCGAAACTCTGTAGGGACATCTGCGGGGAGTTTCATATTCTGATCGGAGAGATTGTTCGGCTCTATTTTTTCGAGCCGCGATGCAAACTCACGGAGGGGGCGCAGCGCCTGTCCGCTCACAAAATAGGCGAGCGCCGCACTTAAGAGCGTTACCGCGGCGGTGATGAGCCAATTACTCGCGGTAAAGGCGGCCTGCGCACCGTCGATCACGATGACCAGATCGGAGTTCGGTGCGAGCGTTGCCGTATCCGGGAAATCAGAGGTATTTTGTGCCGCATCGTTTCCCGAAACCGTTTCGCTGTAAGCGGAAATCGAAGTGCCGATGCGGTCCATATAGTGCCTGCCGGAGTAGCCGAGTAAGAGGCTCATGCTGATGCAGGCTGTGGCAATGAGCAGCGCTGTCATCAGTGTGATGCGCCATTGCAAAGAGAGACGTTTCATTCTGCGGTCTCCGTGAGCACGTAGCCCTCGCCGATGCGGTTTACGATCGGGTCGTAACCGAGCGCAGCGCGCAGTTTTTTGCGGAGAGTGGAGATGTGGACGCGAATCGAGTTACTGAAGCGGTCCGCATTGCTGTCCCAGACATGGTCCAGTAATTCTTCCTGACTGACCGGACGTCCCCGGTGGAGTAAGAGATATTCAAGGATACCGAGTTCTTTCTTGGTGAGTGCAATTGGTGAATCGGCGACACGCACGCTTCGCGTCTTACTGTCAAAAGAGAGTTTTCCGCAGGAGAGCAGAACCTCATGCTGCGTGAACTGCCGCAGGGTCAAACTTCGGATTCTGGCCTCGAGCTCGGCGAGGTGAAAGGGCTTTGCAAGGTAGTCGTTTGCGCCGGCATCGAGCCCGGCAACCTTGTCCGTGACTTCACTCCGCGCCGAGAGAATCAGGACGCGTGTCTCGCGGTCGTACTTGCGGAGCGTTCTGAGTACAGTCATGCCGTCCGCGCCCGGTAAGTTTAGGTCGAGGACAATGAGATCGAAACGTTCGCTTTCCAGCAGTTCTAAAGCTACGTTGCCGTCAAAACAAAAATCCACGCTGTAGGCGAGGCGGCGAAGACTTTGGACTATGGTCTCACAGAGCGCGCGCTCATCCTCAACGACTAAGATATGCATAGGAAACCCTCCCTCCGCATGTATGGATTCGAATTCAAGGATTCATATTCAATAGAAGTCTTCTTAAGTTGTATCACAAGAAGGCATAAAATCCGCGTTAAGTTTTCTCTTAACAGAGATTTTACACGCCTTTCGCTACAATGGGTACAAACGAAAGGAGGAATTGCGGTGAAGCTCTCAAAGAAAACAATGTTGCAAGCGGTTTTATTGCTCTCTTCGGTCGCAATGATATGCTTCGGTGCCTGGCGCGGGGAGGCGGATACCGTGCTGAGTAAGGCAATACGACTCTGTCTGGAGTGTGTCGGCATTGGATAGAAAATGGATACAGGCGGCGGCCGCCTTGCTCACCAACATTCATCTGCCGAACTTTTTGAAGGGGAGTATCTATCAGGGCAAGGGAAAACTTGCCTGTGCACCCGGGCTCAACTGTTATTCCTGTCCCGCTGCCTCGGGTTCCTGTCCGATCGGTGCGTTTCAGGCGGTCGTCGGGAGTTCCAAGTTCAGCTTTTCCTACTATGTGACAGGTATCCTGATCTTTTTCGGCGTGCTGCTTGGGCGCTTTGTCTGCGGCTTTCTATGCCCCTTCGGCTGGTTTCAGGAGCTGCTCAATAAGTTGCCGGGGAAAAAGCTGTCGACCAAAAGACTGCGTCCTCTCACTTGGATTAAATACGCGGTGCTGCTCATTATGGTCGTACTCCTGCCCGCATTTGCGGTCAACGATCTCGGGATGGGCGAGCCCTTTTTTTGTAAGTACCTCTGCCCGCAGGGTGTACTCGAGGGAGCCATACCGCTCTCTATCGTGAACACGGGGATACGCGCGGCGCTCGGCAAACTCTTTGCTTGGAAATTCGGCATTTTGATTGGCTTTATCCTACTGAGCGTCTTCATCTACCGCCCGTTTTGCAAGTGGATATGCCCGCTCGGCGCGTTTTACGCTCTGCTGAACAAAGTTTCGTTGGTCGGCATGCGGGTGGATGAGAGCCGCTGCATTTCCTGCGGAAAGTGTGCGCGGGCCTGCAAGATGGATGTCGATGTGACCAAGACGCCGGATCACAGCGAGTGCATACGCTGCGGCATGTGCATAGACGCCTGCCCGACCGGAGCGGTGCATTTCCGCTGCGGCTTCGGCGCAGGAAAAACAATCGAAAACAAAAAAAAGAAAATCAATCGGGAGGAAGCAAA
>CAJPKN010000040.1 GCA_905370385.1 Stomatobaculum longum
CGAAGAGGAGAAGGCGGAGGTGCCGGAGCGCTTCCGTCTGAAGAAGTGAGCGGCATCTGATTTGTAAGTTTCTTAGGAGGTAGAACTATGGTCAAGAATATCATTCAGATTGACGGCATGGCTTGCAGCATGTGCGAGGCGCATGTGGGCGATGCAATCCGGAAGCAGTTTCCGAATGCGAAGAAGGTGAGTGCATCCCACGGGAAGAAGGAGGCAAGTTTTGTCACCGAAGAGCCCGCGGATGAGGCGACCGTCAAAAAGATGATTGATGAAACCGGCTACCACTACGAGGGCTTCCGTACGGAGCCCTACGAGAAAAAGGGATTCTTTGGTCTCTTTGGCTGAATCCGAGAAGTGAAGCGCCCGTCCGGGTTTACCGGGCGGGCGCTTTTTGATGGCTTATACAGAAGCAGTGCCGCGATAGGTGAGGGCGTGTGGAAATGCCGGGTAAAATTTGCTACACTGGGGCGGAAGAGCGGAGGTGTTGTCATGACAGAAAAAAAAGAACTGCGGAAGCGCTGCATCGAGAGGATGAATGCGCTGCCGCAGGACTATTGCCGCGAGGCGGATGAAAAGATTTTCTCGGAAATTCTTGCGCTTCCGGAGTATCGGAGCGCAAGGACGGTCTTTTGCTTTGTCGGTATGCAAGCGGAGATCCGGACTGCCGTCTTGATTGAGGAGATGCTTCGTGCAGGCAAGCAGGTCGCCGTGCCGCGCTGCGCGGGCAAGGGAATTATGCACGCACATGTAATCCGCAGTCTCGCGGAACTGCGCCCGGGGACCATGGGCATCCCGGAACCTTCGGCGGAGGCACCTGTGGTAGCGCCGGAAGCATTGGACCTTATACTCCTGCCCTGTGTGAGCGCGAATCGCTCGGGGGCGCGCCTCGGCTACGGCGGCGGGTTTTATGACCGCTATCTGCCGAAGAGCCCCGCGTTTCGGGCACTTCTCATCAGAGAGCGCATGCTGAGCGACGAGATACCCTTAGAGCCGCACGATCAGCGGGTCGATGCGTTGATCACCGAGACAGCTGTGTTTCGAATCGGAAATCAGAGCGAGAAGGAAGTCGTGTCCTGAATCGAACGGAAGTAGCGCTCGGCGCGGAGCAGATTTTCTTCGCTGCCGCTGAGCGTAAGGAGCACGCTGCCCTCGGCTCCGCAGACGCCGCCCGCGGCAAGCAGGTATGCGCGAAGGGAGAAGAGCGCTTCTATGGCATTGAGCTCGGTAAAGACTTCGCCGCAACTCTGCAGCAGCCGAAGGCCTTTACCGTCGTCGCTCCGGTTTGCGAGCGCGGCCAGCTCGCCTATCGGGCGTTCAACGCGCTTTTCAAGTCCGACCGGGTGAATGAGACGGGTGCGCCGTCCGACCGCTGCCTGAAGAATGGGCATCATGGTGCCGCCGACCGGGCTTCCGATCAGCACGCCGGCACTTTGTGTCTTTAGATGGACGGCATTTGCGCCCTTTAAGATAAGATCGTCCTTGCCGAGGGTATCTGCCACATCAAAGACGGTTTTATCGCGCAAGAGCTCGCCCGCCCGTACGATGAAGTCCGCGCTCTGCGGGGCGGGATGCTCGCTGGGGCGCGCAGGTCCCAGTTGGAGGCCTCGGTGAAAGCCCTGCGGGGAGAAGGGCAGGGAGAGCTTTTCTGCGAGCGCTGCGGCAATCCGGGCATTGGTGCTGCCCATGATGACAACGAGGCAATGTTCCTTTGCGGCGCGCAATACGGCCTCATCGGCTGCGAGGGCGTCTGCGATAAGGCGTTTTCCCATGGAGACGGTGAGCAGAAACTGACGGGAAGATTCGGATGCTGACATGAAAAGATTCCTTTCTGTGACTTGATTCTAAAAGTATAACATGATTTGAGGAGGTCGTATGCAATTAGACCACAGTCTCTTTTACAGCTTGGACCACTACGAGTACGGCGAGGCCTATTACGGCAGCTGTCAGTCCGTCTATTACCGGCTTGGCATAGAACCCCTGGAAAATGTGCACTGGACGCCGCTTGAGAAGCGGGAGCCGCACAGCCTGCGCGCCTATGTCTGGAACGGGCCTTATTCCTTTCACGACACGGAAGAGGAGAAGCGTTTCCGAGATTTTCCTTACAGCGCGGAGGGGCTCGAAGAGGCCATTACTTGGATCGAAGAACAGTGTGAGAACGCAAAACCGCTCCGACTTTAAGTCGGAGCGGTTTTTCTGCCTGTCGTATGTTTTATTCGTTTCGCATCGCCGCGAGCGGGCTTAGGCGCATGGCGCGCTTGGCGGGCAGGTAACCCGCGGCCGCGCCGATGAAGATGGCGAAAACAATCGCGAAGAGTGCAAGCCAAATGGGAATGTAGGATATGGCCGCTCCTTCGGCCCCTTGATAGAAGACAGAGAGCTGTTCGCTGCCGCCGTTCGCCACAAGGAAGTTGATGAGCAGCGAGATCAAGAGGCTTAACACGGTGCCGATCAAGCCGCCCATCAGTCCGATAAAGCCGGACTCGACGAGGAAGAGATCTCGGATGTTGGTCATATCGCAGCCCAGCACCTTCATGACGCCGATTTCCCTTGTTCTCTCGTAGATAGACATCATCATCGTGTTGATGATGCCGATGGCCGCGACAAGGAGCGATACCGCGCCGATGCCGCCGAGCACAGCCTGCACCATACCGGTGAACTGTTTGGACTGTTCAAGCCACTCCATATTGGAATCGGCCTGGTAGCCGAGGGTCGCTATTTTTTTCTGCACCTCGGAGACATGGGACATGTCGTCCACAAAGACATAGGCCTGTGAATACACGTAGTAGTCGACCGGCTTTCCCTTTTTGTTGAGTTTCGGCTCGGGGACCAGATACTTCCGGTAGCGTTGCTTTAAAAAGCTCTTCAGTGTATCGATGTCACAGTAGACGGAATAGCTGTAGCTGTTGTAGCCGCTGCTGCCGCCATCCAGAACGGCGGCGGTATCGAGGATGTACTTTTTCTGTCCCTTTTCACCGTTGTCTCCGCCCGAGGAGGAGACAACGGATGATTGGGCGGAAGTGCCCGTGCCGCCGCTCGAGCCGCCGCTTGTTTTCGGCGCGGGTTTGTAGCCCTCGGGGAAGATGAAGAAGATGGTATCCTTCAACGGATCGATTTGTACGTCTCCGCTGTTGCCGAAGTTTCCGGAGCCGGATTTCGAAGCCTTATAGAAATTATCCTGAAAGTGATTGCCGTAGACCAGGCTCAGGTTATCCGCATTTGCGGGCGGGAGCTTGCCGGATTTCACGGGGAGCTCCTTTAAAAATGCCTGAGACACACCGGTCAGCGACAGATAGCCCTCATAGGGTCCGCACTTTGCGGTCACGGAGACATCCAGCTGAGGACTCACATCTTCCACGTGATCGAGCTGTTTCAGCTGTTTCAGCGTGTCATCGGTGATTTCCGTCTCGTTGCCTTTTTGGTTAAAGGCGTAGACCGTGATGGTCTTCATGGAGCCCGCTTCCTGGTAGAGCTGCTTGGTCTGGCGGCTCATACCGAGACCCAGGCTCATCATCACGAGTATCGACGAGGTTCCGATGATCACGCCGAGCACGGTCAGCACGGTCCGCGTCTTTCGCCGGAAGAGATTGCGGAGCGCGAGCGTCAGGAGATCCCGGAATTTCATTCCGCGTCGCCTCCCTTACGTTTATCCTTGCGCATTTTGTAGATACCGAGAGCCGCCGTGGCAATGCCGATCGGAATCCCGAAGAGGGGAATCGGCGAACGCTTTTTCTCCGGCTTCTTCTCGCTGTCGGCATCGGTCTCGGGCATGTCCGGCGCGGGCTCGGTGACGGTCAGGGTGAGCGTTTTCTCTTCCTTGGTCACGTTTCCGTTCACATCTTCGTACTGGATGGTCATTTTAATATTGTTTTCCTCGCTGCTCGCCGCGGCGCCGCTCAGCATCGCATCGACGCTGCCGCTGTCGCCGGACTTGATATTGCCGAGGTAGGCGCTTGTCTTTTTAATCGCATCGCCCTCAAAGTTCACCTGCACATTGTAGAGCATCACGCGACCGGTATTGTTCAGGTTGAACATGACATTGCTCTCTTTGCCGATTTCTATGCTGTCGGGTGAGAGCTCCGGTGTGGAAATGGAGTAGCGGGCCACCTGGAAGACCGGAATATCGAGGGTCAGCTTGTCCTCGGCGTTCTTAAACGCGGGGGAGTCAAACTTTTCGTTCAGCGTGATGGTATAGGAGCGGGGGTCCACGCCCGCGGATGCCTCGAGGTTCAGTCTGAGTTCCTTTGCTTCCCCTGCTTTCAGGCTGTTAATCACAAAGGAATTGGAGCCCGCCTCGGTCGAAAAGACAGAGGAATTGTCCACTTTTTCGGACTCGGCGGAGAGCAAAATATTGCTTGCGGGAATATCTCCGGAAGCGTTTTTCACGCTGAGAACCAGAGTGAAGGGCTGACCGGCAAAGACTTTTTCGGGTTCCGTGCGATATCCGTCCAGGATGATACGGGCTTTCTGGCGGTCGTTTGGGTTGAAGTCGCCCTGCTTGTTGTCCGCCGCCGGCGGCTGTTCGACCATGGAAGGATTGTTGATGCGGACATAGCTCACATAGGTCTCCTGATAAGAGACGGTCGCATCCGGCGTGAGCTTATAACTCACGGTGTAGCTGAGCGGGTAGTAGCCGTTCGCCGCATTCTGCATGATGGCCATTGAGTAGTCGGCACTCAGCACCTCATCCGGCTGCGCGGACTCAAAGTTTCGATCGTAGTTTGCGTCGTTCAGATTAAAGGGGAAGCCCGTGGAGGCCTGTGACTTGTTCTGTGCCGTTGCCTGCAGCGAAGCGCCGTCCGCAAGCGCCGTATTCATGTGTACCTGAACGCGGTACACCGGCACCTTTCTCTGGTTCCGGAACTTTAAACTGTAATTGATGACGCCGGGCGCGGTGCCGACCGGAGTTTCCTGGCCTTCGCCGAGCACAAAGGTCTTGTCGCCGGTTGCGGTCGAAGGATTTGCGACTTCGCCCGCCGCCTTGATGTACACGTTGATGAACTCCACCTGCATGGGGCCGCGGAAATCCGCGGTGTTGCTGCCGGGAAGCGCATAATAGAAAGCGACCGGAACGCCGTAGTAGCCCTCTTTCGCATCCGCGCGAACGGTCACGTGCAGGGTGACGGTCTTATACTCGCCGGCTTTCAGCGAGGCAAAGCGATTCTCCTCGGTGAAGGTTGTTGCGTTGATTTCAAAGGGGTAGTTGCCGCCGTCTACGGTGAAGGCCGAGTTGCCGCCGTAGGCCTTGTCGATGCCGGATTTCTGACCGGCTCTCCAAGCGTTGTAGAGATCGCTCTCATCATCCTTGTCGTAGGGGTTTTTCTGATCGGTCGTATTCTGATCCGGGTCCTTGTCCTGCTTCAGATAATTCTGATCGTTCGAGAGGCGGACAATGACGTTTTGGATTTCCGCGGTCTTCGGATTCTTCATGCCGCTCGTATTGTTATAACCGACGCGGAAGCTTAAATTCATGTCCTGGCCGGGATAACCGACTTGCACTTCGTTGGCGTCATGGACAAAGGTGTTGAGATTTGTGTTCACATAGGACGCGTGCGCGAGGCGCGGGGGAATCAGGAAGAAGAGGAGCAGTGAGAGTGTTATCTCCAGTGCGAGCACACGGAGAAATACAGAACTGCGATGAAGTTTTGCCTGCATAGTGATTTATCCTTTCCGTTCTACAATTTTGCCGTCCACAATGCGAATCTGTTGGTCGGCGCGGTCTGCAATCGAGTTGTCGTGGGTGACCATGACGAGCGTCACCTTTTGTTCCCGGACAATGTCCTTTAGAAGTGCCAGCACCTCGGCGCTCGTTCTGGAGTCCAAGTTACCGGTCGGCTCATCGGCAAAAATGAGCTCCGGTCTGCTTGCGAGGGCACGGGCAATGCCCACACGTTGCTGCTGGCCGCCCGACATCTGACCGGGCATGTGCAGGGCCTGATCCAGTATGCCGATGCGCTCCATGTACATTCTTGCCGTCTTTTGTCTTTCTTCCTTTCCGACACCGCGAAAAAGGAGCGGGAGTGCTACATTTTCTTCCGCGTTCATGGTCGGAATCAGACCGTAACTCTGAAAAATAAATCCGACATGCTCGCGGCGAAAACGAACCAGCTGTTGCTCGTTCATTTTCTCGAGTTTTTTTCCGAGTATATGTATGTTGCCGCTGCTCGGCGGCTCAAGTCCGGCAAGCAAATTCAGGCAGGTGGATTTACCGGAGCCGGAAGTGCCGACAATTGCGAGAAAACGGCCCGGATACAGGTCAAAACTGACCCCGTCCAGAGCGTGAACCTCGCTCTCGCCGACGTGATATATCTTTTTTAAATCACGTACGGAGATAATAGGTTCTGCCAAATGAATATCCCTCCTATCATAAATACGATAAGGCCTTTGCGGGCATCGTCACGTTCGAAAATAATCCGAATGATGAGTTCAGCTTAGAGTAGTTCCGCGGGAATAGCAAGGAAGATTTTCTTGTAAAAATCGATATAAAAAACGGAAAAACGTAAGTTTTCGCTTGTGACGAAGCGCGAAGTGCTTTGTCTGGTCTAAAAGAAGATAGCGTGATATAATTAACCGCGTAAATCGACAAAGCGCGCCTTTATACTTAGAAAGACGCAAAACAGAGAGAAAGGTTTCAGGAAAAAGCGATGAAAAATTGGAAGAGACAAATTGTCGCAACGGCTGCAGCGGTTTTGCTCGGCCTGGGACTTGTGGGCTGCGGTGCGGCGAAGA
This sequence comes from Stomatobaculum longum, assembly GCA_905370385.1. Taxonomy (GTDB): domain Bacteria; phylum Bacillota; class Clostridia; order Lachnospirales; family Lachnospiraceae; genus Moryella; species Moryella longum_A. Next base: position 6,727 of record CAJPKN010000040.1, read on the forward strand.
GCGAGAGTACGGCAGCGAGCAGTGCGGAGAGCAGCGCAGAGGAGAGCGGCAGCGAGAGCACAGCGGCGGCGAGTGCTGCGGAGTCGAAGACGGATGCCGACACAGCGCTTCGCGTGGGCGCGTTGAAGGGACCGACCGCGATGGGGCTTGTGAACCTCATGCAGGACAGTCAGGACGGCAAGAGCGAGGGTAAGTACGAGTTCAGCATTGCGTCGCAGCCGGATGAAGTTGCGAGCAAGCTGGTCTCCGGAGAACTTGACATCGCGTTGCTTCCGGCAAATATGGCTTCCGCGCTCTACAATAAGACGGAGGGAAAAATTGCGGTCGTCAACATCAACACGCTGGGCGTCCTCTACTGCGTGAGCGGGGATACGAACATTCACGGTGTACAGGATCTCGCGGGTAAGACCGTGTATACAACCGGCCAGGGCGCGACACCGGAGTATGTGCTTCGCTATTTACTAAAGGAGAACGGTGTCACGGATTGCAATTTGGAATTCAAGTCGGAGCCGACCGAAATCGCATCCCTGCTAGCTGCGGATGCAACGGCGATTGCGGTGCTCCCGCAGCCCTTTGTTACGGTCGCGGAGGCAAAGAACGAGCAGCTTAAGACCGCCTTTTCCCTGACCGATGCATGGGACAGCTTAAATAACGGCTCCCGCCTCGTGACCGGTGTGACGGTGGTGCGCAAGGATGTGCTTGAGAGCCGTCCCGCGGAAGTTGCGACCTTTGTCACGGAGCAGGAGAGAAGTGCTGCGACGGCGGTTTCGAATGTCGAGCAGACTGCGGCACGCGTGGTCGCCTTCGGCATCCTGGAGAATGAGGGCGTTGCGAAGAAGGCGCTTCCGGCTTGCAATATCACCGCGATTACCGGTGAGGAAATGAAGAAGGCGCTCTCGGGCTATTTAAATGTGCTCTATGAGGCAGATCCGAAGGCAGTGGGCGGCAAGCTTCCGGACGATGCCTTTTACGCGGTGACCGAGGCAAAATGAGAGAAGGGCTGAAAGCGCAGAGCAGGGAGCTGTTTCGCTGGTGCTTTTGGCTGCTGCTCTGGGAGCTCGCGGCGCGCCTCTTACACAACCGGCTGCTGTTGGTGGGACCGCTCGAGACGATCGGCGTCTTGTTTCGTATGGCGCTTGGAGCAAGTTACTGGCAGGCGGTCCGGAATTCCACCCTGCGTGTGCTGGGAGGGTTTTTAACCGGGGCGCTTGCTGGCATAGGTCTCGCCGTTTTGGCCGAGAAGAGAGAGGGACTCAGATGGATTCTGAGTCCCTTTGTGAATGTGATAAAGGCCATACCCGTCGCGAGTTTTGTAGTGATTCTGTTGATTTGGGTGGGAAATCGAAATGCCTCTCTCTTGATCTGCTTCTTTGTCTCTTTCCCGATTTTTTACCTGAATACGCTGGCCGGCCTCGGCGCAACCCCGAGAGAACTGCTGGAGGTCGCGAGGCTTTACCGGCTCTCGCGCCACACGCGCGTTCGGGCACTTTACCTTCCGGTACTCGCGCCTTTTTTGGAAAGCGCGCTGAGTCTTTCGGTCGGTGTGAGCTTTAAGGCGGGGGCGGCTGCCGAATTGATCGGACAGCCCCTGCTCTCTTTCGGCAACGGTCTTTACCGCGCAAAGATTTACTTGGAAACCGGTGAGGTTTTTGCCTGGACCCTGAGTATTGTGCTCTTTGCGATGCTCGCAGAAAGACTTTTGTCGCTTTTGCTCCGCGCCCTGCTTTCCTCGGGCGTAAAATGAGCAAAAGGTATGCGGAAAAGGACAAGATACAGCGTGGCTTTTCGCCGGGATTATGCTAAAATGATAGCATTGTCACGCTAGGAGGGAAACTATGATTAACAACGACGAGGCACTGATCCAAACAAGGCATCTGGTGATTGAAGAGACCTGCCGTCTCGCCTGGAACGATCAGCTGGATGAACAGCACAAAGAGGAAATGGTGTTTAAAATCATCCCGGGGCCAAAGCCGGCCATCGGCAGATGTTGTGTCTATAAAGAGAGAGAAATTGTCCGTCACAGAATGCGGCTTGCGAGCGGCGAGAACCTGATGGACAATTTGGAGTCGAAGAACGAAGTTCAGGTCATTAAGCCGGCCTGCGACGAGTGTCCGCTGTCGACCTACACGGTCACGGATAACTGCCGCCTTTGCCTCGGTAAGGCCTGTCTGTCTTCCTGCCACTTCGGCGCGGTGACCATAGGCGAGTTCCGTTCCCACATCAATTCGAAACTCTGCAAAGAGTGCGGCATGTGCGCGCAGAACTGCCCCTACGGCGCGATTGTACACCTTGTGCGTCCCTGTAAGAAGGCATGCCCGGTCGATGCCATCACCTATGATGAGTACGGTATCTGCGTCATCGATGAGAACAAGTGCATTGAGTGCGGACGCTGCATCCACAGTTGTCCCTTCGGCGCAATCTCTGCGAAGAGCTACCTCGTGAAGGTGATTGAGGAGATCAAGGCGGGCAAAGAAGTCATTGCCATGTGCGCCCCGGCAACCGAGGGTCAGTACGGCGAGAAGGTCGGTATGGGATCTATTCGCAACGCGCTGAAGAAGATGGGCTTTGCGGACATGGTCGAGGTTGGACTCGGCGGTGATATGACCGCGGCTTACGAGGCACTCGAGTGGTCGGAGGCGAGAAAAGAGGGCAAGAAGATGACAACTTCCTGCTGCCCGGCCTTCATCAATCTCTTAAAGAAGCATTTCCCGCAGCAGTACGAGGAAAACATGTCTACGACGGTCTCCCCGATGTGCGCGGTGTCCCGTTACTTAAAGGCGACCCACCCGGGCTGCGTGACGGTCTTCATCGGACCTTGTGTCGCGAAGAAGGCGGAGTCCGCGGACAAGTCCGTCGAGGGCAATGCGGATTATGTTATGACTTACGGTGAGTTCAATGCTTTCCTCCGTTCGGCGGACATTGTGCTCGAGCCGGAAGAGAGCGAGCGCCAGGAGGCTTCGATCTACGGAAAGCGCTTTGCGACCTCGGGCGGCGTGGCAAACGCTGTGCTTGAGTGCATGAGCGAGCGCGGCGAAGATGTCTCTGATGTGAAGCTGCTTCGCTGTGCGGGCGGCGCGGAGTGTAAAAAGGCCCTGCAGCTCCTGAAGCTCGGCAGATTGCCCGAGGACTTCATTGAGGGTATGGCCTGCGTGGGCGGCTGTGTCGGCGGCCCCTCGAAGCACAAGACGGAGATTGAAATCAAGCGTTCCCGCGAGACGCTCTTGAAACGCGCGGACGACAGAAAGGTGCTCGACAACCTGAAGAATTACCCGATGGAAAAGTTCTCGATGCACCGCGACGGTCACATGGATTTGGAGGAGCTGAAGCGCGCCGAGGGCGAGGCCTAAGTCTCGAAAGAAGCGCTGATGTTTTCAGCGCTTCTTTTCAAACTGCGGAACATGAAAGTTCGCTTTGCGGCGCAAGCGGCAAGCGAAAGGAAGAAAGAGAGCGAAACGTATGCACGGAGAGAGGAGGAGAAATGCGAGAAGAGAAAAAAGCAAAGGCATCGGTGCCTACGCCGCACATTGCGGCTTTGCCGGGTGATATCGCCGAGACGGTTCTGCTCCCGGGTGACCCGCTCCGCGCCAAGCGTCTGGCGGAGAACTTTCTGGAAGAAGTGCACTGTTTTAACGAAGTGCGCAATATGTTCGGTTTTACCGGAGTTTACCGCGGACAGCGGGTTTCGGTCATGGGCACCGGCATGGGTTGTCCGTCGATGGGTATTTACGCCTACGAATTGATTCACTTTTACGGTGCAAAACAACTGCTTCGAATCGGCACGGCCGGCGCCATGCAGGAGAGTGTAGGCTTGCGTGATTTGGTTCTCGCAGAGGGAGCTTCGACCAATTCAAACTTCCCTGCCCTCTTTGAACTCCCGGGGACGTTTGCGCCGCTCGCTGATTTTGAACTGTTGTATCGCGCGGCGCGGAAAGCTGCGATCTCAAACAAACGTGTTTCGGTTGGGGCGGTACTGACAAGCGATATGTTCTACGGACCCGCGGAGGGCACGGCCGCCGTTGAAAAGTGGAGGAAGATGGGGGTTCTCGCCGTTGAGATGGAGACGGCGGCACTCTATGCGACCGCAGCCTCTCTCGGGGCTAAGGCACTTTCCATCCTGACGGTCAGCGACCACCTTTTGACCGGAGAGACGCTCTCCGCAGAGGAGCGAGAAGCCGGCTTTACGGATATGGCGGAACTGGCACTTTCACTCGCGACGGAAGAAATGCGCGGAGGAATCATATGATTAAAATGTTCGGTAAATATTTGGGGAAGAAATACCGCCTCATTTCCCTGCTCGCCGTATTCGGCATGGTCATGGAAGTGGTGGTTGAAAATCTGGTGCCCCTCGTGATGGCGAATCTCATTGACAACGGGATACAGGCGCAAAATTTTAATGTCGTGCTCCGGGCCGGCGGACTCATGGTGGCGCTCGCGCTCTTCGGCCTGCTCTTCGGTTCGATCGGCGGCTATTTTGCGGCCGATGCGGCGGCGGGACTTGCCGCAAGCCTTCGGAGCGGGATCTACAGAAGCGTGCAGCGCTTTTCGTTCGGCAATCTCGATAAATACTCGACCGCGGGCCTCATAACGCGGCTCACGACGGATGTCTCCAACATCCAAAACTCCTATCAGATGATACTGCGGACCTGCATGCGGGCGCCTGCCACGTTGATTTTCACGCTTGCGCTCACCTTCAGCATCAGCCGGAAGCTTTCGATGATTTTTCTGGTCGCACTCGGCTTTCTTCTGATTGTGCTGGTCTTGGTCATCAAATTTGCGGACAAGGCGTTCACGCGCGTCTTTTCGAAATACGATGCGTTGAATGCGAGCGTACAGGAAAATGTGACCGGTATTCGCGTGGTCAAGAGTTTTGTGCGCGAAGAGTTCGAAATCGGAAGATTTAAGGTTTCCGCCGAGAATATCTATAAGCTTTTTGTGAAGGCGGAAGGACTGGTTTGCTTTATTTTCCCGGCCCTCTACCTCGCAGTCTACGGCTGCATGATCGGTATTTCCTGGTTCGGCGCGCATGAGGTCGTGACGGGATCGCTCACCACGGGACAACTGACCTCTTTCTTTACTTATATGATCAGCATTCTGATGTCGCTCATGATGCTGGCTATGGTCTTCGTCATGATTACGATGTCGGTGG
>CAJPKN010000041.1 GCA_905370385.1 Stomatobaculum longum
TTATAATATTGTAACGCCGTTTGCGTTACAATTCAACGCAGATTGCCCTCTTCATCACTTCTTTCTCATCTCATCCTCAATCATTCTCTGTTTTAAAACGCTTTATTGAGACACTTGAAAGCCATGTGGCGCGAATTGAAAACATGTACTATATCGCAGATGCCGGCAAAAGTCGTTCTCCCAAACAGCATGAGGCGCTGATCTCCGCCCTGCAAAAACACGACCTTGCGGCTGCCTGTGCTGTCGTGCGTAAGAACTGGGTCAACACTCTGATCTGTTGACCGTAAAAAAGAGCGGAATGCCTTAAGAAAACAAGGCGCTCCGCTCTTTTTTCTTTATTCTCTTGTGCGCAACGCCTCACAGTCAAGCTCCAGCACACCTGCACAAAACGAAATTTTCTCAAACCTAAACTCCGGAAACATCTGCTTCAGTTCGTCCACAACAAAGTAGATCTCTTCTTCATCCCAGGCATCGCCCACCTCCCTTCGACACTGCTCCAGCTTCTCCCGGTCCTCAAACATCACATCGCCGATTAAAAGCTGCCCGCCCGGGTTCAGCAGCTTGCGGAGGGCTTGCAAAAGCAGAAGCTTCTGCTCATCACCTAGATGATGTAGCGAGTAGGTCGCTATGATAAAGTCATATCGTTCTCTGAGGAGCGGTTCTGCCAGCCCCTCTGCAATATCCCCCTGATAGAGCCTCGCCTCCGGCATCTTTTGCGCGGCAAGTTCGATCATACGCTCCGAAAAGTCCTGCCCATAAACGGTACAGCCCTTTTCATACAGCCTGGCCGTCAACCTTCCGCTTCCAAAGCCAAGGTCCAGAACAACAGCTTTCGGCTTTCGCATAATACTTTGATAGATGTTTCCGAGCACTGCTCTGTATCCGGCAAAGGGATAGGTGTTTTTTTCCTCGGAAATCCCCACAAACTTATCATAGTCCTCTGCCCAGAGATCAAAGCCCTTTTGATCCAACATAATTGCCCCTCACTTCGCATACCTTCTACAGACAAATTTCTCGATATTCGATCTGAATATCGGCCTGACGCTTACATTCAATCGGGCCGATTTTTCCATGTCATCTCTAGGTATATTGTAACGCCGTTCGCGCTGCCAATCAACGAACAAGAGCCCCGTTCGGAATCATTTTCCGAAACGGGTCCTCTGTAAGGATCAATCGCGGTCTATATCATATACGATGATGCCTCCGGAGTAGGCATCGATCTTATAATCATACTCTGTGTTGCCCACATAGAACTCGATCTCGTACACACCTCTGCCGTCATCGTCGTCGAGCTTCGCCTTGGAGAAGGATACAGAGGATGCCGAGACACCCGCATGTCCCAGCGCAATCGACTTTGCACGGTCCACGCCGATGAAGCTCCGAGCTGCCTCGGTTGCCGCTGCCGTCGGCGCCGCGGTCGGCGCTGCGGTCGCTGCGGGCTTGGTCTCCCGCACTGCGTGCTCGTTCACTTCCACGCTCTTGTCCATGATGGCACCCGTTTGCGCATTGATCTCGTAGTCATATTCGTGGGTTGCGGTGTAGAAATCCAGGTCGTAGTTCGGCACGCTGTCATCGAAATCCGGCTTTGCCTCCGTGAAGGTGACCGAAGCTGCGGAGAGTCCCGCATCGCTCAGCGCAATTGCCTTTGCTCTTTCCAAGCCGATATAGTTATTGTTGCTGCGGTTCTCTGCCGTCGGCGCGACGGTCGCGTTTGCTGCCGCGGTCTCGGCCTCGCTCGGCTGTGCCGCTGCCTCGGTCGTGGGAACCGCAGTGCTCTCCGAGCTCTTACTGTAGACTGCACCGGTTGTCGCATTGATATCATACTCGTACTTCACATTGTCCTTCACGAAATCGACTTCATAGACGGCAACGCCGTTCTCCGTATCCAGCTTCTCGGCGCTGATGGTAACTTCCGCCTCCGTAAGCCCCGCGTCCTCCAGGGCAATCTTTCTCGCATCCTTCTGCGTGATTGCTGCGGTGATGCCGGTCTTGCTTCCGCCTGCGCCAATCAACTCAATCTTCTTCTTGACCACACTTCCGTCCGAAGCCTGAATCCAATAGCCGTACTCCGTTCCGTTCGCGGTGAATTCCACATCGTAGATGAAGTGACCCTGCTCAAAATCAAACTCGGTGCGCACATTTTCTGCCGCAACCGGATCGACGCCTGCATCCGCAAAGGCAAACATCTTTGCCTTATCCGCGCCGATTGAGGTGCTTTCTGCAACCGCGCTGACCGCAAAGGCCGTTCCGGTACCGACCGCAGTCAGAATGGCAAGTGCACAGAGCACGGTAACAGCTGTCTTCTTGGGGGTCGAAAATAAGTTCTTAATCATGGTTTCCGCTCCTTTCGTTTCGCTGCTTTCTTTTGCTTTTGTGTCTTCATTCTATCCGCGGAAGATTAAGCCTTGATTAGTGTTTTAAATTTTTAAAAAAACAAGTGAAAAGGTGCTTCCCTCCCCCAAACGACTCTCGACCGAGATGCTGCCCTTATGAAACTCCGCAATTTCTTTTGTGAGAGAAAGCCCGAGGCCGGTTCCGTTTTTCGTTCTGGAGCGCTCTGCGCGGTAAAAGCGGTCAAACACCTTGTCGATATCTTCCGCCGCAATGCCGATGCCGTCATCTTTCACCTCTAACACAATCTTCTCCCCCGTTTCGTAGAGGGAAACCCAAATCCGACCGTTTTCGTTTCCGTAGCGGTAGGCGTTTAAAATCAGATTGGAAACGGCCCGTTCCAAGAGATTTCGGTTGGCGCGCATGCGAACGCCGTCCGCAATTTCACTCGAAAGGACTATGCCTTTCTCGTGAATCAGCGCCAGGTCCTCACAAATCGAGCGGAGCAGCGCCGACAGGTCCAAATTCTCCTTCGGGTAGTTTTCCGGTCGCATTTCGAGGCGCGCCAAATCCAGCATCTGATTGATCAGCGAGGTCATTTTTTTGCCCTGGGCGTGAATGTTCCGAATGCTGCCCGCATACTCTCCCGCATCGACATCGTTCTCCAAAGAGTACTCGCACTGCGCCATGATGACCGCCATCGGCGTTCTGAGCTCGTGGGAGACATCCGAGGTGAAGCGTTTTTCTTTTTCAAAGGAATCCTCAAGTCTCGCAAACATCAGGTTAAAGCTATCCGCCAGTTGATGCAGCTCGTCTTTCCCCGGTTTCAGCTCGATTCGTTTTTTCAGATCGTTTCCTTGGGTAATGGCCGAGACCGTGTCCGATATCTTTTGAATCGGACTGAGCGCCCGCTTTGCAATCACGCTTCCCCCGAGTATGGCCAGAAGGCCGATGAGCGGCAGCACGGTGAGGGAAAGCCGCGTGATATTCGTGAGCTCTTCCTTGCCCTGGGTCTCCGCAACCACGCCCCGCAGCCAGAGCCCTTGAAGCCCCGCAGCGCTGAGCTCCCGGTCATAGATGTAATAACGGATTCCCTTCACCTTCACGGTGTGTAAGGTCATATTTTTTAACGCGACTTCGGAACTCTGTTTTGCGACCGGATTCTCCCCGTAGAGCATAAAGAGCTTGCTATCGTAGAGCGCGGTGTAGACCTCATTCACGGATTCCAAGAAGTCATCGTCCACCTCCAGGAAGCCTTCCCCGTACCGAATGAAGTGGTCCACATCATTCGTCGCCGCAATTTCATCCATGCTGTTGTAGTACTCAATCTCATCGACATTGTTTTCAACGGTCTCAATCAGATTGTCTTTGATGGTCTTCTGAAGCACCTGATTACTCACGGTGAGGATGCAGACATAGGTCAGTGAAACCACGGCGATCAGTGCCGCCGCAAACCAGAGGGTAATGCGCGCCCGGATGGACAGGCGGTTCATACGGGTCTGTCCTCCGCGAGTACATAGCCCCTGCCCCGCACCGTATGAATCAGTTTTTTATCGAAGCCGTCATCAACCTTGCGACGCAAATAGCTGATGTACACATCGACCACGTTCGTGCCGCCCTCGTAGTCAAAGTTCCAGATGTGGTTTTCGATTTTCTCACGGCTTAACACCAGCCCGCTGTTTCGCATAAGGTACTCGAGCAGGGCGTATTCCTTTCCGGAGAGGCTGATGTCCTTGCTCCCACGCTTAACCGTCTGCCTGCTGCAATCCAGCGTGAGATCCGAAACCGCAATCACATTCTCCGCCATACCGAAGGGCACGCGCGTGATGGCGCGAAGCCTGGCGCTCAGTTCCTCAAAGGCAAAGGGTTTTACCAGATAATCGTTTGCACCGCTATCGAGGCCCTTTACCCGGTCGGACACGGCATCCTTCGCGGTGAGGAAGAGAACCGGCGTCGTCTTTCCCGCCTCCCGAAGCGAACGGAGCACCGCATAGCCGTCCGCCTTCGGCATCATAATATCCAGAATAACCGCATCGTAGTCCGTATAGGAAAGAACGGAAATCGCTTCCTCGCCGTCGAAGCAAGCGTCCACACTGTACCCGTCCGATGTGAGCTTTTTCGCAATAATCTCATTTAGGCTGCGTTCATCTTCCGCAATCAGGATTCTCAAAGCTTTTGCCTCCTTTGTCTTAATCTTATCGATTATACTTGGGAAACATTAGTATCTCATTAACGCAGACAAATGAGAAGGTGCATTCGTTTGCACAGCAAAAAAGCAAGCCCCGGAACAGGCTTGCTTTTTATGTCTCTTTCGATTACGAAGCGACCGGCGGTTTGTAACGCTTCTTGACTCCGTATCTCAGCTCTCTTTCTCCGCGACATAGAGCGGCGGCTCTGTCCGCACACCGTCCGCAAATCCCGCACGCCGAAGCGTCACAAAATCCATGTAGCAGACACGATGCAAAAGATGGCGGCAGGCATTGTAAATCTCCTGAAAATACGCGCGGCAGTTTTCCTCCGGCACGTCCAGAATGATGAGATAGGACTGGGTTCCGTCCTCGTCGCTCTTTAGGAGCAGGTCCAGCATGGCAATTTCCCGCCGCGATTTTGCATAGGCAAGCAGCGCGCTCTTTAAAGCCGTCACCTCTTCGTTTTCCGCGGGGTAGCCGAGCATCATCTTGCTATCCCGCTCGACGGTTTTGCTCTGCATCTTGGCCTCCCCGAACTCACTCTGATAACCGGGGGAATTTTTGATGCTGCGGATGATGTCGGGCGAGACGTAGAATAATTGCGGCCCGTAGGGATTGATCACAAAGCCCTCGTTTTCCCGGAGCATCCCGATGATTTGCGGAAAATGAAGCACCATGGTCTCCCGCTTCCAGCCGTTTGCCCCCTGCGCTTCCATCTGTCGTATGGCGTCCCAATCCGTATAGACCGGCAGTGCTTTCTCACCCTCATCCAGAGTGACGCGGGCGATTCCGAACTGCATGCCCTTTTTCAATGTCACTGTGCCGCTCCCCTCGGGCAGGCTGCCGTCCGTTCGCACCGCGAGCAGATAGTGGCTTCGCACCAGCTCACGGAAAAAGAGGTTCAGAAAATCCCCTTCCTGTTGAAAGCGAAATACGACCCGCGTGAGCCCAAGGAGATAGGGATTTTCAATCGGCCGGTTCACATCGACCTCAATCTGATAGGGAATATTCGTAATCAGAGCGTAGGTCCAATCAAGGGATAAGCCCTCTTTTCCCGAAAAGAAGAGCTTCGTGTTTGCACCGCCTCCCTGCATCTCCTCTAAGACAGGGTGGGAGATGTTGCCGTCGCGGTGTAAAACCGTGACCCGCTCACCGACCGCAGCCTCGCCGAAGAGCTCTCCCTCGGCATAAAACCGCTCCCCGGCGTCCGGCACAACTCGCTCCGCCATCAGCGTGAACCGCAAAGGCGCTTTTTTCAGTGCATTTTCCGGCTGCGATTCCGGCTGCTGCGCTTCCGATCCGTCCGGCTGCTTTTTGCCGCCGAAGAAATTCTTCAGTGAATCAAACATTTCGTGCTTCCTCCCCGCTTCCGTATATCTGGACGGTCAGTAACAGGTTCTCCGCCAACCGTACCGCCTTATCACAATCTTCCCTTTTCAGCAAAAACAAGCCATGCGTCTCGCTGAACATGTCGAGCTCCGCGAGGCAGTCATCGTTCCACTGTGCACTCAGTTCCCGGCACCAGCCTTCTATATCACCGGGCGCCTCGTGCAGACCGTCTTCCCGGATTGCAAGCTTCCGCGCCTTGCAGAGTTCCCCGATCAACGCGAGGAAACTCTCCTTGTCGCACTTCCACTCAACTTCAACCGCTTTTCTTTGCTCCAACATCTCCTCGTAGAGCGCATTCCGCGCTTCTTCCGCAGCCTCGATGCTGTCAGGCCTCTGCTTCTTTAAAAAGCGCTTGCTTCGCTCGCTGTCACCAAGCAAAAGCAGCGCGAGTTTTCGAAAGTCCGCCTGAATCGCCTTGCCGTCTACACGCTGTACCTCGATAAATCTGCTTCCTTCCGGTAGCTTTAAACGACTCACAAAGTTCCGCAAAATCCGCACTGCCTCCGGATAACTGAGCGCCGGAATCATATAGAATTTGCCGTCCACATCCAGATATAAGTCGACACCGTCCTTTTTCTTGTTGACAGTCACCTTCATCCGCGTGCAACCCTGAATCGCTTGCGGCGGGGTCAGTTCCATGTACGGAATGTAGCCGTCCTGCATCGCTTTCAGCGTGTTATCGATTCCGATTATATGAAAACCGTTCCGGTTATAGTTTGGCTCCTTCATATGCCAGTCTTCATAGTTTTGAAAGAGAACCCGCTGCATCCAGCTGTTAAAACTCCTGTCCCTCATTGTTTCCCGCTCCTTACGGACGTATCACCTGCCGTATCTCTTCTGCCCGCAGCACTTCTTTTCGGCGGCGGAATTCCTCGTAGCGGAGACCGCGCCCGTCAAGCGCCATCTCTCCGACCTGATTGTCATAGGGGTCTGCGCGAAATTCCGGCTCCGGGAAGCCCGTCTCCCCCAGTATACGCGCATTTGCCGCCATGCGCCACGGGTCTACGTTGCCGAAGTAGAAGCGGTGCAAGAGCTCGTCACCGCGCTTCCAAGCGGAACCCCCATAGGATAAATCCGCGGCCCGCCAACCGAAAGAAGGCGTGAAAAAGCGCACCCAGTCGTGGGCGCCGATAAACTTAGGCTCTGTCTTTAGCCCGCTCTCCCAGCGCGCCGGGATTCCGACCGCTTCGCAGAGCGAGAGGAACAAAAGAGCCTGAATGCCGCAGTCGCCAACGCGGTCCATCACGCAGCGCTCCGCCATCCTGTCCAGGAAAAAATAAGAGGGCATGAAGCTGTAGCGCACCTTCTTTGTGATGAAGTCATAGAAGCACTTTGCCTTGACCAGGGGCTCTGTCACCCCCGCAGTGAGCTCAGCCGCAAGGCTCCTGAGGTACGCGCTCGGCGGAAACAAGGCACTGTCATATCCGTTCTCTACACAAGATCTCATTCCGTTCTCAGCCGTATTTTCTGCGCTCCGCACTTGTTTGTTGGCTTCGCGCTCTACCCACTTCTCTGCTCTGCCCTCGGCTTGCATCCTCTCCGCAAGCCCGTAAACATCGCGGTAGCGCTCGGTATGCAGAAAACGATAGCTTACAATAAAGGGATGGTTTTTACCGAGTCGTTCCTCCCAAAAGACAACGCGCTGCGCCGCGCTTTCCGCACCGAGCTGTCCGCCGGCGCTCATCTCTTCGACCGCAATCTCACTCTGCTCTTCCGTGACCCGCGGCAGAGGAAGGTAAGCCCGAACAAGAGCCCCTTCCCGATAAAGCGCCTCCTCCAATTCCAGTTCCGCGCGCACCGTGAGACGCACAGAGAGTTCTCCCTGCGCCCGCATTTTTTCCGCGCTCTCGCTAAGCAACTTGCGGTCACTGCCGGGAACATGATGCCCTTGCTTCTCCGCCGCTACGGCAAAGAAGGGATCGGTTTTACAGAGCGAGTCAAAGAAGCGGCCGAAATAGCGCGGCTCACCGTCCAGATAGCGCCAAAATATTCTACCGTCCGTGCGCAAGGAATCAAAGTCTGCCTCCGAAAAATTCGGAACATAACGCCGCACAAGTTCCAGCGCTTCCGCCCTTGTATAGGGATATTCCGCGGTCAAACGGCGCAGTATTTCTTGCTCCGCGCGGAAGCGCCGCCGTTCCTCCGGGAGACAATCTCCCGTTTCCAGCAAATGCTGTAAATACGCCTCTGCCTCTTCTAAATTCCCGCGCTCCTTCATCTGCTGCACGGGAGACGGAAGCGGCAGGTACATGCTTTCAAAGAGATTCTTCCCCATTGCGCTCTCCTTTTTTTAACGGCAAAGGGATGCCCGCAATTCGGGCATCCCGGGTATACGTTACGATTATGAGGCAAACTGCGCACAGGACAGGGATTTCGTTTTCACGAATTTCCGCCTGTGCCTGCATCTCCCTCGTTTCAATCAAAGCCTATAGAAATAAGCGCAGCAGGGCGCCCATACCGAGTCCCATGAAGTTTCCGATTGCCGCGCCGAGCACGCCCATCAGGACACCGATGCCCGCATAGGAAGCGTCATAGGCAGATGCCACGATAGGTGCGGAGGCGGAACCGCCGATGTTTGCGAGCGATGCCGTCGATACCATGCAGAGATCCCAGTGGAAGACCTTCGAGAGCAGGTACATGAGCACCACATGGATGACCAGGATGAAAAGTCCGTATACCACCCACATGGGCGCCGAGAGCAAATCGGATACCGACGCGGTCGATGCGAGCAGCGAGACCACTACATAAAGGTATACATTGGAGAGCTCTTCGACCGCCGGGAGCTTGCCGAGCGAAGTGCCCGCGCAGATTAATCCTAGGATACTGACAAAGACCGTCGTCAAGGTTCCCTTGTCAAACATACCGAGTCCCACACCCGAGAGTGCCGCATTGCAACTCTTTCCGACCATCTGGGAGAGCGCCGAAACCATGAGCGAAAGACCGATCAGAAAAATCCAGTCCGCACTGGTCGCAGCCTTCTTCTCCTTTGCGACCTCGGCATTTGCACTCTCTGCAATGGCCTGTAGTGTAGACGTGTCCGCCTTGACCGAAGTGTTCCAGCGCCCCGCGTACTTGACCGCGAGCAGGAGAAGCGCTATCCAGACGGAGTAGCAAACAGTATCCAAAGCGAGCGCACAGCTGTATGCGCCGGCATCGACCGGAAGCGCCGCCTGCATGGCCGCCATGTTCGCGGAACCGCCGACCCAGGAAGCATAGAGCGCCGCAACCGCGCCCCAGGTATCCGTGCCGAGCGTACCCTTAAAAATCGGGTAGCCGATCAGGAAGCCGATTGCCAGCGTCAGCGAGCAGCCGAGGAAAATAGCCACCATGCGCCCGCCGAGCTTTGAGAGCTTCTTAAAGTCGCAGCGAAGCAGCATGACAAAAATCATGGCGTAGAGAATGTTGTTTTTGAGCGCCGAATACGTGTTTGAGCAAGCCTCGGAATTGTAGAGTCCCATGGTGCAAAAGACCATGTTCAGCACATAAATCCAGACCAGCGGCGGCACCACATTAAAAATCTTCGCCTTGGTCTTTTTCTCCAGGAACAGCAGCATCCCGGCAAGGAAAATGAGAAACGCAATGTAGGTAAACCCGTTGGTGATCATCTCTTTATCCCCCATCTTTTATTGTTTGATGCTCAATCCAGGTAACGCAAGCCCTCCACGCCGCGGATGCCCATGCCGGCCTCATCCGAAACCGTGATTAACTTCTCTTCAAAACGCGCACCGCCCAGTATCGGATCCTCGCTGCAGAGCACCGGACCGTCCAGGTCGATGCGGGTAAAGACTTTCTTTGCGCAGGCGAGTTCCACCGCTGCATTCACGGAAATTTTCGCTTCCAGCATGCAACCGATCATGCACTCCACACCGTAAATCTCTGCCGCAGCCGCAATCTTCAACGCGTTATAGATACCGCCGCACTTCATAAGTTTGATGTTGATGAGGTCCGCCGCCCGCTGTTCCAGTACCCGCATCGCATCGCGCGGGGAAAATACACTCTCATCCGCAAGGACGGGCACAAAGCTATGTTCGGTCACGTATTTTAGCCCCTCGATATCGTGCGCCTTGACCGGCTGCTCGACAAATTCAAGCTTGAGTCCCTGCTCCTGCATCTCATTTAAGATGCGCACCGCCTGCTTCGGCTCCCAGGCCTGATTCGCGTCAATGCGGAGGCGGATGTCTGCGCCCGCAACCTCACGCACCGCCCGAAGCCGCGCTACATCGAGCGTCGGGTCTGCGCCGACCTTTACTTTCAGGCAGTCATAACCGCGCGCAATTGCCGTTGCGGCATCCCGCGCCATCTCTTCCGGCTCGTTCACGCTGATGGTGATATCCGTGACCAGCTGTTTCCGCGCGCCGCCGAGGAGTTTGTAGACCGGAAGCTTGTAAAGCTGCCCGTAGAGATCCCAGAGCGCCATATCCGCCGCGGCCTTTGCACTGCTGTTTCCGTGTACGCAGGACTGAACGAGCTGCATCAAATCTTCAAACGCATCGATATCTTTGCCGAGGAGGTTCGGGATGATGTGATCCTTCAGCGCCCCGACTATGGCACCTGTGGTGTGACCGGTCACCGCGCCCGTCGGCGGTGCCTCGCCGTACCCCACCGCTCCCGTGTCGGTGCGAATCTCGAGGATGATGTCCTCGACACGCGTCACCGTGCGAATCGCTGTCTTAAACGGCACCCGCAGTGGCACCGAAATGCTACCGAGCCGAATCTCCGTGATTTTCATGCCCCTCCTCCTTATCCCCGGCGCCATGAACGGGTCTGCGCTTCCGTAACATACCTTTGCTTTCACTGCAACACGACTCGATTTGCGCTCTAGGTTTGGGATTATTATACAATGACAGCGTTTAATCGGCAATCATTTTATGCACTTTGACGAGCGCATGTAAACAAAAAATCACTTTGACAGCAAGAAAAAACGGCCCGCAAATCCGTGTGAAATAGGACCTGCGGACCGGCTTATCGGCCGTTTTCCGGGTTTTCGCCGCCTTACTACTGTACCTTTCTCCCGCGCGCAAGAAGCTCCGCCGGCAGATTGAGAGAAGCTTCTCTGCACCACTCCGCTACGCCGGTTTTCGGACTGTATTCGTAGGCAATCCCCGCCTGCAAAAGTTTTCTTCCCGTCGCAAAGACCTCACAGTTCTCCGGCAAGCCCCGTAGAGACGAAATGTCTTCGAGGCTGTCGCAGTTCCCGAGCCTTACGTATCTCAGTTGATGCAAAGTGTCGAGCGGAACGAGCGCCCGCAACTTGGCGCAGTACTCCAGGCATAACGACTCTAAGTTTCTGAGTTCTGTCAGAAACGAAAAATCCGTCCAGGAGGAATTGTTTTTCACGCGAAGCGCCCGAAGCGACGTCAGTGCTTCCAGTCCGGCAGGGCTGTTCGGCCGATTGCCGTATACATAGAGGGAAGTGAGTTTAAGCTTGCCGATGCAAGCAAAAGACTCCAGTGTGGTTCCGCTCAGCGAAAGTGCCTTAAGCCGCGTAAGCTTAGAAAGGCAAGCGCCGCTCTTCTTACTTATTCTGCCGGAAAGGCTAAGTTCCTCCAGCGTATCCGCATATTCCGGGAGCGCCGTGAAATCCGGTTCCGTGAGACCGAGGCTACGCAATCGTTTCAGCGCTTTTAAGTCCGAAAGTCCCTCACCGAAGCAGCCCGAGACCGCTTCGCTAACCCGCTGCAATTCCGGAAGACCTACAAGCTGCCCCGGCTCCGTCGCACAAAATTCGATTTCCGGGCGAAGGCGAAATAAGTCATTGAGCTTCTCCAAATCCGACGTGCTCGGTCGATAACCTCCCCAGGCGCGAATCAGCCGTATCCCGGCGTTTAATCGGCAATCATTTTATGCACTTTGACGAGCGCATGTAAACAAAAAAT
>CAJPKN010000042.1 GCA_905370385.1 Stomatobaculum longum
ACCCAATCGCCCACCCAATTGACCACCCAGTTAACCCGAAGCTGACAGTTCAGCTTGCCACAAGGGAGGATGGATTGTGAAATAAGAGAAGCGCCGCCCCGGACAGGATAACTGTCGGGGCGGCGCTTTTCTATACTTCCCTTGTTTGTTCCGCGCGCATCGCTTCTCGCAATGCGAGCAGGCGCTCAAACTGGATTTTCACGAGCGTACCCACCGGCACGGCGAGCAGCATGCCGAGGATACCGCCCACGGCACCGCCCACCAGGAGGGAGGCAATGACCAGCAGGGGGTGTATGTCTATGCTGGAGCTTAAGAGCCGCGGGTTAATCACGTTGCCGTCCAGCGTCTGAATTACAAAGAGCGCGATAAATGCCGAGATGAGCCGCGCATAGTCGCCGTAGAGGATACAGATTAGGGCGGTGCTGCCGTAGGCGACAAAGGGCCCCACATAGGGAATCAGGTTGCCGAGGCCGGTCAAAATGCCGATGATGAGCCCGTAGCGAACCCCGAGCACACTGAGCGAAACGCTGACCAGTAGGGTCATGATGAGCGCGTCGATCACCTGGCCGCGAATGTAGCCCGCGAAGGCGCGGTCCGCGTCCGAAAAGAAGACGGAGAGCGCCCGGTTGAGGCGCTGCCCCAGCAGAACCTTGGAGACCCGCTTCCAGTAATTCAGAATGTTCTCGCCGTCCAGCAGAAAGTAGACGCAGAAGATGAGCGAGAAGAGGAGGTTCGAGAAGAAGCTGCCCATGTTGTTGACGCTCGACAGCATGGAGCCGAGGAAACGTTCCGCAAAACTCATGAGGTTCGAGACCGCGCTCTGCAGGTAGGCGGTAAAGTCATTTCCGCCGACCGGGAGGGTGGCAAGCTTATTCAGGACATCCTGATAGAAGTTTGAGATTGCAAGGCTCAGTTCCTTGGTCATGCGCCAGAGGTCGCTTAAATTTGCAAGTTGCACGCTGCTGCTGAGCGCCGAAATGAGGAGAGAGAGCAACAGGGTGAGAGCCAGCAGCACCAAAAGAAAGGTGAGGAGCACGGCGAGTCCCCGGAAGGAACGCGCTTTGCCTTGCTTCGCGGGGCGGCGCCGTGCGCGCGGCAAGAGTGTCCGAAAGCCCGCAAGGCGCTGCTCGAAAAAGTTCACGACCGGAGTCAAGAGATAGCAGAGCGCAAAGCCGGTAATCAGGGGATGCAGGACAACCCGAAACCAGCGGAAAAAGCCCGTGACCGCGGCCCAGAGTTCCGGAATATGGTCGATGGCGCGGCTGCCGCAGTAGAGCAGGAGAGCGGTGATTAAAACATAGAGTGAAATCAGAATATAGCGAAAGTTGAATAGTTTTTTCCAATTCATGGGAATACCTCAGAAAGTCTGTGTGCTTTTGCCTCATTATAAGGGCTGGATTTTTTTCTGACAATGGTCGTATAATAATCATAGAAAAAAGGGGGTACTTATGGGACAGATTACAGTGACAACTTGCCCGATTGAGGGACTTTATGTGATTGAGCCTGCGGTGCACGGCGATGCGCGCGGCTATTTTATGGAGACCTATAACCGCCGCGATATGGAAGAGGCGGGGCTCAACTTAAACTTTGTGCAGGACAACCAGTCCGCGTCCAAGAAGGGCGTGCTGCGCGGCCTCCACTTCCAGAAGGAATTTCCGCAGGGCAAGCTGGTGCGCGCCATTCGCGGCCGTGTCTTTGACGTGGCGGTGGATCTTCGGAAGGATTCTAAGACTTTTGGGCAGTGGTACGGCGTAGAGCTCACCGAGGAGAACAAAAAGCAGTTCTATATCTCCGAGGGCTTTGCGCACGGTTTTCTGGTGCTCTCCGACTATGCGGAGTTCTGCTATAAGGTGACGGATTTCTATCACCCGGGCGATGAGGGCGGTCTCGCGTGGAACGACCCGGAAATCGGCATTCAGTGGCCGGAACTGGTGGGCGCTTACCCGGGCTCTGCGGATGCTTCGGGCTATACGCTATCGGACGGCACGCATCTCACGCTGAGCGATAAGGACCAGACCTGGGAGACGCTTAAAAACACGCATCACTTCTGAAGAAGACAACTTAGACCGGGGGAGGCACACGCATGAAACAGGTATCACAGGAGGCGCGCTACCGGCAGATGATGGAGGAACCGGTATACACGCTGATTCCGCGTCTCGCCGTTCCCACGATTGTCTCCATGCTGGTCACCGCGGTCTACAACATGGCGGACACCTACTTTGTGTCGCAACTCGGCACCTCGCCCTCGGCGGCGGTCGGCGTGGTCTTTTCGCTGATGACGGGCATCCAGGCGGTGGCCTTCATGATAGGCATGGGCTGCGGCAATGAGATTGCGCGTTTGCTCGGGCAGAAGGAAGTAGAAGAGGCCGAGCGCTATGTGGCGACCGGCTTCTTTACGGAGATACTCGTAGGTACGCTGCTCGCGGTGCTTGGCATTGCATGTTCGGGGCAGCTGGTCTACCGCCTCGGTGCGACGCCTACCATAGCGCCCTATGCCGCGTCCTACACGCGCTATGCCCTGCTCGGCGTGCCCTTCTTTATGTGCTCGCTCGGCATGAACAACATGCTCCGTTTTCAGGGCAATTCGTTTTATTCGATGCTCGGCATTGCGACCGGCGGCATCCTCAATATCTTTTTGGATCCGCTTTTTATCTATGTGTTTCACATGGGCATTGCTGGCGCGGCAATCGCGACCGTGATCAGCCAGATTATCTCGTTCTTCATTCTGGTCTGGCAGTGCAACTGCATGCCGGCCTGTCTCAGCATACGCCTGCGGCGCTTTGCGCCGAGTCCCGAGCGCTACCGGAACATACTGCGCTTCGGTCTCCCGAGTCTTGCGCGGCAGGGCATTGCGAGCATCTCTGTCATTGTGATTAACTTTGCGGCACAGCCCTACGGCGATGCCGCGATTGCGGCGATTGCCATTGTGTCGCGGGTTGCCATGTTCATGAATTCCGCCATCATAGGCTTTGGGCAGGGGTTTCAGCCGGTCTGCGGCTTTAACTACGGCGCGGGCAACTATAAGCGCGTGGAGCAGGCCTATAACTTCAGTCTTCGCGTTTGCTTCAGCGCCCTGCTCCTCATGGGAGCGCTGGTGTTCTTCAATGCGGAGCGTGTGATGATGCTCTTCCGAAAGGACCCGGATGTCCTTGCGGTCGGAACGCTGGCCTTACAACTCCAGTCCCTCAGCATACCGCTCGCAGCGCAGATTACCATGGCCAATATGTTTTCGCAGACCACAGGCTACAACGTCCGTGCGACCGTCGTAGCCTTACTCCGTCAGGGGATATGCCTGATTCCGATACTTCTTGTCTTGCCGCGCGTGCTCGGCGTGCGGGGCATTCAGGCGGCACAGCCGCTCAGCGATGTCTTTTCCGCGGTGATTGCGTTTTTCATCACAAGGAGCATACTCAGAGAGATGCGACGTAAGACTGCGGAGCAAGAAAAAGCAGAGTTGAATTCCGGAAAAACGCTTGCACAAGCGAAAGAAGTATGATATAAAATTAGGGCACGTGTTAAGAGAGCACGCTGTCCGCAGGTGTAGTTCAATGGTAGAACACCAGCCTTCCAAGCTGGATACGTGGGTTCGATTCCCATCACCTGCTCTTGAGTCTGTAGCTCAGCAGGATAGAGCAACGGCCTTCTAAGCCGTGGGTCGGGGGTTCGAATCCCTTCAGGCTCGTTGGGATTCGAAACAGTCCCGAAACACGAATATGGTGGGTATGGCGCAGTTGGTTAGCGCGCCAGATTGTGGATCTGGAGATCCAGGGTTCGAGCCCCTGTACCCACCCGATAAAAGAGCACCCGAAAGGGTGCTCTTTTTTACATAAAATATAAACGAGCAAAACAATTACAATGCTTTGCATTTTTTTAGTGTTGTGAATATAATGTCATTAACAGAACGGGGGTGCATTACATGGCAAGTACAAATCTTAATATTAGAACCGATAAAGATGTTAAGGAACAGGCAGAGCAGATTTTTGCGGAACTTGGAATTAATATGAGTACGGCTGTCAATATGTTTCTCAGAACAACTATACGAGAGAACGGGATTCCCTTTGCCTTAAAGTTGGAAACGCCGAATGAGTTGACAGCGGCTGCCATTGCCGAAGGTAGACGGATTGCCTCTGATGACAGTTTAAACGTGATTTAAAACAGGCGAAGAAACAGAACAGAAATTTGGATAAATTGTTTGAAGTTATCAATAATCTGGCAGAGGGTAATACTTTAGGTGAAAAGTACCGAGATCATGAGCTGGCAGGTAATTATAAAGGGGTAAGAGAATGTCACATAGAGCCGGACTGGTTATTGATGTATGAAATGAAAGAAAGGTTGCTGATTCTTATGCTATATCGCTTGGGAACGCACTCGGAACTTTTCAAGAAGTGACGAAGGAGTAGGAAAATGTGCTTTTCAATCAGGCTTTTGGCGGAAGAGAAAAGGATTGCTGAGTCTTACGCGAAAATGCGTAGTATGTCGCTTGAAGAGGCATTTAAGCAGGCGCTTTTTGAGCGAATTGAAGATGAATATGATATCGCTGTGGCTGCTGAGGCTTATGCAGAGTACGAGAGAAGCGGGCGTAAGAGTAGGCCGATTTCCGAATTGTGAAAAGAATTGGATTTATAGGAAACAAAAAAGAGCCTCTCGGCTCTTTTTTGTTTCCTCATTTCTCTTTGCTTACTGCGCCTTGACTTCCTTCCAGAGCTCGTCGTAGAGCGCATCGCCCTCTTCGCCGAGGTACTGGAATACTTCGCACTTTGCGAGGTCCGCATCGTCCGGGAAGAGCGCCTTGTTGTTCTGGAGTTCCGGATCGAGGAGCTCAAACGCTGCCTTGTTCGGGGTCGGGTAGGTGATGTACTCGAAGTTCTCCTTCGCAATCTCCGCGCGGCACATAAAGTCGATCCACTTTTCCGCGTTCTCCTTGTGGCGCGCGTTCTTCGGGATGACCCAGCTGTCAATCCAGACATTGGAGCCTTCCTCCGGAATCACATACTTGAGCTCGTAATCCGCGCCGGAAGCCTTGACTTCTTTCTGGACATAGAGCATCTCGCCGGAGTAGATGACTGCGAGTGCAGCCTCACCGCCTATCATCTTGTCGCGCACCTGGTCAATGACATAGGCCTGCACGAGCGGCTTCTGCTCAATCAGCTTATCCTTCACTGCCTCGAGCTCGGTTCTGTCGGTCGTGTTGATGTCGTAGCCCAGGAGCTTCTCGCCGACCATGAAAGCGTCGCGGACGGAATCCTGCATGAGGATGTTGTTCTGGTACTTCGTATTCCAGAGGTCGTTCCAGCTCTTCGGCGCCTCGGATTCCGGCACCATGGAGGTGTTGTAGAGGATGCCGACCGTACCCCAGCAGTAGGGGACAGAGTACTTGTTCTCTGGATCGAAGCCCTTGGACTTTTCAAGGTACTTCGGGTCGATATTCTTGTAGTTCGGAACCTTATCGAAGTCGATCGGCTGAATCAGGTCCTTCTCAATCATCTTCTGGATGATGTAATCGGACGGGCAGACCACATCATACTGGACTGCGCCTGCCTCAATGATCGGGAGCATCTCCTCGTTGGTCTCGAAGGTGTCGTAGACCACCTTGATGCCGGTCTCTTTCTCGAATTCCTTCACGACATTTTCGCCGATGTACTCGCCCCAGTTGTAGACATAGAGCGTGTTATCGTCCTTTGCGGACTTCTGACCGCAACCGCTGATTGCGAGGCCGAGCGCCGCGAGGACCGCTGCAGAGAGTGCGCGGGTCAAAATGCTTCTTTTCTTCATACTGTAATCCCCCTTAAACCTGTTTTGAATTTTTTGCAGACGGCATGAAATTTGCGACGAGAAGCAGAAGAAGAACTGCCGCAAAAATGATGGCCGAAAGTGCATACATGCTGGGTACAATGCCGCGCCGCACCTGTGAGTAGATCAGCGTGGACAAGGTGTCAATGCCCGCTCCTTTGGTGAAGTGGGTGATGATAAAATCATCGAGCGACATCGTGAAAGCGAGCAGAAAACCGGAGAGCACGCCGGGCACAATGTCCGGGAATATGGTGTAGAAAAAGGCCTGGCGCGGTGTCGCGCCGAGATCCATGGCTGCCTCGTAAGCGGAGCGGTTGGTCTGCTTCAGTTTCGGCAGCACGGAGAGCAGCACATAGGGCACGTTGAAGGTGATATGGCTGATCAGCACCGTGTGGAAACCGAGTGAGAAGCGGAAGGCGATGAAGGCGAGCATCAGGGAGATGCCGGTCACGATGTCCGCATCCAGCATCGGAATGTTGTTTAAGCCTATCATCAGGTTGCGGCCGGTGGGCTTCATCGCATTGATGCCGATGGCCGCCGCGGTGCCGAGTACGGTCGCAATCAGCGCGGACAGGAAGGCAATCAGCAAGGTATTGTGCAAAGCCTGCATGATGGTCGCGTTCGAGAAGAGCTCTCCGTACCACTTGAGGGTAAAGCCGCCCCAGCGCGTCCGGGATTTGCTCTCGTTGAAGGAGAGCACAATCATCGTAAAGATGGGGAGGTAGAGAAAGAGGAGCATGATCACGAGATAGAAATCGCCGATGATATTTCGTATGCGTCTGTTCATCAGAATGCCGTCCCCTCTCCGTTTTTATCGTAGCGCGCCAGCACCGTCATGCTGAGCAGGATGAAGAGCAGCATGACAATCGAGAGACCGCTGCCCAAATTCCAGTTGCTTGCCTTGGTGAATTCGGTCTCGATGACATTTCCGATCAGCAGTATCTTGCTGCCGCCGAGAATGTTGGAAATAACAAAGGTCGTGAGTGCCGGGACAAAGACCATCGTGACGCCGCTCACAATGCCGGGCACGGAGAGCGGAAGCCATATGCGCCATAGGGTCTGGAGCGACGAAGCCCCGAGATCCCGCGCAGCCTCGACAATGCTGTCCTCAATCTTACACATGGTGTTGTAAAGCGGAAGCACCATGAAGGGCAGAAAGTTATAGACCATGCCGAGCACAATGGCGGTGGGCGTGTTGATGATATTGATGGGCTTTAGGTGCAGGGCCGTGAGAAAACCGTTGATCACGCCGTTCTTCTCGAGCAGGGTCTGCCACGCGAGGGTGCGGAGCAGGAAGTTCATCCACATCGGCAGGATGAAGATGAAGACCACAAAATTCGCGCGGCCTATCTTCTTGCCGCGCAGAATGAGCGCGAGCGGAAAGGCGAGCAGAAAGCAGATCACAGTGCTCACAAAGGAGAGCAGCACCGAGAGCTTTAAGGCCTTCAGGTGATTGCGCTCTACAATCGAAATCACATTTTCCAAGGTGAAGGCGCCGCTCCGGTCGGTCAGTCCGAAGACAAAGACCAGGGCGAGCGGAATCACGATGAAGCCTATCATCCAGACCAGATAGGGGAGAGAGAGGAGTCTTGCCTTCTTACTCATTGACAATTGCCTCCTCGTCCTCGGAGGCGGGCTTATTCATGATCTGAATGTTGAAGGGATCGACCATAATGCCGACCTCCTGCCCGAGGGTGAACATGTGGGTGGACTGCACGAGCCACTCGTAGCCGCCCTTGGTCGTCACCTCCATCTCGTAGTGCACGCCCTTAAAGATGGAGTGGGTCACATGGCCGGTGAGGGTTCCGTCCTCCGGCTTTACGAGCTCCACATCCTCCGGGCGTATCACGACGTCGACCGGCTGATTCTGGCCGAAGCCCTTGTCCACGCAGCGGAAGTTTGCGCCGAAGATGTTCACGAGCTCATCGTGCACCATGATGGCGGGGATGATGTTGGAGTCGCCGATGAAGTCCGCGACAAAGGCGTTTTCCGGCTCGTTGTAAATCTGCTCCGGCGTGCCCATCTGCTGGATATAGCCCTGGTTCATGACGACGATGGTGTCGGACATGGTGAGAGCCTCTTCCTGGTCGTGGGTCACGTAGACAAAGGTGATGCCGAGTTCCTTTTTAAGGCGTATCAGCTCGTACTGCATGTCCTGGCGGAGCTTTAAGTCGAGTGCGCCGAGCGGCTCGTCGAGGAGCAGAAGACGCGGCTCATTCACGATGGCACGCGCAATCGCAATGCGCTGCTGCTGGCCGCCCGAGAGGGAATTCACGTCGCGCTTCTCAAAGCCGGAGAGGTTCACGAGCTTTAAGGCGTATCGAATTTTGTCATCGATATAGGCCTTGCTCTTACCCTTGATTTTGAGGCCGAAGGCAATGTTCTCCGCAATGCTCATATGCGGGAAGAGCGCATACTTCTGGAAGACCGTGTTCAGCTGGCGGCGGTTCGGCGGAAGGCTTGTGATATCCTGACCGTCAAAAATCACCTTGCCGCTGTCCGGGGTCGTGAAGCCGCCCAGAATGCGGAGCGTTGTGGTCTTGCCGCAACCGGAGGGGCCGAGCAGGGTCACAAAGGAGTTCTCCGGAACGGTCAGATTCAAGTCGTCCAGCACCATTTCTCCGTCGAAGGACTTCGAGATGTGCTGCAAATCCACCAGTGTTGACATAGTTTGAATCTCCTCTCTATCTTAAAAGGACGGCGGGGCGCTGACGTAGAGTAGCGTGCAGCCGCTCTTTGAGCTGACATAGTGACTTTTTTCGGAGCGGTAGTAGAAGCTCTCGCCCTTTTTGACGCGGCGGGTTTCATTGCCGAGGTGCAGTTCCAGACTGCCGCTCAGCACGTAGCCGAACTCCTCTCCGGAGTGGGGGGCATCTTCCGCCATACGACCGCCCGGTTCGAGGGTCAGCAGTATGGGCTCCATCATATTTTTTTGCGCGTTCGGAATGAGCCAGCAAATGTGGTTTTTCAGCTCACTGTCCTGCTTTTCAAAATAGTCTGCCTTTCGGAACACCAGCTGCTCCGGTTCTTTCTCGCTGAAGAAGTCCGCGGGCGTAGTGCCGAGGCACTGCAGAATGTCCATCAGAGTCAGGATGGAGGGAGAAGTCAAATCGCGCTCCAACTGGGAGATGAAGCCCTTGGAGAGCTCCGCGCGGTCCGCCAGTTCTTCCTGCGTCAGATTGTTCAGGATGCGCAGACGCCTGATTTTTTCACCGATCTCCAAGAACAGCCTCCTTAAACTTATAGTTTAGTAAAAATAAACCACCGGTACGATTATACAGTTTTTGAAGGGGGTGTCAATAGAATTTTTGAGGGCCTTGTGCTAGAATGAGCAGGAAGAAAAACAGCAGGGAATCCCTTGGTTTTGCGCGGGGCGCAGTGAGGAGAGAGCATGAAAAAATACGTGGCGTATGTGGGATCTTACTCCTATACGGGAAAGGCAAAAGGCATCACAATTTTTGATGTGGATACGGAGCGCGGCAGCTTTCATAAGCGCCAAGAGGTCGAGGTGGACAATGCCTCGGATGTGATTGCATCGAGTGACGGGCGCATGCTCTACGCCGTGGAGGATTACGGCGTGGTTGCGTTCCGCATTCTGCCGGACGGCGGTCTGGTGCGTGTTTCGAGCCGAAAGGTGAACGGCATGCGGCCGCACCATATTTGCGTGGACCGGGAGAGCAAGTACCTCTATACCTCGGGTTATCACGACGGAAAGCTCACCATACTCCGCCTTGAACCGGACGGCACCATAGGTTCTATCGTGGACGAGGTTTACCATAAGGGTCTCGGCTCCATTGCGGAGCGCGGCTCGAGAGCCCATATCACCTGCTCGAAGCCCACGCGTGACATGCGCTTTGTGATGTCTGCGGATCCCGGCATCGATCAGGTGAGCATCTACCGCTTTACGGGCAGACCGGGTGAAATACGTTTGGTAGACGCGATTCGCACCGCGCGGCGTTCCTCGCCCTACTTCTTTACCTTTTCAAAGGACAATCGCTTCCTCTATCTGCTCTACGATATGACGAATGCGATCGATGTATACAGCTATACGGTCTCCGAGGACAGGGGCATGCCGGAGTTCACAAAGCTTCAGACGGTGTGCACCACGGGAGACGTGACGCCGGGCGCCCTGAATGCGGCGACCTGCATGACCTTTACCGTGGACGACCGCTACATCTTTGTGGGCAACGCGGGCGATAACAGCGTGACCCTTTTTGCGCGCGATGCGGAGAGCGGTATGCTGACAGCCGAGTTTAATCTCCCGATCAGCGGCGAGTACCCGAAGGATATCGCAATCTTCCCGGACGGGAAGCACATTGTGAGCGTAAACCACGAGAGCGGAACCCTCTCTTTCTTTAAGGTGGATTACGAGAAGAAGCTGCTCATCATGAGTACCAACGAGATACCGGTGAGCCAGCCGAACTGCTGCATCATGGTACCGGTCGGAGAGGATGGTTAAATGGCGGGAAGTATATTCGGAACCTTGTTTCGCGTGAGCACCTTCGGAGAGTCGCACGGCACGGCGCTCGGCGCGGTGATCGACGGCTGCCCGGCGGGGCTTCCGCTCACGGCGGAGGAGATTCAGGCCTATTTAAATCGCAGAAAGCCCGGGCAGTCCGCGTTTACGACACCCCGTAAGGAGGCGGATGCCTGTGAAATTCTGTCCGGCGTCTTTGAGGGAAAGACCCTCGGCACACCGATTGCGGTTCTGGTGCGCAATAAGGATCAGCACTCGGCGGACTATCAGGCCATTTGGGATTGCTATCGCCCGGGGCACGCGGACTTCGGATTCGATCGAAAATTCGGTTTTCGGGATCCGCGGGGCGGCGGCAGAAGCTCGGGGCGGGAGACCATAGGCCGGGTAATCGGCGGCGCAATTGCGGCAAAGCTCCTCGCGGAGTTCGGCATTCGCGCCTTTGCCTATGTGAGCGCGGTCGGCGAAATCGAGGCAGAGCGCTTTGAGCCTTCGGCCTGTGCGGAAAATCCGCTCGGCATGCCGGATCCGGAAGCCGCGGCGAGGGCGGCTGCCTACTTAAAAGAAGTGATGCAAGCCAGAGATTCGCTCGGCGGCACGGTGAGTTGCCGCGTCACCGGTATGTTCCCGGGGCTCGGTGAGCCGGTCTTTGATAAACTTGACGCAGAGCTTGCGAAGGCTGTCATGAGTATAGGCGCGGTTAAGGGCGTTGAGTTCGGCGACGGCTTCGGGGTGAGCACCAAACGTGGCAGCGAAGATAACGACGCCTTCTGCCCGGGCAAGAACGGCATCGAGAAAAAGAGTAACCACGCGGGCGGTATGCTCGGCGGCATTTCGGACGGCAGCGATATCCTGCTTCGGGCAGCCGTGAAGGCAACGCCTTCCATCGGCTCTCCGCAGGAGACCGTAAACAAAAACGGCGAGCCGGTCACCATCGAGGTTCAGGGGCGGCACGATCCGACCATCATGCCGCGGGCTGCGGTTGTGGTCGAGTCCATGGTGAATCTCGTGCTCGCGGATTTGCTTCTTCGAAACAGCGTGAGCACGCTTGATAAGCTAAAGCGCGCGGCCGTTCGAGATTGAGAGGGCAAAGCGGAAGTTCTGAAATAAGAAGTTGCTTAAGAGGGAGGTACCGGGACGGTACCTCCCTTTTTTCGCCAAAACGCCGAATGAAATTCCGCCAAAACGCCGAATGAAATTCCGCCAAAAC
>CAJPKN010000043.1 GCA_905370385.1 Stomatobaculum longum
ATGCTCTTCGGTCGACTGGAAATATTCCCGCTGCTCTTCCTGCTCTCGCCGGAAGTCTGGACGCGGAAGCAGTTAAAGACGCGCGTGGTCCCGACTTGAGAAGGACTTGAGAGCGCGGGGGAAATATGTTATACAAGAAAGATACAAAAAGAAGTTCAGGGAGGATGATATGAAAAAGACGGCAAAGGTGCTCTGTGCATTGGTTTCCGCGGCTCTCTTGCTTGCGGGTTGCGGCAGCGGCGCAAAGACGGAGACGAAGGCTTCCGCGGAGGCGGAGAGCACGACGACGGCGGACGGCTCCTCACAGACCGTGGTTCCGAAGGAGCAGTTGAAGATCGGTGTGCTGCTGATCGGCGACGAGAACGAGGGCTACAGCGCGAGCCATATCAACGGACTCAAGGAGGCCGCGAAGACGCTGGGTCTCAGCGAGGATCAGTTGATTTTAAAAACCAACATTCGTGAGGATGAGTCTTCGCTCGATGCGACCGAGGACCTTGCGAACCAGGGCTGCCAGCTGATTTTCGGCACGAGCTTCGGCTATGAGAGCTACATGCTGGAGGTCGCAAAGGACCACCCGGAAATCACTTTCTGTCATGCGACCGGCAACCAGGCTGCGGGCGCGGGACTTGCGAACTTCCACAACTACTTTGACGATATCTTCGAGGCGCGCTATGTGAGCGGCGTTGCTGCGGGCTTAAAGCTGAAGCAGATGATAGACGAAGGCAAGATTAAGCCGGATCAGGCGAGACTCGGCTATGTCGGCGCGTATCCCTATGCAGAGGTGATTTCCGGCTATACGGCGTTCTATCTCGGCGCAAAGTCCGTGGTTCCGGAGACCACGATGAAGGTTCTCTACACGAACAGCTGGGGCGACCCGGCGGTCGAGGCAGAGACCGCAAAGCAGCTCATCTCCGACGGCTGCGTCCTCTTGAGCCAGCACGCGGACACGACCGGCGCACCGACGGCGGCAGAGGAGGAGAAGGTTCCCTGCGTCGGCTATAACATCGATATGACGGGCGTTGCACCGGATTCCGCAATCACCTCCCCGACCAACAACTGGGGCGTCTACTACACCTACGCGATGGAAAGTGTGCTCTCCGGCGAGCCGATTGCGACGGATTGGTCCGAGGGCTTTGCCCAGGATGCGGTGCGTCTCACGAAGCTCGGCACGGCTGCGGCACCCGGCACCGAGGAGAAATTAAAGGAAGTGGAGCAGCAGATCAAGGACGGCACCCTGCATGTCTTTGACACGAAGAACTTCACCGTGGACGGCAAGGAAGTCACGAGCTATGCGCCGAACGGGCAGGAGCTCATCTCGGACGGCTATTTCCACGAGTCGGAGTACCGCTCCTCCCCGAGCTTTGACTTGATTGTCGACGGCATCGAGGCGACTGCGAACTAATTCAGGAAGACCCACAAAAAGCCCCCTGCGACGGCAGGAGGCTTTTTGATTCAAAGCTGACAGCGGCTTAAGGAGGAAACCGTGGCAGAACAGGCTATACGCTTTTGCGACATCAGCAAACACTTCGGCGAGGTCAAGGCGAGCGACCACGTGAGCTTTTCGCTGAAGAAGGGGGAGATACTGGCCCTTCTCGGGGAGAACGGAAGCGGAAAGACGACGCTCATGAACATGCTCTCCGGCATCTACTTTCCGGACAGCGGTCACATCGAGGTGAACGGAGCTCCGGTCAGCATACGCTCGCCGAAGGACGCGTTTCAGCTCGGCATCGGCATGATACACCAGCACTTTAAGCTGATTCCGGTCTTTACGGCGGCGGAAAATATCATACTGGGAGAACAGGGCGGCAAGTACGATTTGAGAGCCGCGGAGCAAAAGCTCTCGGAACTCGCGGATCGCTACGGCTTCCGCCTGAATCCGAAACAGAAGGTGTACGAGCTCTCGGTCTCCGAGAAGCAGACCGTCGAGATTATGAAGGTGCTCTATCGCGGCGCGGACATTTTGATTCTCGATGAGCCGACGGCCGTGCTCACGCCGCAGGAGACCGAACGCCTCTTTGCCATCCTTCGGAAGATGCGAGAGGACGGGAAGTCCATCCTGATTATCACCCACAAGTTAAACGAGGTGCTCGCAATCTCGGACCGCGTCGCGGTGCTTCGGAAGGGGCAGTATATCGGCGAGGTCGAGACCGCAAAGGCGGATGCTTCCCTTCTCACCGAGATGATGGTCGGCGAAAAGGTGAAGCTCGGCATAGAGCGCGCGGAGCCCGGAAACGGACCGAGACGCCTCCGCCTCGAAAACGTGTCCTGCGTGAATGCGGAGGGGGTGAACGTGCTCTCGAATTTGAGCTTAAGCTTGCAGGGCGGCGAGATCCTCGGCATTGCCGGCATCGCCGGAAACGGGCAGAGGGAGCTCCTCGAGGCCATAGCGGGTCTGGTGCCCTACACCGGTGAAATCTGGTACGGCGAGGACAACGGGGAGGAGAAGAACCTGCGCGGCATGAGCCCGGCGGAAATCGAGGCCCTCGGCGTGCGCCTCGCCTTTGTCCCGGAGGACAGACTGGGCATGGGGCTTGTGGGCAGCATGGACCTGACGGACAATGTGATGCTCCGCTCCTATCGGAGCAGCAGCGGTTTTGTGACCGACCGGAAGAAGCCGCGGGAACAGGCAGAGCAGATCGTGGAAGAGCTCTCGGTCGCGACTCCGGGCACCGCAACGCCCATTGCCAGACTCTCGGGCGGCAATGTGCAGAAGGTTCTGGTGGGGCGTGAGATACTCGGCAGCCCCAAGGTTGTGATGGCGGCCTACCCGGTGCGCGGTCTCGACATTCACTCGGCGTATATGATTTACCAGCTCCTGAACGAGCAGAAGAAGAGCGGCAGCGCCGTGATCTGCGTCGGCGAGGATTTGGACGTGCTCCTTGAGCTCTGTGACCGCATCCTCGTATTACAGGGCGGTAAGAGCGCCGGCATTTTGGATGCGCGGAGTGCGAGCAAGGAAGAATTGGGAAGAAGAATGATGGGCGGAAAGGAAGTTGAGGCATGAGTCAGGGAAGAGAACCGCTGTTTCAAATGCATAAGCGCGGCTACATTTCGTTCGGAAAGCTCGCGCTGATTCACCTCATCGCACTGCTGCTGGCGCTTGTGACCTGCGCGGCTGTCATTGTGCTGGTGACGGGGGTCAATCCGCTCGGCGTCTACGAGGCGCTGGTCTCGGGCGCAATCGGAAACCCGCGGCGCCTCTGGGTCACGATACGCGAGAGCGGCGTGCTGCTTTTAATTGCGGTGGGCCTCACCCCGGCCTTTCGCATGCGCTTCTGGAATATAGGCGCGGAGGGACAGATACTGGTCGGCGGCATTGCGAGCGCGGGGCTCATGATACTGCTCGGCGACAAGATTCCGAATGCGCTGCTCCTTGCCCTCATGATTGCGGGCAGCATGCTTTTCGGCATGATCTGGGGCCTGGTTCCTGCCTATTTTAAGGCGCGCTACCACACGAACGAGACGCTGTTCACCCTCATGATGAACTATGTCGCGCTGCAACTTGTCACTTTTTCGATTTGCTTCTGGGAGAACCCGAAGGGCTCGAACAGCATAGGCACCATCAACCAGGCGACGCGCGCGGGCTGGTTTCCGCGCATCGGCGGCACGGGTTTTGCGGGCAGTCAATATGTCTTCGGCCTCTTCATCATCCTCCTTGTGACCGTACTCATGCATCTCTATTTGCAGCGCACCAAGCAGGGCTTTGAAATTTCGGTGGTCGGCGCAAGCCAAAACACGGCGCGCTATGCGGGCATCTCGGTGCAGCGCGTCATGCTGCGCACCATGGCTATTTCCGGCGCAATCTGCGGTCTTGCGGGCGCGGTGATTGTGGGCGGCGCGGGACACACGCTCTCGGTCAGTACGGCAAACGGGCGTGGCTTCACGGCCATCCTGGTCGCCTGGATGGCGAACTTTAACCCGATCTTCATGGCGCTGATTGCGGTGCTCCTCTGCTTCATGCAGCAGGGTTCCATTCAGATTGCGACGCAGTACAAGCTGAATCAGAATTTTTCGGACATCATCACGGGCATACTGCTTTTCTTCCTGATCGGTTGCGAGTTCTTTGTCCGCTATCGCCTGAGCGTCCGTAAGAGAGGAGAGACGAAATGAATTTGCTTGCCACCTTTTTGCAGCGCGCCATCTTACAGGGCGTCCCGATACTCTACGGCGCGAGCGGTGAAATTTTGACCGAGAAATCGGGCAATCTGAATTTGGGCATTCCGGGCATCATGTACATGGGAGGTGTCTCCGGTCTGATTGCGGCCTTCTTTTACGAGAGAGCGGCGGGAGAGCGGGCGTCCGGCCTCGTGGGTCTCTTCCTCTCGCTCGCGGCGGCCCTCCTCATCTCCATGCTTGCGGGTCTCCTCTACAGCTTCTTAACGGTCACGCTCCGCGCGAACCAGAATGTTGTGGGACTTTCTCTCACCACCTTCGGCGTGGGCTTCGGCAACTTCTTCGGCGGTTCCCTCTCGCAGCTTGCGGGCGGCGTGGGCCAGATTTCAACGAAGCTCACGGCGGCTGCCTATCGGCAGAGCCTTCCCGGGCTCTCGAAGCTCCCCTTTGTGGGCAAGGCCTTTTTCTCCTTCGGCTTCCTCACCTATTTCTCGATCATCCTGGCGCTCTGCCTTGCCTTCGTATTGACGGGCACGCGGAAGGGGCTTGAGATCCGTGCGGTCGGCGAGGATCCCGCGGCGGCGGATGCGGCCGGGGTCGATGTGAACCGCGTGAAGTATGTCTCTACCGTGCTCGGGGCGGCGCTCGCGGGGCTCGGCGGCCTCTGCTTTGTCATGGAGTACTTGGGCGGCACCTGGGCGAACGACGGCTTCGGGGATCGCGGCTGGCTCGCGGTCGCGCTGGTCATACTCTCGGTCTGGAACGCGAGAAAGGCAATCTGGGGCTCCTTCCTCTTCGGCGGCCTCTACATTCTCTACCTCTATATTCCGGGCTTAAACCGCTCGGCGCAGGAGCTCTTTAAGATGCTCCCCTATCTCGCGACCATACTGGTGCTCATTCAGACCGGAAGAAGAAATCGCGCGGAGGATCAGCCGCCGGCAAGCCTAGGTCTCTCCTATTTCCGAGAGGAGCGCTGAGTCATGGGCGTACGCACCAAATTGCTGTTTGCCGAGATTTTGATACTCGGCTTACAGACCCTCCTCTACTTCGGCGTGGAGGCTTTTGAGGGCAAGCCGCACAATGTGGCAAAAAAAATAGACGGACACATTCCCTTTGTGCCCGCCTTTGTATACATCTATGTGCTCTGGTTTCCGCTGATTCTTCTGTTTCCGCTTGCGCTCTTTCAGGCGGATCCCATGGCCTACGCGCGCTACCAGACAGCCATTGTTCTGGACATCGCGCTGAGCCTCCTTTGTTACCTCGTCTACCCGACAAGCTTTGCGCGCCCCGAGGCGCCGAATACCGTTTCCGGTCGGGCCATGAAGCTTGTGTTCCGGGGGAGCTATAAGGGCTTAAACTGTGCGCCGAGCATGCACTGCTCCATGTGTTACCTCGTGCTGCACTTTATCGGCTCCACCCCGGGACTGCCGCTCGCGGTCGCAGCGATTGCGGCCCCGATTGCGCTCGGCATCGTGATCTCGACCTTATTTACGAAACAACATGTCGTGATCGATGCACTGAGCGCAATTCCGCTCGCGGCTGTCTGCATTCTGATCGGAAATCGCCTGCCGCTCACGGCGCTTCTTCACTGGATTCTGGGCGCTTAAGTTTGTCCGCGAAGGGACGGTTTTTGGGTGTTGCCTCCGTCACGGTGGGGGCGGAGAGCCCTTCTCTGTGGGCGCGGAGCATCTCTTCGCGGAGCTCGCTCGCCGAGAGGAGGAGAGCCCCCTGACTCCGCACAATGATTTGTTCCACCCCGTCCGAGGTCGCGACCGTCACGATATCGCTCGCGGCATGGCGGCCGGAAAAGCTCTCGATATAGCTGTCCGCAGTCTGTGCGGTCTTCGTATAGACGACAAAGAGATTGTGCCAGGGATAGCGCTCCTCCTTGTGATCTTTCCGCCGGTAGGCGTCAAAGACCGCAATCAGCGTATACCCGGTGAAGCCCTGGTAGTCGGACAGAAGATCCAGGAGCGCGAGCCGCGCACTGTCGATGTTCTCTTCCGCGAGCGCGCGGAGCTCGGGGAAGGCAAAAATAATATTGTGGCCGTCGACCAGAAGGAAGTGCTTCCGCGGCGCGGCGGTTTTGAGCGCGCGGTAAGCGCGCTCTTTTGCCGCCTCGCTCGCCTCCCTTCTCTGCTTTTCCGGGCGCTTCTTGTCGCGCTGCCGGTTCTGATAAAAGGTGCGGTCCAAGATTGCATCGATTTCTTCCAAAGAGAGCGGGGCGCTCTCTTTTTTTGTGCGGACAAGAGAGTCTTCGCCGACCTCTTCCGGAGCTGCGTTCATGTCGCGCCGGTAGGGAAGGTGCATGTAGCGGGGGGCCTCCGCATAGGAAACCGTCTCGCCGCTCCCGTGGCGGCAGAAAACCGAGTCCGCCGGAAAGGCGAGATCCGCCGCGGGATCGTAGCCCCGCGCGGCAATGACGCTCTCCGCATCCCGGCAGGGGAAAAAGCCCGCAAAGGAGAGGGAGAGTGAGCCCTCGCCTCTCGTAAAGCGACGAAGCTCCGCGGCATAATTTTGCATGGCGAGGACCGCTGCCTGACCGTGAATTACGGCCTCGGCCTCGGAAGCTGCCGTGCCGAGCGTAAATGCAGCGCCCATGCGGTCCAAGTCGTTTAAAGCCCTGCCGAGTGAAGAAGCGGGAAGACGGATCGAAAAGGCATAGTAGGGCTCCAGAAGGCAGAGCTCTGCGGAAAAGAGAGCGGCGCGGAGCGCCCGTATGGCGGCCTGCCGAAAATCGCCGCCCTCGGTGTGCTTCTCGTGGGCCCGCCCCGCAATCAGGGTGATTTTAAGATCCGTGAGCGGCGCGCCGGTCAAAATCCCGGGAATTTCCTCTTCTTCCAAGGTGTGCAGTACCTGCTGTTGGTAGCGGTTCGGGAGAAGCTCGGTGCTGAGTGCGCTCTCAACCTGCACGCCCGAGCCCGGCTCCAGGGGCTCGACGAGGAGATGTACTTCCGCATAGTGGCGGAGCGGCTCAAAATGCCCCGCCCCCTCGGCGCTCTTGGTGACCGTTTCACGGTAGCTGACGCCCGCGGGTTCGAAGGATACCGCGAGCGAAAAGCGGCGCGCGAGGAGTTCCGTGAGAATTTCCAACTGCATCTCGCCCATCAGAGAGACCAGCAGGGTCTTGCCGCCGGCATCGAGCGAAAAGCGGAGACTCGGCTCTTCCTCCTCGAGTGTGCGGAGACGGGGCAGGAGCTCTGTGAGCGATGCGGACTCCGGTAAAATAAGGCGGTAACGGAGCACCGGGGTCAAAATAGGTAACACATGTTCGCCTTGTTCCGCCCCCAGTCCCATCCCCGCGCGGCTCTCCGTGAGCCCCGTTACGGCGACCACGCTGCCGGCAGGCGCCTTTTTTAAGAGGGAGTAGGAATTTCCCGAGTAGAGACGCAGCTGCTCGACCTTTTCGCCGAGCGGCGGGAGCGCCATCTTGGCGCTTAAGCTGCCGCCCATGATTTTCAGATAGCTTAAACGCGCCCCCTTCTCATCCGTGCCGATCTTAAAGACACGGGCTGAGAATTCCGATGGGTAGACCGGCGGGACAAAGAGGCGGGAGATGCCGTTAAGGAGTTCCGTGATGCCCTCCGCACGGAGGGCGGAACCGAAGAAGCAGGGGGAAAAGCGCCGCGCCTTAAAAAGCGCCGCGATCTCTGCCTCGCTCGGCGCAGTGCCGCGCTCCAGATAGCGGTTTAAGAGCGTCTCGTCTAAGAGGGAGAGCTCCTCCGCGAGATCGGGGCTCGCTGCCTTGCGGGAGAAATCGATGAATTCACCGTTGAGCCGCGTGCGGAGAGAAGAAAGCAGCGACTCCCTCGTGCCGACCTGCCGATCCGTCTTATTGAAGAAGACAAGAAAGGGAATGCGGTAGCGGCGAAGGAGATGACAGAGTGTTAT
The DNA here is from genome assembly GCA_905370385.1 of Stomatobaculum longum. Classification (GTDB taxonomy): domain Bacteria; phylum Bacillota; class Clostridia; order Lachnospirales; family Lachnospiraceae; genus Moryella; species Moryella longum_A. The sequence goes on from CAJPKN010000043.1 coordinate 8,005, forward strand.
GCTGTGTCCCTGTACGCCTTCGGCCGCGCTGATTACGAGGATTGCGAGATCCAGGACTTGAAGGACGCGTTCGGCCTCCGGGGAGAAGTCCACATGCCCCGGGGTGTCGAGCAGGGTCACCGCGAGATCGCCGTATTCAAAATAGGCCTGCTTCGAAAAAATGGTGACCCCGCGGCGTTTCTCCGCGGGGTCGGTGTCCAGAAAGGCAGAGCCGTAATCGACGCGTCCCGGCGCGCGGAGCGCACCGGAGGCGACGAGGAGGGCCTCGGATAGCGTGGTTTTGCCGGCATCCACGTGCGCCAGGATGCCGAGCGTCAGGCGGCGCATCAGTTTTGGGTCAGGTGGAAGGCAAAGCCGCCGATCTCATCCTTGAGGTAGAGGAAGGTGGTTCTGCCGGAAGCATCCACCCGGCGGGTCGACTCGTCGAAGGAGAAGCCGCGCTGTCTTAAGTAGTACTCCGCGCGGTCCACATTGTCCGCGCCGATTGCGACATGCCCCAGGCTTCCGCGGCCCATGAACTTCATGACCTCGACCGCGCTTCCGGTGAAGACCGAGAGCTCGGTGTCGTTATAGTCAAAGTCAAAAATCGAGCAGAGGAGGGTGGCTGTCTTCTTTGCCTCCGCCTCGTCCTTCGAGTTGATGCCCACGTGCTTGATGCGGAAGTTTAACATGGTCTTCACGGCCTCGCGGGTGCGCGCCGTGATTTTATCGAAGGCCTTCGCCTTGATATCGTCCTTGGTCGCGAGCCAGGTGCCGCCGCAGGCAAAGACCTGATCGAGCGCCAGATAGGTTCTGAGATTCTCGAGCTTCACGCCGCCGGTCGGCATGAAGAGAAGGTCGCGGTAGGGCGCGGAGAGCGCCTTTAACATGGGAGCGCCGCCGTTTTGCTCCGCTGGGAAGAACTTGACCGCCGAGAGACCGAGGGCCATGGCCTGCTCCATCTCGCCCGGGGTCGCGGTTCCGGGACACATCGGCACGCCCTTCGAGAGCACGTAGGAGACCAGCTCCGGCTGAAAGCCCGGGCTCACGATGAACTTTGCGCCCGCCTCAATGGCGGCGTCGGCCTGTTCCTTCGTGATGACCGTGCCCGCACCGACCAAGAGTTCCGGCATCTCGCGGGTCAGGAGGCGAATCGCATCCGCCGCGGCCGCGGTCCGGAAGGTGACTTCAATCGCGGAAACCCCGCCCTTTTTGAGCGCAGCCCCGAGCGGCAGCGCGTCGGCGGCATCTTCCAGCGCGACCACGGGGACAATTCCGATGCGGTACAATTCCTTGATACATGCGTCCATTTTGCTCATCCTCCTAAGCTAAGTCTGTATCATTTGCACTGAAATCAGTGTAGCATAAGTTAAGAGCATAGAAAAGTTTGCAAAAATGCGTTAAGATAGCGGTACATGTCTAGAACAGGGAGGAACTACAATGAAGGTAGTCATTCTGGCCGGCGGCTTCGGCACCAGAATCACGGAGGAAAGCTATTTAAGGCCCAAGCCCATGATTGAGATCGGCGGACAGCCCATACTCTGGCACATTATGAAATACTATTCCTCCTACGGTTTTCACGACTTTGTGATTTGCCTCGGCTACAAGCAGTATGTGGTCAAGGAATATTTTGCGGACTATTTCCTGCACACTTCGGATGTGACCTTCGATCTCGCGAACAACAGCATGGAGGTCTTAAGGAAGCACGCGGAGCCCTGGAAGGTGACGCTGATCGACACCGGCCTTCACACCATGACCGGCGGCCGTGTAAAGCGCATTCGGGACTATGTCGGCGACGAGCCCTTCCTCCTGACTTACGGAGACGGCGTGTCGGATGTGGATCTCGATGCCCTGCTTGCGTTCCACCGGGAGAAGAAACGCATTGCGACCCTGACCATGGTGAACATAGGTCAGGCGAAGGGCGTGCTCGATGTCGGCGCGGGCGGCGAGATTCACTCCTTCCGCGAGAAGGACGACAGCGACGGCGCCGTGATCAACGGCGGCTTCATGGTCTGCGAGCCCGGCATTTTCGATTATATCGAGGGCGATGACACCGTGCTCGAGCAGGACCCGTTCCGGAAGCTCTGCAGCGACCGGGAGCTCGTGGGCTATTACCACAGAGGCTTCTGGCAGTGCATGGATACGCAGCGGGAAAAGAATAAGTTAGAAGAGCTCTGGGAGAGCGGAAACGCGCCCTGGAAGCGATGGTAAGGAGAAACTTGCATGTTTGAAGATAAGACAGAAGCAGAGGCGCGGCAGGAGATACTGGCGCTGGTGGAAGAGTATGCGGAGCGCTACCGCGAGAAGAAAAAGCCCTTTCAGCCGGGCGACCGCATTTCCTACGCGTCCCGTGTCTACGACCACAAGGAGATGGTGAATGCGGCGGATGCCGTCTTGGAGTTTTGGCTGACCTCCGGTCGCTTCAGCGATCTCTTTGAGAAGAAACTCGGCGAGTACTTGGGCGTCCCCTATGTGTCGCTCGTAAACTCGGGTTCGAGCGCGAACCTCCTCGCCTTCATGGCGCTGACCTCCCCGAAGCTCGGCGAGCGCCGGGTGAAGCGCGGCGATGAGGTGATTACCGTGGCCTGCGGCTTCCCGACCACGGTCACGCCCATCATCCAGTACGGCGCGGTTCCGGTCTTTGTGGACGTCTGCATTCCGCAGTACAACATCGATGTGACCAAGCTTGAGACAGCGCTCTCCGAGAAGACCAAGGCCGTGATGATTGCACACACGCTCGGCAACCCCTTTGACTTGAAGGCGGTGAAGGCTTTCTGTGACGCGCACGGGCTTTGGCTCATCGAGGACAACTGCGATGCGCTCGGCAGTCGCTATACCCTGGACGGCGTCACGCAGTTCACGGGCACCGTCGGCGACATCGGCACTTCGAGCTTTTACCCGCCGCACCACATGACGATGGGAGAGGGCGGCGCGGTCTACACGAAGAATGTAGTCCTGCACAATATACTCCGCTCCATGCGCGACTGGGGCCGGGACTGCCGTTGCCCCTCGGGGGTCGACAATCTCTGCGGCCACCGCTTTGACGGCCAGTACGGGGAACTCCCGAAGGGCTATGACCACAAGTATGTCTACTCGGAGTTCGGCTTCAATCTGAAGGCGACCGATCTGCAGGCGAGCATAGGCTGCGCGCAGCTTGAGAAGTTTCCGCACTTTGTCGAGCGCCGGAAGGAAAACTTTAAGCGTCTCCGCGCGGCGCTCTCTCCCGTAGCGGACAAGCTGATACTCCCGGAGGCCTGTGAGCATGCGGACCCGAGCTGGTTCGGCTTCCTTCTGACCTGTCGGGAGGGCGTGTCCCGCGAGAAGCTGGTGCGCTACATCGAGTCGAAGGGCGTGCAGACCCGCATGCTCTTTGCCGGCAACCTGACCAAACACCCCTGCTTTGACGAGCTTAGGGAAAGCGGTGAGGGCTACCGCATTGTGGGAGAACTAAGGGAGACCGACCGCATCATGCGGGATA
>CAJPKN010000044.1 GCA_905370385.1 Stomatobaculum longum
TGCGTGAGTCCCTCACAGCGGACTTTCCCGCCCTCATACTTGGGGCGCGCCTTTTCGAGTATGCGATCAATCAATTCTTCGTTGTGCTTGTTTGCCTCCGCATAGCGAAGGGTCTCTAAGATTTCTTCGTGGGAAATAAACTCCTCTGCCAAAAGAGATGCAGGGTTATAAGATGTGCTTGCAGATGTAGCCATGAAGGGTTTCCTTTCTTGCGGTTCGGTGTTTTCCGTTCCGTTCAGATTGAAATATGATTGAGGTACTACTCGAGCGCCGATGGCGAAGGGAGCGGTATCGCGTCCCCACGGGTCTCGGTCAGCCGGTAGCCTATGGATTCCATGCGCCGGCTTAAACAAGAACGGCAAGCTGCCGACTCGTCTCCGGTGCAGATTTTATTGTCGTAAAGGAGATATTTTTTCCGGACTTCGACCGGAGACAGATTGGGCATCACGACATTTGCCCCCGCCTGTATGCCCATCTCCCGGCCGAGCGGGTGAATGGTGCCGAGAGCGGTCGTAGCCGGCAATAAGAGATTCGGCTGCAAAATCCGGAGTAAAGAGAGCAAAAACAGGGTCTGATTCAAATCTCCCTGCTTCTCATCCCGGAACACGGTCGCGTGCTGCGGAATAAAGGGGCCTATGCCGCACATGGCAGGCTTAAATTCCTGAATAAAGCGGAGATCCTCCGCGAGGGTAGCAAGGGTCTGTCCGGGAGAACCCACCATAAAGCCGCAGCCCACCTGAAAGCCTATGGACTTTAAGTCCCTTAAGCAAGCCAGGCGATGACGGAGCGAAAGCTCCGGCGGATGCAGCTTTCGGTAGTGTGCCTCATCCGCGGTCTCATGGCGAAGGAGATAGCGGTCCGCACCCGCATCGAAGAGCCGCTGATAGCTCTCGTGTGAGCGCTCGCCGATGGAAAGCGTGAGCGCACAGTCCGGGTGCTGCGCCTTGATTGCGCGGACAATACGGACAAGCCTGTCATCGCTAAAGTACGGGTCTTCCCCGCCCTGCAAGACGAAGGTGCGAAAACCGAGCCGGTAGCCCTCCATGCAACAGAGCAGTATGTCCTCCTCGGAGAGCCGGTAGCGCTCCGCTTCCGAGTTGCTCCGCTGCAGGCCGCAGTAACGGCAGTCGTTCTTACAGTAGCTCGTGAACTCGATGAGCCCCCTTGTAAACACCTGATCCCCGTAAATTTGTTTTCGAAGGTGCACCGCCCGCGCCGCCGCTTTTTGCTGCAGCGCCTCCGTGTGCGCCCCCAATAATTCAATGTACTCTTCCGTTTGAAGCCCCCGCTCCCGCTCCAATTTGTCGAGCAGGGCGAGCGCTCTTGTCTCAGCGTTTTGCATAGGCTGTCTTCACGCTGATATTCGGAAGGTTGCCCACCTTGCCGGCGAGCTCCGAAATAATGTTTTCCGGCGCATCCAGGGCGACCGACATGAGACTGAGTTTCTTCTTCTCATAGGGCAGACCCATGCGCCCTATAATATAGTTTCCGTAGTTATGCAGAAGTCGATTCAGGGATTCCGCGCTCTCCCTGTCCTCGACAATGATGCTCATCACGGCAATTCTGGTCTGTTCCGCTTCCATGCGTGTACTCCTCTCCCCACACTCAGCCGAGCAGTTCTTCCGGCTTTAAGGAGCCGATGCCGAGACGCTTATAAATTTCAAGATAAGCCTCGCGCACATTGCCGAGTCTCCGCCGGAAACGATCCGCGTCCAGACGCTCGTGCGTATCCCGGTCCCAGAGCCGCATATTGTCCGGCGACAAAGCGCCGGTCAGAACCAACTCCTCTTTATTCCGAGCGAAAGAAAGCGAGAGGTCAATCAAATCCACCCGCCGCTCCGCAAAATAGGCCGTCAGCACTTCGTTGATGCGAAAGGCCGTCTGTATCATCTTTCGCAAATCCTCTTCTTTGACCAAATCAAGGGCCAGCGCCTCATAGCCGTTCAAGGCGTAGCGCGCCTCGCCCTCACGGCGATTCCGAAGTTCCGCCGACGGGCGTGCCAGTGCTCTGCCCTCCGGAACCTTGGTCTTCTCCGCAAAGCTGCCCGCGCTGAAATTTCGCACCACGAGATCAAAGGGATAACGATGCACGGCGCGGAAACTTAATTCCCGCGCCGAGATTTCTTCCAGAAATGCCGTTCGAATTCCCTTGGTCTCGAGATAGCGAAAGAGACTTGCCGTCATGCGGCTTGCGACGATGCCCTTGTCCGCAACCGTCTCTTCGTTTCCATCCGCATCCGCCACGATGTCAAGCCATTCGACCAGAGTCACCGCCGTGTCATCCGTCGCATACATGCGCGTCACGGCAGTGCCGCCGATGCTCTCTCTCTTCTCCATCCCGTTCTTTCCTCTTATCCCTCTAAACTCGCCGCAATCACATCCGCCATGGTATAAGGTCCCGGCTTCTGTCCCGCGAGAAACTTTGCTGCCTCCACTGCACCCTGCGCAAAAATGCGTCGCGAATACGCGCGGTGACTTAAGCTCAACACCTCGTCTTCACCGGCGTAAAGCACATCGTGGTCACCCGGTATCGTGCCGCCGCGCACCGCGGAAATGCCGATTTCGTCCTGTTCCCGCGCCGTGTGCCGCGGCTCGCGGTCATAGACGTAGTGAAAGCGCTCATTGCAAGCTGCGTTAATCTCGTCCGCAATTGCAAGCGCGGTTCCGCTCGGGGCATCCACCTTTCTTCTGTGATGCTTCTCGACAATCTCAATGTCAAAGCCCTTCGCCGCGAGCACATTTGCCGCTTCCGCCGCAAGCTTCATCAAAAGATTCACGCCGAGCGACATATTCGCACTCCGAAGGATCGCAACCTTCTCCTGAAGGCTCGCAATGCGCGTAAGCTGTGCTTCGCTGAGCCCCGTCGTGCAGATGACCGCGGGCATGCCCGTGCGCTCCGCAAAATCGAGCACGGCATTCACCGCCGGCGCAACCGAAAAGTCAATCAAGACATCCGCGCTCTCTTTGGTAAGCTTCGAAAAATCCGCATAGACCGGGTATTCCGTCGCAAGTTCCGCGCGGTCCACACCGGCAACAATCTTCACTGTTTCATCGGACGCCGCAAAGGCGCTGACCTCCCGGCCCATGTGGCCGGAACATCCGTTTAATAAAATTCTGATCACAGGATTCCGTACTCCTTCATTGCCTTCTTAAGGCTCTCCAAATTAGACGTTTCCATCTCGCAGAGCGGCAGACGCAGCGGTCCGACCTCCTTGCCCATCAGGTTCATCGCGGTTTTCACAGGAATCGGATTCACTTCGATGAACAGCTGATGGATAAGTTCCGCCGCCTCGATCTGCATGGCAGCTGCCTTCTTGACATCGCCGTCCAGCATGGCGCGGCAGAGCTCATGGGTCTTTCGGGGTGCAACGCAGGCGAGCACCGAAATGACGCCCTTTGCACCGAGCGACATGAGCGGAATAATCTGATCGTCGTTTCCGGAGTAGAGGTCGAAATCGTGACCGTCCAAAAACTCAAGCGTGCGCAAAATATTCGTAAAGTTGCCGCTCGCTTCCTTCATGCCGACAATATTCGAAACAGTCTTTCCGAGGTGGGCGACTGTCTCCGGCTGAATCGTGAGTCCGGTTCTGCTCGGGATGTTATAGAGCAGACAGGGAATCTTCACCGCATGCGCAATCTGCGTATAGTGGTGAATCAGGCCCTTCTGCGTCGCCTTATTATAATAGGGGGAAACCAGCAAAAGACCATCCGCGCCGTACTTCTCGGACTCGATTGACATCTCGATTGCCGTGTCCGTCGAATTGGAGCCGCTGCCCGCGACAACCGGAATTCTGTGGTTTACAATTTCAACGCTGCGCTGAATCACGCGGAGATGCTCTTCGTGCGTGAGCGTCGATGCCTCTCCCGTGGTTCCGCAGGAAATCAACGCGTCCGTGCCCTCGGAAATCTGCTCCTCAATGAGCTCCTCGAGCTTCTCGTAATTGACCGTGAGATCGTCATTCATCGGTGTTATCAGGGCAACACCGGAGCCCTCAAAAATGCTTTCCATGCATTTCCTCCGTCTTCACATCCGTGATCGAATCCAATGCGTTCCGTAGCCATATTTCTGTCACCGCGGTTTGGCCGCGGCCCTATCTGATGAAGCCTCTTCCAAATGAGACTTCCTCCGCAATATTATCGTAACATAGCGTTTTTTGAAAAGCAAGGCAGGGCTCTCCGCCCGCTGCGGCTCTGTCTCCGCCAAAAAGGGGGAAGAGCCGTCAAAGCTCTTCCCCCTTTCGTCTCAGCCCTCCTGATAGACAATGATTCGTCTCAGCTCTCCTGATAGACGATGATATACGCTTTCACATTCTCGCTCCCCTTCACCAGCGTCAGCGGAACGCTGAGCACATCGCGCGGCACATCGCCTTTGTAATATTCCCTCCGCTCCTCCGGGGAATAGGCATACATTGCGACCGAGTAGCTGTGTCCCTTCTCGAGCTCTGCATCAAACTCTACCTTCTCGCTCTCGAGGTTGATGTTCTGTCCCAAAGCGCTGACTTCCGTGCTCTGATAAACGCCGGCAATTCTATGGGAGCCCTCCGGAAGCGCGACAATCTTCTCAAGATTCTCTCCGCTCACCGTCTCAAAGAGAGCGAGGTCCCGACCGTCAATCGAAAACTTTTTTCCGTAGAGATGCAGGAGCGCCTTGTCCGCATTTGACGCCCGGTAGTCCGTTGCCTTACTTTTGCGCTTCTTCTGGATGCTCATCATAATCACAAAGAGCAGCGCCCAGACGCCCACCACAATTGCAACAATCAACTTTGTGTCAATCATTTTCTCTCCCTCCAAAAGTGAATGCGTTGTAGCTACTTTTTTGAAACCCCTGTTTTACCGCTTCCCCTTCGCTTCACAGACTGACCGTGCACCTTTCTGTGCCTGCCGTATTGCCTGCCTAAGACAGGACGGCGGTGCAGACAGCCGAAACCGGGCATCTTCTCGCACACTTGCCGCATCCTAGGCAACTGTCATCCGCGGAAAAGCGACGGGGCTTACACTTGATTTCAAGTGTAAATCGGCTGTGCAAGCAGGTCAAGCGAATGCATCGGCGCACGCGGCCTCACACATACCGCGCCCCGTAGGCCGCCTTTGCCGCCTCTGTCTGCCTCCGGATAAACGCGGTCTTGCCCTCCGTGTAGGCGTCCCGGTTATGCGCATACTTTTTCCAAAGTTGCATTTTAAGGGCCTCGTATTCCCGTGCGCATTCCGGATGATCCAGCAAATAATCTCTGAAATAGAGTTCGTCGTTGTCACCGCGATAACGGAGGTGTAAATGAATCACCTCATCCGCAAAGCCCTGCTCGGTGTAACCCAAGTGCAGAAAGATTCTGCCTTCTTCGGTGTACTTCCGCGTAAAGCCCTGCGCCTCAATCTCCTGCGCCACGGCCTCCATATCTGTCCCCGGGGCCAGTTCAATCATCACATCGACTATATTTTTGGCCCAAATTCCGGGTATGGCCGTACTTCCGACATGGCTGATGCGAAACGGAACATAGGCTGCCAAGACCTCTTTGAATCGCGCTTCCGCCGCCGCATAGATTGCCGCCCACTGCGGCTTCGGCTCTGTCAAAAAGATAGGGAAGAGCTGCCAAAGCTCTTCCTGCGTTAAATCGCTCAGCTTCCTAGTCATGACTCTTCCCCTTCGTCTACGTTATCCTGATAGACAATGATATACGCCTTCACATCCTCGCTCCCCTTGACCAGCGTCAGCGGAATGCTGAGCACATCGCGCGGCACATCGCCTTTGCAATATTCTCTCCGCTCATCCGGAGAGTGGGCATACATCGCAATCGAATAGCGGCGTCCCTTCTCGAGCTCCAAATCAAATTCCACCCTCTCGCTCTCCAGCTTGATGTTCTTTCCCGGCGCACGGACCTCAGGGCTCTCATAAATACCCGCAATTCTGTGCGAACCCTCCGGGAGCGCAACAATCTCCTGAAGCTTCTTTGCGCTCACCGTCTCAAAGAGGGCAAGATCCCGACCGTCAATCCAAAACTTCTTCCCGCAGAGCTGCAGGAGCGCCTTGTCCGCGTTCGCTGTCAGGTAGGCCTCCACCTTACTGTTACGCTTCTTCCGGATGCTCGTCATAATCGCAGAGAGCAGGAGCCATACTCCACCCACAATCGCAAAAAATGCTTTGGTGTCAATCATTTTCTTTCCCTCCCGCTTCCCCATCCGATTCACATACTGTCCGTGCGCCTTTGTGTGCTTGCCGTATTGGATGGCAACTCTCAATTTTGTTTTATGACGATGTTCTCCGCGCTCTTCACAATGGAATTCGCGGGCACGGGGCCGCGCACCGAGGTGAGCGGATATATCATCGTGTTTTTCCCGACAATGGAACCCGGGTTTAAGACCGTACCGCAACCGATTTCGACATAGTCGCCGAGTATGGCGCCGATTTTTCGAAGACCGGTCTCAAGCGGACCCTCGTCGGTCCTTATCACGATATTCTTCCGGTCCGACTTGATATTGCTCGTAATCGAACCCGCGCCCATGTGCGCATGGTAGCCGAGAATGGAATCGCCCACGTAGTTATAGTGCGGCGCTTCCACCGAATCAAAGAGCAGCGAATTCTTGAATTCACAGGAGTTGCCGGCCACACTGCCAGCGCCGATTACGACATTGCCGCGGAAAAACGCGCAGTGGCGAAGCTCGGCTCCCGCACAGACAATCAGCGGACCCGTGAGGCTCACACTCGGCGCAACTTTGGCGCTCTTATGAATCCAAATTTGCTCGCCCCGCTCTTCGTATTCGTCCGGCGAAAGCTGCGGGCCTACCGCACGTATCCACTCCCCCAGGGCGGGAAGCGCCTCATAGGGATAACGAAACTGCGCGAGAAAGTCCCCCGCCATGCTGTGCGTCAAGTCAAACAGCGCTTTTACTTCTATTTCCCTTGCCTTCATTTACTTACTGCCTCCTTTTCGCCGCGGCGCGCGCGGCTTCTCCGCCGGATAATACGGCTTACTCGCCTCAAAGGCCTCGCGAAGCCGGTAGCTCGCACTCTGCGCCGCCGCCTGCTCCGTTCGCCTCACAACAAAGTCGCGGAGCTTTTCCATATAAGCCTCTTCCGTAATTTCGCCCTGCTGTACCATGGTGAGCCCCTTTTCCCAGCTCGCGGTGAGCTCCGGGCGGAGTAGGGGCTGCATGGAAAGATTAACTGTCACCGCAATCAATTCGCCGAGCTGGGTCGGCGTGATAATCTGGGTCTTTCCGTTCAGCGCAAGGTAACGGTTACCGACCAGTTTCTTGAGTATCTCCGCGCGCGTCGCACTGGTGCCGATGCCGGAGCCCTTAATTTGGCTGCGGAGCTCCTCATCCTCGATCAGCTGTCCCGCATTCTCCATCGCAAGTATCATGCTGCCCGAGGTATAACGCTTCGGCGGCGAGGTCTCCCCCTCCCGGAGTTCAAACTGCTCCGCAGCAATCCGCTCTCCCTTTTTGCAGGCCGCAAGGGCTTCGGCGAGCGCCTTCGAACCGCTGTTTTCAGCCTCGCCCTCTTCTTCCTTCTCTTTCTCCTCTTTGTCCTTCTGCTTCTTCTCGCCGGATACCTTGAGCCAGCCCTCTTCCGTGAGGGAGCGCACGCCGGCAAAGAAGTGCTCCTTTCCGAACAAGAGCTCCAGAGAGCGCTTTTCATAGACCGCGGGCGGGTAAAAAACGGCCAGGAAACGGCGGGCTATCATCTCATAGATCTGAGCGGAGAGCGGGGAAAGCCCGGAGAGGGCCCCGAGTCCCTGCCCGGTCGGAATCAAGGCATAGTGGTCGGTAATCTGCTTGTCGTCCGTATAGCGGCTCTTCGCGATGCCCTTGTAACTGCCGTTTGTCAGCACCTCCTGCGCGAAGCCGCCGACCGCCTGTACCCGCGTGAGCCCGCTCAGGTTCTTTTGGATTTCCTTTGCGACCGCCGAAGAAAGCACGCGCGCATCGGTTCTCGGGTAGGTAATCAACTTTTTTTCGTAGAGCTCCTGCGCGACCTTAAGAGTCTGATCCGGGCTAATCTTAAAGCGCCGTGCACAGTCGTTCTGCAGTTCCGCCAAATTATAAAGAAGAGGCGGCCGCTTGACTTCCTTCTTTTTCTCGTTCTTTAAGAGTTCGGCAGTGCCCGGGAGTGCCGCGGAGAGCTGCCGCAGAAATTCCTCGGCATCTTCACGCTTTAAAAAGCCGTTGTTCTTATAGAGACGGGGAAAGCCCTCGTAAGCCGAGCCCTTCTCCGCGCGCCACTCGCCGAAAAAGCGCTGCCCCGCCACTTCGAACTTTGCGAAAATGCGATAAAACACGGTCTTTTGAAAGGCGCGTATCTCCATCTCGCGTTTCACGACCATGCCGAGCACGCAGGTCATGACCCGTCCCACCGAGACCACAATGTAGCGCTGCTTTAACAGCGAAGCGAGCGCGGAACCGTAACGCAGGGTGAGCACGCGGGAAAAGTTGATGCCCATCAGATAATCTTCCTTCGCGCGGAGATAGGCCGCCGCCGAGAGGTTTCGGTAGGCGCTCCAGTCCTTTGCCTCCGCGACACCGCGCCGTATTTCGTCCTCGGTCTGCGAGTCGATCCAGACGCGCTTTCTCGTTTTCTCCGCGGGAACCCCGGCCATCTGATCAACCAGGCGGTAGATGTACTCTCCCTCTCGCCCCGAGTCGGTGCAGATATAGATGGTGTCTACATCCGCGCGCGTCAGCAGGCGCTTCACAATCTCAAACTGCTTTTTGACCTCCGGAATCACCTCATAGCGGAAGGGCTCCGGCAAAAAGGGCAGGGTGTCGAGAGACCACTTTTTATAGCGCTCATCGTAAACCTCGGGATAGCTCATCGTGATGAGATGTCCCACGCACCAGGTCACAATGCTGTCGCCGGACTCGAGATAACCGTCCTGCCGACGCCCCGACACACCGAGTACCCGGGCAAATTCGAGCGCTACACTCGGTTTCTCCGCAATAAACAGCCGCTTCAGTTTGCTCCCTCCGTTTTCAAAAAACCGCCGAAGCGGTAGATGCTGGTCGTCCGGAAAGTCTCGCCTGCGCCGATGACAGGTTGCACCCAGTCTGGGTGGTGTAGCGCATCCGGAAAGCACTGGGTCTCAAAGCAGTAGCCGCCGCGTCTTTGGTAGACAACGCCGCCCTTGCCGATCGGCGTTCCGTCGCCGAGCCAGTTCGCCGTATAGAACTGAAGCCCGGGACGGTCCGTATAGACCGAGAGGGTTCTGCCGCTCGCCGGGTCGAAGGCACTCGCCGCAAAGCGCAGGCCGCCGTCATAGCCGTTTAAGGCAAAGTTGTGGTCGTAGCCGTGCCCCAAAATAAGCTGTTCTTCCGGCGCGTCAATGTCCCGCCCGATCGGCTTTTCTATCGTAAAATCAAAGGCCGTGCCCGTGACCGCCCAAACTTCTCCGGTCGGAATCGAGACCGCATCGGTCGGCGTGAAATAATCCGCGTCAATCCTCACTTCCTGCGCGCTTACCTCCCCCGCGTCATGCCCCGCCAGGTTAAAGTAGGCGTGGTTCGTCGGATTAAATACCGTGTGCTTTGCTCCGCTTAAGTTCGCCGCATAGTGAATTTCCACCGCGGAATCCGCCGTGAGGCGATAGGTCACGGAAAACGAAAGCGCGCCCGGAAAGCCCTGGCTGCCGTCCGGCTCTTCCAGCGAGAAGCGAACCGCATTCTCTTCCTCCAGGACCTCTGCGCGGAAGAGGCGTTTCCACCAGCCGTCCGGTCCCGAGTGGAGACTGTTTTCCCCCTGGTTTTTCGCGAGCTGATAGTGCTTGCCGTCGAGCTCAAAGCAGGCACCGGCAATGCGATTTGCATGCCGCCCGACAATGCCGCCGAGACAGCCCGGATTTCTCTCGTAAATCGCGGGATCATCGTAGCCCGTATCACATCGACCGTTTTTCCGTCTCCTGCGGGCAACTCCATGCCGACCCAAGCCGCGCCGAGATCCGTAAAGCGCGCGCAAGCACCTGCTTGATTGCTGAGCTCATAGAGCTTTGCCTCCCTGCCCTCCGAGAAGGTACCGAAACTTCTCTGTTTCACTGCCATTTTCTCACCTCCGCTGTCAGAATGCCCGGCCCGCGGGCACTGCGCTTTCAATTCTCAATCTTTTTATTTTAGCACATTTATGATGCTTTTCTCCGTTTTTCCGATAGCCCGAAAAGGGTGTCCAAGACTTTCCCCGGCAGCTTTTGCACCGCGAGAAAGAGCCGGTACACGGGCTCCGCGGCAAAAATCCTGACCAAAAGCAGGGAGAGCAAAAAAAGCAGCGGGAACGCAAGTCGCGGACGCGTCACAAAATAAGCCGGGTAGCCGAATAAGAGTCCGATGTCTCGAAGCGGGCGGTGCAACATATAAATCGGCAGGCTCCGTTCCCCGAGCGCGGCGAGCCCCTCGCCGAAGTTCGGAACTCTGACGAGCAGCTTCCCGAACACAAAAAATCCCGCACCGATCATTCCCGAAACCAAATACCAGAAGAGGCGCAAAAGCCAGGGCGCCGTCCGAAACAGTTCCGGCATCGCGGAAGTATCCAAGCGTGTGTACCAGACGCCGTAAATCAGATTTTGATAGGGATGCAGCCATCCGCCGCTATGGAAGGCAAAATAAAGGGCAAGGCCCGCAGCGACAAATAGGAGCACCCACTGCGGGAATCCGCCCCTCTTTACCCATGCGGAGAAGCGTTTTTCCCCGAGAAAGGCGCCGCCGTAAAAGAAGGGCGCAAAGGCGATCACACGGTCCAGAGCGAGAAAGTCCATGAGCTGCAAACGAGCGTCCAGGTCACCGAGGCGCAGACTGAGCGCAAGGATTAAAAGCAGCACCGGCGCTGTAGGAAAGACGCGCCGTAACAGAGCAAAGAGCGGCAAGGCGAGCGTCCAAAGAAAGAGCGCGAGCACAAACCAAGGGGTGCCGCTCTCATGCCAAAAATCCGGCCAGGTTCCGCCCGTTTGATAGGCCGCCCGCTCCGGGTAGAAGACCAGCCACTTAAAGCAGAGATAGAGCCAGAGTAAAGTAAGGCAGCGCTTACACCAGTGCCGCGGACTTCTGAGCGCATGTCCCGCAAAGAGCCCTGAGAGAAACACGAAGGCAGGCATGTGAAAACTATAGATCAAATCAAAGGGCAGGTTGATGCTCCTTGCCCCGAACCCGAGCAGCGGCAAGAGAAAGTGCCCGAGCACCACCAGAAAGATCAGCGCCCCCTTCATTCCGTCGATTTCCTTTGCTCTCA
>CAJPKN010000045.1 GCA_905370385.1 Stomatobaculum longum
GGAAGCGCACGAACACCATCATCACGATGAGGATGAGGAGCACTGCTGCTGCCACGACGACGAGGAAGCGCACGAACACCATCATCACGATGAGGATGAGGAGCACTGCTGCTGCCACCACGACGAGGAAGCGCATGAGCACCATCATCACGACGAGCACGAGCATCACCACCACCACGAGGACGGACATTGCTGCTGCGGCCATGATCACCACCACGGTCACGACGCCGACGAAATCTTCGACAGTGTCGGTCTCGAGAATGTTCCGGCCTTCACTGAGGAGAGACTCAAGGCACTGCTCACGAGACTTGCGGAGAGCGAAGATTTCGGTACCGTGGTGCGCGCAAAGGGCATGGTGCCGGATGCGAACGGAGCTGAGTGGTTCTACTTCGATCTGGTTCCGGGCGAGACCGAGATTCGTCACGGGGCGCCTGAGGCAAGCGGAAAGATCTGCGTGATCGGAAGCGAGTTAAACAGAGAGGCCATCACAAAGGAGTTCAAGGCGTAAGCAATGGCAGAGCAATTTGAGAGAGAAGAAGAGAAGACCCCGGTATTTGTAATCAACGGTTTTTTGGAGGCGGGAAAGACGCAGTTTCTGCGTTTTACAATGGAGCAGTCCTACTTTCAGACCGAGGGAAAAACCCTCCTCCTTGTCTGTGAGGAGGGAGAGGAAGAGTATCCGGAGGCGTTGTTGAAGAAGCACAATACCGCCGCAATCTACTTTGAGAGCCAAGAGGAGTGCACGAAGGAAGCACTCCGCGCCCTCGGAGAAGAGTTTCATCCGGAGCGCGTACTGATTGAGTGGAACGGCCTCTGGCGTCAGGACAGCCTGGAATTACCGGAGGAGTGGTTCCTGAATCAGCAGATCAGTATTTTTGATACAAGCACCTTGGACCTGTATCTGAAGAACATGCGGGCTTATTTGGGGCCGATGTTAAATGCAACGGAACTCATTATTTGCAATCGAGCCGATGAGATTCCGGAGGAGAAACTCGGGAACTATCACCTTTCTCTGAAGGCAATGGCGCCGGATGCCGAGATTGTGTTTGAGGGCAGGGACGGAGAGATTCGCGGTGACTTCAGCATTGAACTTCCCTATGATTTGAAGGCGGATAAGTTGGAACTGACGCCCGAGATGTTTGCGATTTTCTATATTGACGCAATGGACCGCCCCGAGAAGTACGACGGCAAGGAAGTCAGTTTCACGGCGGAACTCATGCGCCCGAAGGGCGCGCCCGCGGATATTCTGATTCCGGGCAGAAAGGTGATGACCTGTTGCGAGGCGGACATTCGTTTCTGCGGTCTGCTCTGCCATTATGCGGGCGCTCGGAACTTTAAGACCGGTGACTGGGTGAAGCTCCGCGCCAAGATTCGCAAAGAGAATGCGCGCGAATACGGTGCGGAGGGCCCCGTGCTGTATGCGGAGGAACTTTCGCTGACCGGACCCATTGCGGAAGTTGCTACCTTCGCTTGATCGGGGGAGAGATGAGTGAAATGAAGCGTTATCGCGCGGCCGTCTTTGATATGGACGGTACGATACTGGATACCATTACGGACCTGACGGGCTCTCTGAACGAGGCCTGCCGAAAGACCGGACATCGCGCGAATTTTACCAAGGATGATGTGAGACACTTTTTCGGCAGCGGTGCGGAAGTTGCCGCACAGCGCGCGCTCGCGGTTGAGAAGGGCTATACACTCCGAGAAGTGGGGGCGCTCGGCGTCAATCGGCGCGCGGCGGATTTCGGTGTTTCGGAGGAGGCTGCAAATGCGGTCATCGCCGCGTTTGCGGCCCATTACGCTGTGCATTGCGACGATGCAACCGGGCCTTATCCCGGTATACTTGCGCTGTTGCGACGCCTCAAAGCGGCCGGTGTACAGATTGCCGTAGTCTCGAACAAATTGGACGAGGCGGTACAAGTGTTAAACCGTGTTCATTTTGAGGGCTTGTTCGAAGAAGCGAAGGGAGAGCGCGCGGACATTCGCCGGAAACCTGCGCCGGATATGGTCTTTGCCGTGCTTGCTTCTCTGGGATTGAAACCGGAAGAAGCCGTGTATATCGGTGACACGGAGGTTGACATGGAGACCGCAAGAAACAGCGGTATGGACTGTATTTCGGTTTCCTGGGGCTTCCGTAGTCGCGAGGCGCTGGAAGCGCTTGGCGCGACGCGTATTGTGGACCGCGCGGATGAGATTTTTGATATGATTGTCGGGAATTAAGTGGTTTTCGCACAAACCGGACATGCAAAAAATATCGGCCAAGCTGAATTTCAGCTTGGCCGATATTTTTTATCATCAGCCCCCCTTGTAGTCCGGGACCGGTGTCGGTCTGTCCTTATCAAAGATATCCGAGGCGTTGAAAAGATCGCTCGTGTGGTTCTTGACTGTCATATCCTGCCAGAGGCGATAGCCGTCCAAGTTTCTTCTTCCTTGGCGGAGATAATCGTTGCCCTTCTGCACATAGTACTGGTTCGAATCCACGTTACAGAAGTAGCGGAACCCGCTGTTGTGCAGATACCGGTAGCGTTCGTTATCTTCCTTGTAGGGATGCCAATCGCCCACATCCGCGCCGAAGGGGAAGAGGAGTATATCGGTACCGCCGATCAGCTCACCCACGTAATCCTGCCACTTCTGGTTGTCCGTTTCAAGCTCGGTGAACGGAATCTTGCCGTAGTTTCTGTGTCCCCAGCTGTGGGAGGCAAGTTCCCAACCGTCATCGCGGAGACACTGCGCAACTTCACGCACCTTCTGGCGGTCCGCTTCGATGTTCGGATTTTTCCCCTCGTAAGAAGGATCGGTGCGGTAGCCGAAGACACCGTTATAGCCGGTCACCGCAATGATGCCCTTGGCGCCGCGATAGGAGAAGTCCGGATGCTGCTCAATGAACTCATCCAAAATCGGGATAAGGTCGTAGGCGCCGACGGAAATCGAGCCGTCGTCCATGACCATCTCATTGAGGGGCTTGCCGTTCGGTCCCACAATGATGTCCTTCGCAAAGCCGTCTCCGTCCATGTACTCGTAATAGTTGACATCGTCCTGGGAGAGAACAAAAGCGGTTTTGCCGGGCGGGAGCATGATATCGCCCCAGACCATCTTCTTGCCGCCGGTCTCGGGATCGTCGACCTCGTAGGCGACATCATGAATGCGCACCAGGACGTAGCCCTTGTCGTACATCGCCTGCATCATCTTCTCGAACTCGGGCTTGGTCGTCATGACATCGTTGTAGCCGTTTTGGCGATTGTCGCCGTCAAAGGCCTTCTTGTTGTCCATGATGAGCGTATGGAAGAAGACGTGCGTAATCTTCTGCGGATCCTGACGAACCAAGGTACCCTTGATTTCATTGTACTTTGTGATTGCAGCCTGTCCGGCTTCCGACTGTGCGGTCTTTTCATCGGCTTCGATGGCGGCAATTGCGGCATCGTAGTCATATTGCGCTGCTTTTTTAGCGGCGTCCGCAAGTATCTCCTCCGACGTAAGCTTTGCCACCGTGGTTTCCTCGACGGACTGATCGGCATCCGATGCGGATGCGGCGGGCCCGTTTCGCTTCGGGCGACGTAGGAAAAAAGCAAGCGCGACTACGACAAGCGCGAGCAAAAGCGCACCGAGCAACAAGGGCAGGGACAGCGCTCTGTGCCTACGGCGTCTGGAGTGGAATCGACGGCCGCCGCGGCCATTCGAGTAATTGGGCATAGCTAAGACTTCCTCCTCATTTCTTTCTCAACGATAACGTTTCTACTATAGTACAAATAGCGGGCGCTTGCAATGCCTCTTCACTCTGTTTACTTCACTGCGTTGCCATGCTACACTCAGAAAAAAAGCAAATGGGGTGAGACCATGAACAACAATGTGCATTCGGAGGCGGCAGATCGTCTGTTTGATGCGATCCTGACGCTGAAAGATCGCGAGGAGTGCTATCGCTTTTTTGAAGATATTTGTACGGTGAACGAGCTGCTCTCGTTTACACAGCGCTACGAGGTCGCTTTGATGTTGCGCCGCGGCCTCACCTATCTGGAAATTGCCGAATTGACCGGTGCATCCACGGCGACCATCAGCCGCGTGAACCGCGCCATCAATACGGGGAACGGGAGTTATGATATGAGTTTACGCCGTCTCGGGTTGCTGGCGGGAGAGGAGAAACATGGCTGAGAACACGCAGATGAATGAACGGCAGCGGGAGGCCATGGAGTGGACGGAAGGTCCGGAGCTCATCCTTGCCGGAGCGGGATCGGGCAAGACGCGGGTGCTGACCCACCGCATTGCTTATTTGATTCGGGAGAAACAGGTGTCCCCTTGGAATATCCTTGCAATCACATTTACGAACAAGGCGGCGGCGGAGATGCGGAGTCGCGTGGATGCGCTCGTGGAGAGTGGGGCGGAGGCTGTATGGGTTGCGACTTTCCATGCGAGCTGTGTGCGCATACTGCGC
This sequence comes from Stomatobaculum longum, assembly GCA_905370385.1. Taxonomy (GTDB): domain Bacteria; phylum Bacillota; class Clostridia; order Lachnospirales; family Lachnospiraceae; genus Moryella; species Moryella longum_A. The sequence continues at coordinate 4,424 of CAJPKN010000045.1, forward strand.
CGCTTCATTGACCGCATCGGCTATGACAATCACTTCAGCATTTACGATGCGGATGACCAAAAGGCTGCGATGCGGGAGGTCATGAAGAAGCTGAACATAGACCCGAAGCAGTTGCGGGAGAGATCTGTGCTCTCGGCCATCAGCGCCGCGAAAAACGAAATGATAGACAGTGAGCGCTACGAGCGTGAGGCGGCGGATTATCTCGAGACACGCATTGCCGCCTGCTATCGGGCGTATCAGGATCTCCTTCGGAAGAACAATGCGCTGGACTTTGATGATTTGCTCTTGAAAACAGTGCAGCTCTTCGAGGCAGACCCGGATGTGCTGGCCTACTATCAGGAGCGTTTCCGCTACATCATGGTGGACGAGTATCAGGACACGAACACCGTGCAGTTCCGCTTTGTTGAACTGCTTGCGAAAAAGTATCGCAATCTCTGCGTGGTCGGTGACGACGATCAGTCGATTTATAAGTTCCGCGGTGCGAACATCAAGAATATTTTGAACTTTGAACAGGCTTTCCCGGGGGCCAAGGTGGTTAAACTCGAGCAAAACTATCGCTCGAGCGGCAATATTCTGGACGCGGCAAACGGCGTGATTCAGAATAACGAAGGAAGAAAGGATAAGCGTCTCTGGACCGCTGCGGGACGCGGCGAGAAGGTTCAACTTAGGCGCTACGCGAGCGCCGCGGAGGAGGCAGAGCAGATTACCGAAGAAATCAAAGTGCGCTGTCAGGACGGTGCTTACGGGCGCTTTGCGGTGCTCTACCGCACCAATGCGCAGTCGCGTATTCTGGAGGAGCGCTTTGTCGCAGCGGGGATACCGTACCGACTGGTGGGCGGCGTGAACTTCTACCAGCGCCGCGAAATCAAGGACGTGCTTGCCTACTTAAAGACCGTAGCGAATGCGGCGGATGATCTTGCCGTGCAGCGTATCCTGAATGTGCCGAAACGGGGCATCGGGGCTGCCACGGTTTCGGCTGTCGGGAGCTTTGCCGCAGATCGGGAGATCAGCTTTTTTGAGGCGCTGCGCGAAGCACCGGCTTCCGGCATTGCCGGAAGAAGCAGTGAGAAGATACAGCGGTTTTTGAACCTCATCGCAGTGTTTCGCCGAGAGAGCGAAAAGCTTCCGATTGCGGACCTGATACGTCTTGTGCTCGAAAAGAGCGGTTATCAAGAGGCCCTGAAGGAAGAGGGGGATCTCGAGGCGCAGGCACGCATGGAGAACATTGAGGAGTTGATTTCGAAGGCTGTGGACTTTGAACGCGATTTGAGCGATGTCTCGGACCGCGCGGAAGAGGGACTGCCGGCCGACCTCCCGCCACTGGATCGTTTCCTCGAAGAGGTCGCTCTGGTTGCGGATATAGACCGTGCGGAAGAGGGAGAGCGTGTAACGCTGATGACCCTGCACGCCGCAAAGGGACTGGAATTTGAAGAGGTCTATATCAGCGGCATGGAAGAGGGACTGTTTCCCGGAAATCGGAGCATCGACGATCCGGAGGAAATGGAAGAGGAGAGACGACTTTGCTATGTGGGCATCACCCGCGCGAAGCAGAGGCTCAGCCTAAGCTCCGCAAAATCGCGCATTGTGAACGGAGAACTCCGCTTTCACCGAGAATCGCCCTTCCTCGCGGAAATCCCGGAAGAACTCATAGAGCGACAGAAGAGCGCTCGCATCAATGATGATCCGCTTCCGGCAGGCGGAGCTCACAGAAGTTCTTCGTACAGCGGGCAGCCGAAGCCCGCGGCCTTCGGGAAAATCTTTCAGGTGGAGCATATGAAAACGCTCCCCTACGAAGTCGGCGACAGAGTGCGTCATGCGCGCTTCGGTGTGGGGAGCGTTTTGGAAATCAAAGACGGAAAGCAGGATTTTGAAGTAACCGTCGAGTTCGATGAGCTCGGGCGGCGTAAAATGCTTGCGGGCTTTGCAAAGCTCGAAAAGCTTACATCTTAATCCAGCCAAAGAGGCTCGCGACGGAGCTAAAGAGTATAATTGCCACAAAGAACGGGCAGAGATACTTAATCATAAAGTTGAAGATAAGGCGGCGCTTAAACGGAGCGCCGTCTTTTGTCACTTCTTCCGCTACGGTTTTAACGCCGACAACGCGGACAATCAAGAGGCAGGTGGTCATTGCGGCAATCGGCATCATGACCGAGTTGGTGAGGAAATCAAAGAAGTCCAGAAGCTGCATGCCGACGATGCGGACCAAAGCGAGCGGGCCGTAGCCGAGAGCACTGAGGCTGCCGAGTACGAGCATTAAAGCGAACATTACGATACTCGCCTTTTTGCGACTCCAGTGAAGCTCATCTTCAAAAGTGGAGACTGCGCTCTCCGCAAGTGCAATGGCGGAAGTCAGCGCCGCAAACAGGACCAAGAGGAAGAACATAATGCCGACGGGCTGCCCGAAGCCCATGTTTGCAAAGATTTTGGGCATGGTGATAAACATGAGAGAAGGTCCTGCTTTCAGGACATTCGGGTCGCCGCCGGAAAAGGCAAAGACAGCCGGAATAATCATGAGTCCGGCGAGGACGGCAATCGCGGTGTCAAAGAGCTCCACATGGCGTGTCGCATCTTCAATGGAGACATCGTCCTTCATATAGGAGCCGAAGGTCATCAGAATTCCCATTGCGATGGAGAGAGAGTAGAACATCTGTCCCATTGCCGCAACCACGGTCATCCAAGAGAAGTTTTTGAAATTCGGGACCAGGAAGTAGGCCACGCCTTTCATGGCGCCGGGACGCGTGACCGCATAAAGGGCAATGACCAACGCAAGGACGATGAGTATCGGCATCATGATGGTGGAGACGCGTTCAATACCGTTCTGGACGCCCATGTAGATGATAATCATGGTTGCAAGGGTAAATACCAAGAACCAAAACTCCGTCTGGTAACCGTTGGTGATGAAGCCCGAGAAATAGTCATCGCTCGCGAGTGCGGTGACTTCGCCGCGGAGATAGGCGAAGAGATACTTGGAGACCCAGCCGCCGATGACAGAATAATAAGGAACAATCAGAATTGGGATGACAGCGTTAATCCAGCCGCCGAAACGGAACATCCAATCCTTGCCGTAGTGAGAGAAAGCACCGACCGGACTCTTCTTGGTGCGGCGTCCCAGGGCGCTCTCGGCAATGATCATCGTATAGCCGAAGCTCAGCACGAGGAGCAGATAGACCAAGAGAAAAATACCGCCGCCGTATTTTGCGGCGAGATAGGGAAAACGCCAGATGTTACCCAGACCGACGGCGGAGCCGGCCGCCGAAAGAACGAAACCGAGACGGGAGGAAAAACTACTCCGCTCACCTTTTGTAGACATAGGGAAACCCTCCGAAATAAAATATTGTCAAAAATGCATAACATGCCCATTTTACGGAGCGCCTCTGTGCTTGTCAAGTGAAAGGCTTTATGCTATAGTAAATCTGTTGATTTTATATTGTGTCATCATGGCATATTCGATTGGGAGGGCAGGTATGGACAATTTCGGCGCATTGATTAAATTGGATGAGCTCGTGAGTTCCATGAAAAAGAAAGAGCAGACGAACAAGACCCGTGATGCGGTTGTCATGGCGCTCGCAATCATCGGTATTATCGCAGCGGTGGCAGGAATTGCCTATGCGGTCTATCGCTTCATGGCACCGGTGGAAGATGATTTTGAAGACGACTTTGATGATGACTTCGACGACGATGATCTCATTGTGTTCGATGAAGACGAGGATGAGGCATCCGAGGCAGCGGATAAGGACTGAGCGTAAATTTAAAGTGACTGTATTGAGAAGAGGGCGCGCCGGAGAGACGCGTCCTCTTTTTTGAAGAGAGAGGACAGGCGAGTATGAAAAAGGGAGAGGAAGCGCGCGGCATCATTTCGGAATACCGTTTTCCGGACCGCGGTTATATATTGCGAGAGGACGGTAAGGTCTTGATTAAGCATGCCGTTCCGGGCCGAGAAGTTTTGTACCGCGTGACCAAGGCGAGAAAGGGAAATGCCGAGGGGCGCGTACTGGAGACCTTGGCCCCTGGGGCCTGCGAGCGGAGAGAGAGTCTCTGTCCCGCGGTCGGTGTCTGCGGCGGCTGTCTTTATCAGACTCTTCCGTATGCGGAGGAGTTGAAACTGAAAGAGCAGCTTTTGCAGCGTCTGCTTGGCGAGGCAATCGGGGAGGACTTTCTCTGGGAGGGGCTGACCGCAAGTCCCCGCGAGAACGCTTATCGCATGAAGATGGAGTATTCCTTCGGCGATGCCTACCGGGATGGTCCGCTGACCCTCGGCATGCATAAGAGAGGAAGTCACTACGACATCGTGGAGACCGACCGTTGTGAGCTCGTGCATGAGGATCTGAACCTTGCGCTTCGGGAAACGCTGCGCTTCTTTCGGGAGCGGAAGGTGCCGTTTTATCACAAGTTGCGCCACGAGGGCTATCTTCGTTTTTTGCTTGCGCGCCGCGGCACACACAGAAAAGAACTCCTGCTCGATCTGGTCACGAGCTCTCAGCTTCCCACGGAAGAGGAGAGAGAGCTGCTGCGTGCATGGCGGGAACTCATGTGTTCCCTTCCGTTTGAGGCGAGCTTAAAGGGGCTGCTCCATACGGTCACCGATTCGGTTGCGGATGCGGTGAAAAACGAGAGAACGGAGGTACTCTTCGGCGAAGCGCAATTTGAAGAGGAGCTTTCCGGCCTTCGCTTTGCGATCACGCCGTTTTCGTTTTTCCAGAACAATGCGGACGGGGCCGAACTGCTCTATGAGAAGGTGGGACAGTATGTCGGTGAGACCGGCGGAAAGGTGGTCTTTGATCTCTACTCTGGCACGGGCACCATTGCCCAGCTGGTCGCCAAGCATGCGGAACGCACAGTCGGTGTTGAGTTAATCGAAGAGGCGGTGATCGCCGCGCGGGAAAATGCGGCGAGAAACGGGGTGAGGAATTGTCGCTTCATCGCGGGAGATGTCTTAAAGGTGCTGGACGAAATCGAGGAGAAGCCGGATATCATTATTCTCGACCCGCCGCGCGAGGGTGTGAACCCGAAGGCGCTCCGCAAGTTGATTCGCTACGGGGTTCCGCGCATTATCTATGTATCCTGTAAGCCCTCGAGCCTGGTCACCGATCTCGAAATACTTCGAGAGGGGGGCTATCATACCACGCGCGCTGCGGGCGTCGATATGTTTCCGCGGACACCGGGCGTGGAGGCCGTTCTCTTGCTGGAGAGACGAGAGCCTGCATCGGATGAGATGACGATATAAGACCGAACGTGGAAGTGCACGTTTTGGAAAGCTCGGGAGAGTACGGCTTGCGGTGCGGACCACGCAGCGGAAATCCGGAGTTACAACGGATGGAATCATAGAATTTGCTTGGCATATAGCCCGGGAGGTAGGACGTGGAGAAGAAAAGCGGAACAGAGCAGGCAGTGGAGCGTGTGCGCGAGATGGAGGGCATACTGAATCGCCACAGAGAAGAAATCGAGGCCATGAAAAAAGCGCTGCAAACCTTTAAAGATTCGCAGCGCGAGTATCAAAAATTGGTCAAGTACTATTACAGCAGGCATTTTCAGAGCGATGATAGACGTTGGAGTCGCGGAGAACTTGCGGAGCTTCCGAGTGTTGAAGTGTTGACAGAGGATTCGATTTGGGATCTTATGGGTGACAGCTATGAGCTTACGCTCGACATGCTGGAACTCGCAACCACGATGATACGCAAGCGCTGAGTTTATTCTTCGCGGAAACGAATGCCGGTGTTTACATCCATCTCTTCGAGTATCGCAAGGGAGCGGAGGTCGATGCCGGCTTCTCTAATGCGCTTACCGCCGTCCTGAAAGCCCTTTTCAATGACGACACCGGCGCCAACCAAAGTGGCCCCGGCCTGTTCGACCAGCTGACAGAGCCCCAGTATGGCCTTGCCGTTTGCCAGAAAATCATCGACAATCAGAATGCGATCCTCCGGGGATAAGAACTTCTTGGAGACTATGATGTCGTTCGTATTCTTGTGGGTAAAGGATTCTACTTTTGCGGTGTAAACATCGCCGGCGATATTCAGAGAGCGAGATTTCTTGGCAAAGACAACCGGGACGTTAAAGTAACGCGCGGCAATGCAGGCAATGGCAATGCCGGAGGCTTCGATGGTCAGAATTTTATTGACTTCTCGATCTCCGAATTGGCGCTTAAATTCCTGCCCGATTTCCTCCAGCAGCGAGACATCGATCTGGTGGTTTAAGAATGAATCCACCTTCAGAATATTGCCCGCCTCAATCTTGCCATCCGCCACAATACGATCCTGTAACAGCTTCATTTGCATGATGCCATCCTCACTTTCCGCTCGATATAAATTGGAATAAGTGTAGCACAGCTCCGACGGACAGGCAAAGAGAAAGCGCAATCCGTTTGACAAAGTTAGATATGAATCCTATAATCCGGAGTATAGTCTATGCAGTCGATAGATTTGTAACTGGTTCACTTTGGCGCAAAAGACGGAGGAGAAGCATGGCAAGCAAGAAGGAACAGCGCGACGAGAGAGTGGAAGAACTCAAGAAGTCTGTGGAAGACCTGAAGGAACCTGTGAAGGCATTTACGGAACGCGTTAAGAAGACGGTGGGCAACGAAGCTAAATCAATCGCGGAAGATGCAAAAGCACTCGGAAAAGAGGCGAAAAAGCAGAGCGAGAAAGTAAAGAAGAGCGTCGAAAAGGCGGGTAAGACCGTAAAGTCCCGTGCGAAGAAGGTCAGTGATACCTTGAGCGGCAAGGAATCCGAAGTCAAGGTTTTTGTGGAGTACGGTGAGAAGCAGCT
>CAJPKN010000046.1 GCA_905370385.1 Stomatobaculum longum
ATGCGCAGCACTTCCACCGGCGTTCTGATGTCCGCGTAGAGCTCCGTTGTGAGCGCCGCCATGGTGTACAGGCCGCTGTCCCGGTATTCCCGGAGCTCATCAAGACTCGGAAAAGTTTTCATACTTTGTCTCCTTTGTTTGTTCCGCGCCGTCCGCCGTAAAACAAAAAGTCCCCGGCAGACATGCTTACGCAAGCTGCCAGGGACGAAATCTAAATTCCGCGGTGCCACCCTGTTTTATGGTAAAACCATACCCTTGTCGGGATACCATCATATCCCCGGCAACTCACGTATGCCCTCACGTCGCGGAATACTTGCCTCCCGGCTTTCCCCGCGCCCTCAGCGGTCCATTTGACGACTTGTGTTTCATCTGCATCTCAGCACCGCAGACTCTCTGTAGAAGCATGATCGCCTTTATCTCCGCATCAACGGTTTGTTTCGATTTTCGGATATTTTAGACGAAGGAGGCCGCTCTGTCAAGCGGGATTCTCCGTGATGATGCGATTTAATTCGCGCTTCACCTTGAAGGTGCTGAGTCCGTGCACACGGCAGGCCTCTGCGAGCGTCTCCGAAGCGGCAGCCGCACAGCCCAGGCAGTGCATGCCGAGGCTCATCAATAATTCCTGCGTCTCCGGGTAGAGATTCGCAATTTCTCCGATCAGATCCTCACCGCTCACCGGTCCCTCTTCCAATTCAAACTCGTCCATGGCGAAGTACCTTCCTTTCCGCCGCGAAATGCCGCGACTTTTTCAAAAGTATACTGTGTCGGTCCGAAAAAGTAAACACAGCGTTTTCTTTCCGCTTGACGACACTCAGACCGGTAGTGCATAATAACTATCGTTAGGGAACTGTAATTAGTTGTCACAAAAGGGGGTTCTGTATATGAGAAAACAGCTCTATCGCATCCTTCCGGCACTCGCTGCGGCAACCTTGCTCGCTGCCTGCGGCGGTCAGAAGGCGGAGACCACGGCTTCCGCCGACAGCAGCGCGGCTTCCACGGCCGAGGCAGGTTCTTCCGCCGCGGCGGAAGAGGTTCCGGCGCTCTCCGCAGACGAATACGTGTTCGTCAAGATGAATGTGCCGTACGCGGATTACTACTACGGCGAACTGAAGGACGTGCAGCCGGAGGCGTACTCGAAGGACGCAAAGGCGCAGCTTGACAAGGCGGATGCCGTTGAGGCTGCGGGCTTCCGGAAGGAAGGCGAGTACGACGCGGTCACCTCGCCGACCGTCGGCAAGTACAAGAAGTTTAAGGGCGCTTACGCCGAAGAGCAGGGTGAGACCTCTGTCTACAACGGTGTCGCGGAAGTCAATGTCGCAATCGCAAAGCCCCTCTACGAGGACGCAAAGAAGGCCATCGAAGAGAAGAAGGAAGCAAAGAATCCCATTCTCACCCTGGTCGGCAATGTGACCGGCGAAGAGAGCGCTCAGCCCGCGGAGTACAAGGTCCTAAATTCCGACGGTACCCTCTCCAAGACCTTCGGCAAGGTCACGAAGGCAGCGGATGTCAAGGCTTCGATCACGACCACTTCGAACTACGGTAACTACGAGCTTGATTTGAAGGGCATCGATGTGGACCCGGACAATATGCAGGGTGCGATCCTCGAGACCTCGGACGGCGCAAAGTACGGCTTGAAGCACCTCGACAACCTCTGGCTGAAGCCCGAGGAGATTGCGTTCTCCGCAGTCGCGTTCGAGGACAAGGCGCACAAGTCCGCAAAGCAGTACGAGAGATTCGCGGACATCGGCGGCAAGACCATCAAGAAGGTCACCTACCTCGTGAAGGACGGTGATGATGTCGAGGTCGATCTCGATCTCTTCGTGAAGAACCAGGCTCCCGCGGACTACGCGGTCACCGGCGACGAGAAGGTTACCTACTCCGCGGAAGGCACCAAGATCAACTATCAGCTGAACACCGGTTCCGATGAGTACAAGCTGGAGCGCGTCGTGTACCGCCGTGCGGACTCCGATGTAAAGGTCGACACTGCGACCGCGGGCGTGCTGGCACTTCCGAAGGAGGCAAAGCCGGGCACCTACCAGTTCATCTTCACGAACGACAAGCTCTCCGATGTCTCCTTCAGCTGCACCGTGGACTCCGGTCTCAGCGCAGAGGACTTCAGCTTCGCGGACAACAAGCTCTCGCTCAAGGAGAATGCACAGGGTCTCACGGTTGCCGACTACTTAAAAACCACGACCTCCGCAAAGATCGGCGAGACCGAGTACAAGGGCGGCAAGGGACGCAAGTTCGGCACGACGGCGTTCAACGAGGACGGCAGCGTGAAGCTCGATGCGACGACCGCGGGCGACAACGGCGATGTCAAGGTCTTTGACGGCGCTTCCTCTTACCCGGTCACCCTCACGGCCGACGGTTATCCGGAACTCAGCTTCACCGTGGAGGCAAAATGAGTTTAGTGCTTTGCCTGGCCGTCACCGGCCTCTGCTTCTCCCTTTTGGAGAAGCAGATCCGGCGGCGGCCGGTTTTTTTCTATCTGTTCTTTGTATTGCTCTCGCTGCTCAGTCTTTTTCTACCGCACAAGTTCCTGACACCGCCCGTCGCCTACGTGGTAAACCGCCTCTTAAAGCGCGGCGTACTCGCCGGCAGTATGTTCCTCTGGGTCATGTATGCGATTGTGCTGCCGCAAAAGAGCCGTCTGCAGCGCGTCATGATGACGCTCCGCGCGCAGATTGCGATCGGCGCCTCAATTCTGACCCTCGCGCACAATATTGCCTACGGACAGCGCTACTTTGTGCTGCTCTTTACGAATGCGGGGAAGCTGAAAAGCTACGAGCTGATTGCGGCCTGCTTCTCGCTCGTGATGATACTCCTTCTTCTGCCGCTCACCGTGACCTCCTTCCAAGTCGTGCGGCGTAAGATGAACGCAAAGCGCTGGAAACAGCTGCAGCGTCTCTCCTATCTCTTCTACGGCCTCCTCTACCTGCACATCGCCTTTATCTACAGCAACGGGCTCCGGCAGGGAAAGACGGAATACCTCGTGCAGTTTGCGCTCTACACCCTGCTCTACGGGGTCTATCTCATGCTGCGACTCACGAAGGCCTTTTTGAAGAAACCGCTCCCGAGCGCCCCCGATTATGAGGCAAAGCGCGCCGCGAGACGGCGCAAAGTCCTTTGCCTGCACGGCGGCATCAGCCTTCTCATGCTCCTCGTCCTTCTCTTTGCCTTCCGCACGGTGCAGGCCGGTAAGCAAGGCAGCGCGGACACGGCGCAGGCGCAAAGCACTTCCGCCGCAGAAAGCGCGAACAGCGCTTCCTCCGCTTCCGAGTCGGCAAGCAAAGCCGAAGACACAGGCGCGGCGCCTGCATGCGGCAACGGCATTGCCGCCGCTGTCCCGGACGGCGAATACGAGGGCAAGGGCGTCGGCTATAACGGCAACATCAAGGTCAAGGTGAGCGTTGCCTGCGGCAAGATTACAGCCATCGAAATCCTGAAGACAGACGACGACGAAGAGTACTTCTACGACGCCAAGAAACAGGTCGTCAACGCCATTTTGGAACAGCAGACCACAGAGGTGGACGCCGCGAGCGGCGCGACCTCCAGTTCCGAAGGTATTATGAAGGCCGTCGAAAACGCCTTGAAACAGAAAACGAATTAAATTCCGAAAGGGAACGTCCCGGGTCGATGATACGACCCGGGACGTTCCCCTTTCATGTTATATCGGCTTCGAAGCCGAAATCGGTTTAGGCGCGTATTGTAAACTGCGTCTCGTAGCGCGCAAGCGGCAGGCTGAACTTCTCTCCGTCGAGCTCTGCCTCGCAGGTATCCTTGCCTTCATCGAGTACCAACTCCGCAAAAGCACGGTAAGTACCCGGCTCCTTCGGCGCGCCGGTAAGCTCCGCACCGCGTTCGCCGTTCTTATCCTCGTAGTAGCGGATGCGGTAGGGCACCTTGACTTCCTTGCCGTGTACATAGGTGTGGAAGTGGGCGCTTAAATCCACCGGCTCTCCCGTCGCCTTGAACTCTTCTTCATAGGCCCGGCTCAGGATCGGCGCGTAGTCGTACTCTTCCCACTGGCGGTAGAGTGCCGAGAGGAATTCCGTTCTCTGCACGGCCTTTTCTTCCGCGGTCACGGCGCGCACGCCCTCCGGCTTGCCCGCGAGGTAATTGAGAAGTTCCATTGCCGCAAAGCGCATGCCCTTCTCATCGACCGGCGCATAGACAATGAAACGCTTGTTCGTCACCGTGGTCCCCACCACATCGTAGACGCCGTTCACAAGCACAACGGCAGCCTTGTAGAACGAAGTCACACCGTTGTTTGCCATGTACATGGCCGCGCGCGTGCCCGCTTCGGTCTGCACGAGCTTGCCCTCGTCGCTGCGGCTCACGTGGTAGTAAGTGTTGCTCGGCTCCTTGCCGATGTGAGTGCCCTCCGACACCGCCTGCACCGTGTAGTAGTTAAAGTACTGATCTGCCTCTTTGTAGAGCGGCAGGGAGCGGAAGTAATCGACAAAGCGTCGCGCATCTGCCTCGAACTTGTCAAGTTCATTCGCGCTGTAGCCCTCGCCCGTAAAGACGATGGTCTGGTTGTTGTAATACGGCTGTGCGCCCGGATATTCGAGCGTGTTGTGATCCGCTATGCAGCTCGTGTGCAGGGAGATTTCAAACTCCTTGCTCTTTCTGCTGAGCAGCTTCCCGCTGCCCTTTTCATGCGCGGTGACCGTCACTGTGTAGCGACCCGGGAGCACCGGCGGAAGCGTGTCCTCGTAGAGGTGGGTAATTTCCGCCGCATAGGGCATGGTGCCGCTGTAGGAATAGCGGAGCTCCGCAGGTGGCGCATCGTGCAGCACGGCCTTCACCGCGATCGGCTTGCCGTCGCAGACCTTATTCTCCACCTCGAGATCAATGAGGTCCGGCGGCTCGATTTCAAAGCTCGTCTCGAGCACGGCATCGCCGTAGACCGCATCGCCGATCAGTTCCGCGCGGAGGCGGTAGCTTCCCGCCGCGGTCGGTGCCGCCGTGAGGGCCTTTCCGGCCTCGTCAAAGTAGCTGAGCTTTAAGCGGTCGCCGAGTTCTTCTCCGGTCTCCTTCTTTCCGCCTCTCCGGACAATGACATATTGTCTGAGATTCAGTTCGCCCTCTCCCTCGCGCAGCGTGTCCGCGTACTGCTGCCAGAAAAGCTTGGTCACATTCGAGTGTGCGGAGAACTGGTCGCGCAGCGCCTCCTTGCAGACCTCGCAAAAGGGGAACTGCCGTCCGAGATAGCGCATCTTGCAGTTCTGGTGCGGCTTAAACCAGCCGTCGCCGCCGTTGTCGTATTCGTAGACGCCGATGCCGTTTTTGCCGATGAAGCGGCTCCAGCGCACCTTCTTCGGGTCCGACTCCGCCGACATATTCACATATTCGCCCGCGTAGCTGTTGCCGGCAAAATACTCGTCCGAGAGTATGCCGATCGTATGACCGAGCTCGTGGAGCAACATCTCAAGCGACTCGTCGTTTCGCGAGACAATGCTGATTTCGCCGCCCGAACCGCCGTATACCTCGGAGTTCACCATGACAATCGCGTAGTCCGTTGCCGGCAATTTCTCGCGGTAAATGCGACGCACCCGCTCCATGTCCTCTTCTGCAATCTCGACCAGGCGCTGCATGCCCGAAGTCCAGAAAGACGCGCGGAAGGCGCTGTCGCGCGTATCCGCATCCGCCTCCGCCTGGGTTCGCGCATGGTCCGCGCGCACACCGCTCTCATTCGAGCACACACCGATCGCGTAAATTTTCACCGCATCGGCATACTCGTCCCACGGGGGCGTAGCCATCATGTACTTTGCCATGCGCTTTGCCTCGGCAAAGAAAAGTTCCTGTTCACTCTCTGTAAATCCATCGCCAAAAAAGGTGAGAATCAGCGCGTCCTTATCGTTCAGCTCCGGCTGCCCGTAAACCAGACGCGGTTCTCCGTTCAGAATTGCCTGCTCAGCTTGATTCATATAATGCCTCCTTTCGGTGGATGAGACGAATAATGAAAAAGTGCAGGGATATGCCCTGCACTTTTTTAATCCTGCAAAAGTGCTTCAATGTCAACGCATTGTCAAAGCGCTTTTCGCTTACATCTGAGTGAACTTGCCTCTCAGGTACTCCAGATAGTACTTCGTGTTGACGTCCTCGCCGGTCGCCTTGATGATGGTCTCTCTGGTCGTATAGGTCTGGCCGAGGCTGTGAATGTGCTCCGCAAGCCAGCTGTTGATATCGGAGATATCGCCCTTTGCGAGCTTCTTCCAAGCGTCCGGATGTGCCTTCAGAATGCTGTTGCGGTACTGGCAGGAATAGACCAAGCCGAGCGCATAGCCCTGGAAGTAGCCGACAAAGCCCGTGCTCCAGTGAACATCCTGCAGGATGCCCTCGGAAGCGTTCTTCGGGGTCACGCCGAGGTACTCCTTGTAGCGCGTGTTCCAAGCCTCTTCCATGTCATCAATCGAAAGCTTACCCGAGAAGTAGTCTCTCTCCATCTCGTAGCGGAGAATTAAGTGCAGCGGCACCGTGAGCTCGTCCGCCTGCATTCTGGACCAGCCCGGGTTCGGCTTGTTCAGCGCTCTCACCACGGTCTCGACCGGGATGTCTCTGAACTTCGGCACTTCCTTCTGAATCTCCGGATAGAACGCCGTCCAGAACTCGAGGGAACGGCCGACCTGATCCTCGTAGAACTTGGACTGGGACTCGTGCATGCTGCCGTCAATGCCGCCCCAGAGGCCCGCATCCACGACTTCCTGAGAGGAGCCGTAGTTGTAGATGCCGTGTCCGGTCTCGTGCGCAGCGCCGAGCAGGGTGTAGAACAGGTTTCTCGAGTAGTTGGTCGACGGACGGGAGTCTCTCGGTCCCGCGCAGACGCAGCTCGGATGCTCCTCCTCGTAGAGAATGCCCTGGTTCCAGTTAAAGCCGTAGTAATCCATGAGCTTTCTGACAATTCTCTCCTTCGTCTCTCTGTCGACATCGCAGTCGATGACGGAGGGGTCAATGCTGTCTCTGTAGCTCTCGGTCTTCTTGAGAAGCGAAACAATCTCCGGCTTCACCTCGCCGAAAATCTTATCAATCTCTTCCAGTCTCCAGTCCGCATCCCAGCAGTTCACGAGCACCTGGAACGCAGACTCGTTCGGGTTGATGGCATCCGCAACGCGCTTCTGCACCTCAAACTGCTTCTGCAGATAGGGCTTGAAGCCCTTGAAGTCGTTGTTCTTCTTGCACTCGTGCCAAGCCTTTCTGCCGTCGTTGTTAATGCGGCCCAGCTCCTCGCCGAGCTCCAGCGGAATCAGGGTTGCATTCTTATAGCGGTCGCTCAGGTAGCGCACCATGCCGCGGTCGATGTCGCTCTTGTACTGATCCTTGTCAAAGTCTGCGAAATCCGCGACCAGCTGCTTCACCTCGTCGTTCTCAACCAGCTGCTGGGTGAGCTCGCTGAGGTACATTTCCACATTGGTGGTCTGGTCGAAACCGGCCTCCGGGCCTGCATGCCACTGGTCGCAGAACATGATATTGTTCGCGGTCTCCAGCATGCGAAGTCTCACCATGATTTCGCGGATTCTCTTGATATTCGCATCGTAATTCATTTGTTTCTCCTCCTGTCATGGATGCTGTGATTCAGGATCAGCGGACCTTCCGCCGAGGCTTAATCGTACCCGTGGCAAAGCGCCTCTTTTTCACGTTTCTGCCACAAAAATGCTCCTCGAGTTCCGATTGCTTGCGCAAATTATATGGTGCGAGGAGTTTTTCCACCTGTTATTCTAGCATAACAGCCAAGGGATTACCACCCCTCCCCGAAATGCGCAGTCATTTCTTTTCAATATAGCGGCAGCGCACGCGGCGAATACCGCGTGCGCCGTTTGTCTTATTCCTTGGAGCTGAGTCCCATGCCCCGCGCGAGACGGCGGCTGAACAGAAGCACGAGCACACCGACCAGAACGACCGGGATACCCATGCTGAAGAAGTACGGAATCTCCGCTCCTTCCTTGTAGAAGTTAGCGACCAGGGCGCAGAGACTTGCGCCGGTCGACTGTCCCATGAACCAAATCGTCATCATCTGCGTCGAGAACGCGAGCGGTGCCACCGAAGTTGCCGCCGAAGTTCCCGCCGGATAGCAGATGGCCTCACCGACCGTCATCACGACATAGAAGCCGACCAACCAGAGCGGGCTTGCCTTCATGCCCGGCGCGTAAATCTTAAAGGGCGCAATCATGATGAGAATCGCAAGGCCGTAACAAATGGTGCCTATGCCCATCTTGGCGGGCGTCGAGGGCTGCTTCTTGCCGAGTGCCGCCCAGAGTGTCGCCATGACCGTGCCGAGGATGACAGAGCAGACTGCCTGCAAGGTCTGGAAGGCCGCCGGGGTAATCTGAACGCCCAAAATATTCAGGTCAACCGAGGTCTCCGCGTAAATCGAAAGGATGGTCTGACCCTGGTAGCTGATTAAGAGGGTGAAGCAGTAGGCAATGAACATCGGGAGCAGGAAGAGGATGTGCTGCTTCTCATCCGGCTTGGTCTTGGGGCTCGTGATCACGTAGATAAAATAGACCACGGGCAGGAAGAGCGCGACCGAACTCACGCTGTTCGCAAAGCGCGTAATGGTGAGTATCCCGCTGCTGAACAAGAGATAGAGCGTCACCGCCGTGATTACGACCGCCGCAATCAAAATGTAGACAGCGCGCTTTCTCGCTGCCGGCGGCATCGGATCATCGGGCTCTTCGCCTATGGTTCCGAACACCTTGCGCTCCATGATGAGGTAAAAGGCGGAACCAACGATTGCGGCCGCCGCAGAGAGAGCAAATGCCGCGTGATAGCCGAAGAGCAGCGCAACCGTACCGCTGATACTCGGAATCGCCGCGCCGATGTTCGAAATGACATAGACATAGGAGAAGGCACCGTCGCGCCGCTCATCTCCCTTGGCATACAGTTTTCCGGTGAGGGCCGTCATGGCCTGCCCCGCAACCATACTGCCGATCAAGTGTATGCCCATAGCCGCCGCGTAACCGATCAGGCCGGAGCCCGGGATTGCTAGGATGATATAGGGCAGAGGACCTATCGTGACGACAATGCGCAGGGACTTTCGAACGCCGAAGACACGGTCGGACATATAGCTGCCTACCACGCCGCAGACGACAATCAGCGCAAAGTAGAGCGATAAGAGCTGTGCCGCCTCGGTTTTCTCAAGGCCGAGACCGCCCTTCGAAACTTCGGTATAGAGGTAATAAATCAGAACTGCCGTGAAGCCGTAATACGCAAAGGAACTGCAGAGATTCTTAACACAAACGGTGAACAAACCCTTCGGATGTCCGAGGAAACTTTTATCCCGGTACAGGGCCTCGTTCGGATCTGCCGTGCCGTTGACACTGCTGCTACCCATTTTCTTACTCCTTCCGGTTTTGAATTCTGTATTCAGTTGTAAAAACGGCGCAGGGCGGGCGGCGATTCAGCCGCCCGCCCTACGCGTGACTCTCTTGTGACGCGTTTCACGTCATTCTATTCGCTATTTGCTGTCTTAGCTCGACTGATACCGCTGCCCTTATGCCGCTTCCGCCGCAGGACCTTCGTTCAGACCCATGCCCTTTGCGAGACGCTTCTCAAAGAACAGGAGGATAAGGCCGGCAAGCGCCGTGCTGAGGCCGATGCCGAGGAAGTAAACGCCCTCCGAACCCTCGTGGTAGAAGTTCGAAACCAGGTTCGCGAGGTTTGCGCCCGCGGTGACCGAGAAGCCCCAGATGGTCATCATCTGCGTGGAGAACGCCGCCGGTGCAAGCTGGGAAGCTGCGGAAGTTCCCGCCGGATACGAAACCGCCTCACCGATGATCATGACAAAGTAGAATGCGATCATCCAGAAGGGGCTCACCTTGACGCCCGGTGCGTAAATCTGGAAGGGAATCACCATGATGAGGGCACCGAGACCGTAGCACATGGTTCCGAAGCCTGCCTTCCACGGGGTGGAGGGCTGTCTTCTGCCGAGTTTGCTCCAGAGACCGGTGCAGATGATGCCGATCACAATTGCCATAATCGCCTGAATCGTCATGAAGACGCTCGGCGGTGCCTGGAAGCCGAAGAAATTCAGATCGACCGAGGTCTCCGCATAAATTGCGAGTATGGTTGCGGACTGATACCAGACCATCATCGAGAATGCGCCCGTGATGAACATCGGAATCAAATAGGGCAGGCGCTTCCGCTCGCTGTTGCTGGTCTTCTTACTTCTCAGCATGTAAACAAAGTAGATTGCCGGCAGGCAAAGGGTCACAACGCTGACAATGTTCGAGAAGCTCGAAATGGTCAGTATGTTGTTGTTGAAGAGGAGGAAGAGCAGACTGCCGAAGGCCAGAACACCGAGTACAAGGCAGGTAACCGCCTTCTTCTTCTGTTCCGGCGGCAGCGGATCGTCCGGCTCCATGCCGATCGGGCCGAAGGCACGCTTCTCAAGCGCCAGGTAGACCGCACTTCCGAGTGCACCGACAATGCCGAGGATGAAGAAGGTCTTCTGATAGCCGACCACCAGGGCGATGGAACCGATGACCACCGGGAACATAGCGCCGATGTTCGAGAGCACATACTGAATCGAGAACGCACCGTCTCGCCGTTTATCGCCCTGGGCATAGAGCTTGCCGAGCAGCGAGTACATGGAGCTGCCGGCGACCATACTGTTCAGGTAGCCGATGCAGCAGTAGAGAACCACGCCGACAATGCCGAGCCGCGGAATCGCGAGAGAAAAATAGAAGAATGGCCCGGTGATGGTACAAAAACGATAGGCCCTTCGATTTCCGAACACGCGGTCTGCCATGAAGGAACCGACAATCGAGAAGATCGAGGCAAGTGCCGCATCGAGGGTGATAATCTGCGATGCCTGCACCTTCGTGAGGCCGACACCCTCGGGAGCTGCCGCATAGAGGTAATAGATGAAGATGGCTGTCATACCGTAGCCGGTAATCTGTCCCATCATAAACTTGAAGTTCATGACGCCGACGCCAAAGGGATGGCCGATGAAACAGGTTTCGTTCTGCAGCTTCTTGATTTGTTCCTGCCGCTCTCTCTCCTTTTCATCGAGTACTGCTGTTGCAACTGCTTCCATAAACAAGAACCTCCTATCGCAATGAAAAAGTTACTTCAACCAGTAAAAAAGAAACAGACCTCCTTTCCCATCCGATTTTCATCGGCGAAACCGCCGTTGTGACTGCGTCTCGCTGTGACTGGGAAAAATTACCTCTCTCTGTT
>CAJPKN010000047.1 GCA_905370385.1 Stomatobaculum longum
GATTCGGACAGCTATTCTTGGATGCCGGGTGATATTTCGTTCGGCAATGTGGGTAGAAGAGCGGGGTCCACGAATTCGGGAATGACCAGCGCAGACAGCGATGCGCAGATGCTGCTTGGCACCGGTAACTACAGCAATGATAATCTGGTTGCGCATCAACGCAAGGGGTTTGAGGTCTCTGTGCATAAGACGGAGGGCTACATCGGTCCCGGCGCACAATTTGAGTTTAAGCTCCCGGATGAGGGAAATCTCTTTGAGAAGCGCGGCGTCATGTTCTACTGGTTTGAGAGCGATGACGGCATCAAGCTGCCGGTGCGACACACGGGTGATTATAATTCGCCGCTGACCGCGACTGTGCCTTGGAGTGACGGCATTTATCGCTTTGACGCCAATACTTTGTATACGAGATTTAGCGGCGCCGACTATGCAAAGGTTGAAAGACAGAACGCGAATGTTTCAAATGTGGATTTGTTCCGTAAGGCAGGTACCTTCCACTTTATGTTTTTCCCGATTGTGCGCTATAACCAGCTCTATACGGGAGATTGGAATGCGACAAATCACACGGCGGCAGCTGGCTCTGAGTTCAAAGCGCCGGATAATGAGGATCTCGGTGATGTGACGGCAACGGGAACACCGCTTAAGTTCAATTTCATTCAGGGTACCCAGTCGATTACGCTGGATTCGATTACCTTGTTGGATGCGGCGATTGCGGGGACGTTCAACGGCAGCAATATCAATAGTCTTCCGCAGTACGATTCGACGCATCCGGAATGGGCGGATTCCAGGCTTTTGGAAGCACAGGCTCGTTTTAACGATGGTGCGAATAACTTTAAGATTCAGGATGATTTGAAGGTTGTTTATGATTTCGGAGAGGAACTCGCGCCGGTTCATTTTGAGAATCTGGGCACGAGTAAGGATAACGGTCTTAGTTATCGCTTCTATATCAAGGATGCGGCAACCGGTGCAATCCGCTTAAAGACCGTACTTGCGGAGGGACTTGCGGCAAATTATACGCCCCGCACGGTTTCTTACGACGGTGTAAACTACTCCGAGAATGTGGCAAGCATTGTGGATGGCACCGGTGTCACCGACTATGATTTCACCGAGGCGGACAATACCTCAAATACGGAATATATTGCCCGCGTTGAAGTATTTAAAGATATTTACGGGTATAACACGCGTGGTGCGTACCAAAACCGCGATTATGCGAGTATTCCCGTGAATGTCTGGTTCAACTATAAGCTCCGCGCTTATCATCACAGAATGTCGAACGGACAGGATATCCCCGACAATTTTGCCGCACATGTGAAGCGCAGCATCAGCTCGAAACAGCTCTTGGAGAACGGCGGTCAGCCGCTCACCAAGGACGTAGAGATTAAGACCCGTCATTTGGTCGATCGTTTGGATGTTGTGGCACTTAATAATCTCGGACTTTTCGAGGTAAATAAGCACGACGAAGTCAATGCAATTCTGCGTTACGGTGTGACCAAGTATGCGGAGACTATGGACTACAACGTGGACCCGAGCGGTAACGCGTATGTATACGGTGACCCGAATTACAATCCGCCTGTCGTTGAAATTGAGGGCGATACGGTACAAATCACGGACCATGTGGAGAAGGCAAATCAGCGTCTCCTCGGATTCTGGGATGAGAACGATGTCTACCATGACTTCCGGGCGGATGGATTCGATCCGGACCAGGCTCCCTACCTTCGCGACGGTGTCAGTATGTATTCCGAAACGAAGCTTACTGTCATGTCGAATGCAAACGATAACGGTGATTTCACGGGTCAGGTCTATGACTTAAATGCAATTTTTGCACACTACGGTGTTCATTATGCGAAGCGCCTTGTGCTTGCGCAGGAAAAGTTAAACGACTGGAAAATCAGCGGTCTGTTTGAGACTCGTTGGACCAATCTGTTCGCCCAGCATCTTGCACCCGGTCATCTGAATTACGACGGTGTTATCGGAACAAACGGTGCAGCAGATTTACCGAAGGATTTACGCGCACTGGGCAGACTCTACTGCGAATACAGCGATTACAAGTCGGAGCGTGTTGACGGCGGGGCGCCGCATGATTCGAACCAGCCGGGTGGTACCCCGAACGGTCATGGTACGGCTTCAACGGCATATTTGGTCAGCGCGAAGTTTGTGCTCGGAGATGCGGTGACAGGAATTGCAATTAAAGACTTCGACTACTATGTGAATCCCTATACGCCGGTTACCACCAGTTGGAAACAGGACGATCTGATCGTCTCGAGTACGCCGACCGAGTATGACAGATCGAATCTCAAGGTAAACACCTTCGGCATAGGAGCGGATCAGAACAGACCGGACGTGGAAGGAAAGCGAGAGTTGGAACTCACGCGTGTGGAACTGGATAACAGTGCGTTGCTTCCGTCTTATAATCCGCACAATAAAGCACAACTTGCATACCGTGAAATAGAGTACGATTTTACGGGAACGGATCCGCGTTTGCTTTCGCTGACGAATACAATCAGCTTCGGACGTCTGATTGACCGACGTTATACCATTCCGTTTACGCTTGAGTACACCCTTTCAAACGGACAGACCAAGACAATCACGGATATGGCAAAGTACGCGTATTCACCGAATGAGCAGGGACGCATGAATTATGTGATCCCGGATGTCGATATCGAGAACGGCGTTTACATTACGAATCTGAAACTCCGTCTTCCGAGCGATTTAAACTGGGGTAATAATGCGCAGAAGTACGGCAAGGATCCGGCGGAGAATTCGAAGCGCATCCTGCCGGATATCGGTTTGGCAATGTACAACGTACCCATTCCGAAAAAGTATCCCGGTACGAATGACAAAATCGGCTCGGTCAGTGACCATGAGAGCGATGATTCCTATGACAAGTTGACGGTTAAGGCAAAGCTCAGCTTTGAGGACGTCTTTGGCACGAACACCACCTTAAACGCAACGGGAACTTCCGAGCGAATTGCCGCACAAAGAGTTGTGGTCGATTACATGGGTCTATCGGTGAGTTACGGTTCCACCAATACCTATCAAGGTAATGTCCTACAGGTAGGAATCGTAAACGGTTTCACCGCCAGTGACGCGACCTCATCCATTGTGAAGGCACAGGCGTTGAAAATACGGCCTACTTACTATTATAAGATTGATAAGAGTTTTAACTATGTCGACGGTTCCCTTACGGCGACTGCAGGTCTTAAAAACGGCAATAACCCGCCGGGCCTAAGTCCGCGGACGGTTCCGTCGGGGGTCGTTGCGCACTTTGTGCCGGCGGGCACGGGCGCGGGACAGTCCGGCAGTGACGACTACGGCATTCTAGCGGTTTCTTATGAGAATGTGCCGGAGGAAAACCTTGCATCGGGCGAAGTTCAGCTGGAAACCTACAACGGAACGGCGCTGTACGGCGGTTATTACAGCATCTTGTTCAAATTGCAGGCAAAATACAATGCGGATCCGGTCAATGTGAAGCCTGTCATGGGTGTCTGGATGGACACGGATTTCGATGCGGACCGCGACGGGACTCAGGGCGGAAACCCGCAGGGCATTGCGGTTGAACTTGCAAACAGCCGAAACCAGCTCGTGAATGACGGACCGGTCGGCGCGGACTTCTTTAACCAGGGCACCGCAAAGATTTCGGCGGCAACAGGAAAAGCCGAGATGCTGTATGCGGATACAACAACCCTTCACAAGATTAACCAGCAGGCAATTTTGGGTCTGCTTGCCTACGCGCAGTCCACGATTCCGTTCAATGAGTCGCCGACCGAGGTCTCGAGCCGAGATATTCGCTCGAACGACAACATCTTCAGCACCAAGGTCTATATTACAGGCGATAACTCGCAGAACACGAGTCACTGGGAGCTCTATATCCCGGTCATGAAAAAGGGAGAGCGCTATAGCTATACGAGCGGCGGTGCGACGAACCAGACTGCGGTCAATGAGTACGAATTGGATTATTACGGCGTCGATACTTCTACGCTTACGGGTCTGAATTACTCCGTTGCGTATACGACGGATCCGAATCCGGCGGCCGGCGGTTACGCGACTGCAAAGGCAGCGAACTACACGGCAAGCATTCCGGCGAACAAGGCGGATATCACGATGGTTCGCGTGAAGATCGACGATGTGGATCCGAGTAAGAAGTCCTTTGTCAATGTGAGGTACAAGCTTCACGATCCGAAGACTTTCCTCGGAAGTATGAAGAACCAAAATGTGGTCTTCGGTAACTTCAATATGGGTGGCAGTACGACGCCGTACTTCGGCGCGACGGGCCAGTCCAGCCTTCCGCTCACTTATACGCTGAAGGATATGGAAATCAGCGGTTTTGTCTGGGACGAGACAGACCGAAACTCGACCTACGATGCGGGAACCGATACACTTTTGCAAAACGTTCGTTTCCGCGTGTTCGATCCGACGACCAATACGCAGGTACAGCTCAATTCTGCACCGAACGGTGATTTACTGGTCAACAGCAGAGCGAACGGTACCTATGAAGTTCTGGTGCCGCACGACGGAAACTGGATTCTGGAAGCGGATACGAGCGGTCTTTCGGTGGAAAAGAAGCTGGTGCTGCAGAATAAGAACGGCAGACCGGCGGTCGACTCGGCGTTTGATCGTGAGACCAATCGCGTGACAACGAATTTGGTCGTCGATCCCTATCGCAACATCTACAGCAAGGAAAATGTAAATGCCGGTTTCTATACGGCACCGAAGATTACCATCCCCAATCTTGAAATTCCGGTGAACGGCGGAACAACCCCGATTACGGCGCTGGTAACGAATCCGGTGACACCGGGGGTTACCTTCAGTATTCCGAGCGGTCAGCCGACGGATATCGTGACACTCGCGAACACCGGAACAGCGACCGGCAGTGCGACACCGCAAAAGACCGGTACGGTTACGGTCACGGCAGAGACCGACGACGGTTACGGCGGTAAGGTGAAGACCACTGCGACGATTAAGGTCTACACCGACATCGAATACGATGCAAATAACGGTACCGGTACGGTCTCCCCGAACGGAGACAAGCTCTATCCCTCTACGGATAACACAGGCGCGGATGCGCACACCGATGAGGGAACCGCAAAGCCTGTGAGCGGCAGCGGCAGCGACACCGGCTTTACACGTCCGGGCTATCTCTTCACGGGTTGGAATACGGCAGCGGACGGCAGCGGTCAGAGTTATGCGGCGGGTGCAACGGTTAAGACCGGTGCGAGAACCTCACCGCTCAAGCTCTATGCACAGTGGCAGCAGCTCACTCCCGCGGCAGAGGCATTCAAAATCAAGAAAAATGTCTCCGGTGACTGGGGAACGCTCCCGAATACCGAGGTTTCGCCGCTTTTGCCCTCGACCTTTAAGTTCGTGATGACCTCGGTCACCGCAAATGCGCCGATGCCGGCGGGGGCGGCGAGCACCACGAATCCGTCCAATGTGACGGGAGCTGTGAACTCGGTGGTCTTCAGCATGGGCAGCAACGAGTTCTCGTCCACGGTTTCCAGCAAGGAAATCACGACGGGGCTGATTACCTTTACGCTTCCCGGCACCTACAGCTATGTGGTGCAGGAGCAGGGAGACAGCGTCACGAACTATAGCTATGACTCGACACAGTACAAGGTCACCTATACGGTCACGGCAGGTGTGGGCGGAACCCTAACGGCGCAGCGCAGCATCGAGAATCTTACGACGGCAGCGCCGAGCGGTCAGGTTGTATTTGACAATGCCTACAATTTGCCGAGCTATCAGGTGAGCTTTGATCCCGAGGGCGGCGATGTGACGCCGGCAACGCAGACGGTCAAGTACGGTCACTATGCAGGTGAGCCCACAACGCCGGCAGGGAAGAGCAGTCCGGCAGGCGATAAGACCGGCTATGACTTCAAGGGCTGGGTTTACGAAGTTCCGGACCCGGTGACCGGCGCTATGACGGAAGTACCGTTCGCTTTTGCGACGACTGCGATGAAGCAGAATTATGCGCTCAAGGCAAAGTGGGAATTGAAGAAACTCACGGTCGTTGTGACCGATGCGCCGAATGCCGACGCGCCGCACACAAACGAGGAGATTTTCCGCAAGAACGATGTGCCTTACGGCGGAACGACGGCAGAGCCGACACGTCCGGAGAACAAGACCGGCTATCACTTTGACCGTTGGCTTGACAACGCCAACAATCCGTATGACTTTACGCAGCCGGTCACGAAGAATGAGACCGTTCATGCGACCTACGCACCGAATGCATACAAGGTTCGCTACAACGCAAACGCAGCGGATGCAAGCGGATCGATGACAGATTCCGATCACGTTTACGATACGGCGAAAAACCTCACGAGCAACACATTCTCGCGACCGGGCTATGTCTTCGGCGGTTGGAACACCGAGGCAAACGGCAGCGGCACCAACTATACGGATGCGCAGAGTGTCATCAACCTTACGGCGCAGAACAACGCAGTCGTGAATCTCTATGCAAAGTGGACACCGGTGACCCCGGCCACGAAACAGATTCAGATTCGGAAGACACTGACCGGTGATCGCGGTGCGATTGCAACGGGGGAGACAGCGCCGTTGGTCGCAGAGACCTTCGCATTCACCCTGCAGGCAAAGTCCGGTGCTTCGGCAACGGCTTACCCGATGCCGGCGGGCACGGCGGCAGGTGCGCAGAGTCAGAGCTACAGCATTCCGACTTCGGATCTGACGAGCGGCAATGCAAGCCTTACGACCGCAAACATCAGCTTTACCCTTCCGGGTGTCTATGAGTATGAAGTGAAGGAGACCCAGGGAAGTCAGACCGGATACACTTACGATGCGACGGTGTATACCGTTCGTTATACGGTTACGCAGAACGGTGCCAACCTTGACGTCACAACGGAAGTACAGAACGGTGCCGGTGCGGCCTTCACGGCGGTGACAAGCGGCAATGCGACCGCAGCATTCACCAACGACTATCAGCTTCCGCAGTATCAGGTCGTATTCGATGCGGACGGCGGTTCGGTGACGCCCCCGACGCAGAGCGGTATTAAGCGCGGCGGTACGCCGACGGTACCGACTGCGGCGAGCCCGAGCACATCTCCGGCCGGAGATAAGATCGGTTATCTCTTTGTCGGTTGGTTTGAGGAGGACACGAGCGGCAACCTCGCATCGACACCTTACGACTTCACGCAGCCGCTCACCGGCAACAAGAAGTTGAAGGCGAAGTGGCTTCTAAACGAGTACAAGGTTAAGGTGAAGGATGCGCCGAACGCGGACGGAACCCACGCAAACGAAGTGATTCACAGCGACGACCATGTCCCGTACAACGGACAGATTCCGTCTCAGACCGCGCCGAACAACAAGACCGGCTATCACTTTAACGGCTGGGTGGATGAGAGCGACAATTCGCCCTACACCTTCGGAACCCCGGTGCGACGTGACACGACGGTCGTTGCGACCTATGCGCCGAACAACTACAAGGTGCACTACGATCCGAACGGCAGCAATGTGAGCGGTACCGTGACGGATTCGAACCATGTCTACGATGTGGCAAAGAATCTGAATCAGAACAACTTCACCCGCCCGGGCTTTACCTTCGGCGGTTGGAACACCGAGGCAGACGGCAGCGGTCAGAGCTATACGGATCAGCAGTCTGTCACGAACCTCACAAGCACGGACAACGCAACAGTCACGCTCTATGCAGTCTGGAGACCGGTGAACAGCGCAGTCGAAGCAATCTCCGTGAAGAAGGAACTGAACGGTGATGTGGGAACCTTGGCGAACGGTGAGACTTCGCCGCTGGTTCCGGAGACCTTCCGCTTTGAGTTAAAGGCAATCAGCACGACGGCATTTGGCTTAAGCGGTGCCCTTCCGATGCCGGCAGCGGCAGCGGGACAACAGACCTATGTGATGAGCAAGGGAAGCGCTTCTTTGAACCTGGTACAGGGCGTAACGGATACACAGGCGGGACAGAGCAACGGCACTGTGGCAAGCGGTCCCTTCACCTTCACGATGCCGGGTGAGTATATCTATGAAGTGCGCGAACTTGCTGGAACGGCAAGCGGTTACAGCTACGACAGCAAGGTCTACAGAATCAAGTACACGGTTGTGCAGAACCTTACCCAGCTCACGGTGACCAAGGAGCTCAGTGTGAACGGCGGTGCCTATGCGGCATTCAACGGAACGTTGGACTTCTCGAACAGCTATCAGCGTCCGCAGTACACGGTGAGCTTCGATCCGGACGGCGGCAATGTGACGCCGAACGCACAGACCGTGAAGCACGGCAATCAGGCAAGCAACCCGCCGACAACCGGAGGACACAGTTCTCCGGCGGGAGAGAAGACCGGCTACCATTTTGGCGGCTGGATTGACACGGCGACCGGAACTCCCTACAACTTCAACACACCGGTCACGGGGAATAAGACGCTCAAGGCGAAGTGGGACATCAATCAGTATCATGTCATCGTCAAAGAGCCGAACGACGCAAATCCGGGCAAGCAGAACTTTGAGTATCTGAACGATCCGAGCGTGAATCACGGCAGCACGGTGACGGCACCGCCGACACCGGACAATAAGACCGGTCACCATTTCAACGGCTGGGTGGATCAGAACGGCAATCCCTACACCTTCGGCACCCCGGTCACGCAGGACACGACGGTCACTGCGACCTACGCACCGAATCAGTATACGGTTCAGTACGACAAGAACGCTGCGGATGCGAGCGGCACGATTTCGGATTCCACGCATACCTACGGTGTCGCGAAGAATCTGAACGGAAACAGCTACACGCGTCCGGGGTATGAGTTTGCCGGTTGGGCTACCACGCCGACCGGAACGGTCACCTATCCGGATCAGCAGAGTGTCATCAACCTGACGACCCAGAATAACGGCGTGGTGAAGCTCTACGCGGTTTGGACCCAGGCAACACCCGCAACGGAGGCCTTCGGTATTCGGAAGACGCTCTCCGGAGATGTGGGACCGCTGCCGAACGGTGAGAATGCGCCGATTGTGGCGGATACCTTCCGCTTCCGTCTGACGGCGAAGCAGACCAACGCGCCGGGACTCACGCTGCTCCCGATGCCGGCAGGTACGGCAACGGGTGCGCAGACAGCGGATTACACGCTGACCAGCGCGGGCCTCAGTTACGGCGCGTTCGGAACCGCAGCGACCGGCACGGTGGCAAGCGGTCTCCTTACCTTCACGCTTCCGGGCGATTACTACTATGAACTAACGGAGCTTGCGGGTTCGGCTGCAGGCTACAGTTACGGCGGCGCTTCCAAGGTCTATACGCTGCACTACAAGGTTACGCAGAGCGGCACAACACTGTCGGTGACGAAGGAAGTCAAAGAGGGCAGCGGAAGCTATGCACCGCTGACCGGCGCACTTGCCTTCGATAACAGCTATGCACTTCCGAGCTACACGGTCAGCTTCAATTCGCAGGGCGGCGATGTGACGCCGAGCACACAGACCGTGAAGTACGGCCACTTTGCAAGCAGACCGCAGACGCAGGCGGGCAAGAGTTCTCCTGCGGGTGATCTTGCGGGGCATACCTTCGGACATTGGAACAAGCAGGGCGATCCGGCGACTACGGCCTATGACTTCGAGCATACGCCGGTAACGGGCAACATCATCCTCAATGCAAACTGGACGACCAACAGTTACACCATCACCGTGACGGACGGACCGGATGCAAATCCGCCCCATCAGAACGAGGTAATCTCCAATACGACGGTGCCGTACAACACGCCGTCCACGGAGCCGAACCGACCGAACAACAAGACAGGTTATCACTTCGACCACTGGGAGAAGAACAACGATCCGAGCCATACGCCTTATGTCTTCGGAACACCGATTACGGGCAATGAGACCATCCATGCAGTCTATGCACCGAACAGCTACACGGTGCGCTACAACAAGGATGCGGCGGATGCAAGCGGTACGGTGGCGGATTCGCAGCACACTTACGATGTCGCGAGAAACCTCAACAACAATGCGTTTACGCGTCCGGGCTATGAGTTTGCGGGCTGGTCGAGAACGCAGGGTAGCACGACCGTTGACTTTGCTGATCAGGCAAGTGTTGTGAATCTGAGCGCGACGGACGGAGCAGTCGTAGATCTCTATGCGGTTTGGACCGCGGCGACCCCGGTTGCGGCAAACGTCACGATTCGGAAAATCTTGACCGGCGATATCACAACGACACCGGGAGGATTGGCATCTCCGATTACGCCGGAGACCTTCCGCTTTGAACTCAAGGCAATCAGCACAACAGCTCCGGGTGTCACGGCACTTCCGATGCCAGCGGCTGCAGCGGGCGCGCAAACAGCGGTGCTTACGCTGAGCAGCAATGATCTCACGGCGGGTGTGGGGACCGTTTCAAGCGGCACGCTGACCTTTACAATGCCGGGCGAATACGTCTATGAGCTGAAGGAGCTTGCGGGCAGTTCTACGGGCTTCACCTACGATCAGACTGTCTACAGCCTCAAGTACACGGTGACGCAAACCGGCACCGCGCTTTCCGTTTCGGCGGAGAGTAAGAGCGGCAGCGGTGCTTACCAGCCGTTCAACGGCACGGCAGGCTTTACCAATGATTATCAGTTGCCGAGATACCGCGTGAGCTACGACTCGAACCTCGGCAGTGCAACGCCGCCGACCGAGAGCAATATAAAGTACGGCCATTTTGCGACTCGGCCCGGCAACGCTGTAGGCACAAGTTTTAAGGCGGGAGCCAGAGTAGGCGTCCGTTTCTTT
>CAJPKN010000048.1 GCA_905370385.1 Stomatobaculum longum
CTGTTCCGCCGTCAAACCGACGGCTTCGAGTGCCTTCGGAAGCAGATGGCGCTTTAGCAAACAGGACATTCGGGAGCTTTGCCCCTCACTCAGCGTAAGTTCTGTGGAGGGCGAATAACATTCCCTTAACAGGGATGACTTTCCCTTAAAATAACGGAAGATATAAGGGAAAGAGAGTTCGGATACGAGGAAGCATCCGGCCGAACGTGATGAGAGGAATCTCTATCACAAAAAAGCTTGTCGCAGATTCTTGCGACAAGCTTTTTTGTTTCTGACTGATTTTTAGTTCTGCGCGAGGTAGCTTGCAGCCTGCTTTCCGGCAATGCGGCCAAAGACCACAAAGTCCGCGACTGCGTTTCCGCCGAGGCGGTTTGCACCGTGCACGCCGCCGGTTACTTCGCCGGCTGCGAAGAGGCCCGGAATCTTGTTGCCGTCTGCGGTCAGGACTTCTGCCTCCGAATTAATCTTGAGACCGCCCATGGTGTGGTGCACGCCGGGCGTGACCTTGATCGCATAGTAAGGCGCGGTGTTCAGCGGAGACGCAAAGCTCGTGCGTCCGAACTGACTGTCTGTCTTTGCCTCGACCGCTGCGTTCCACTCGTTCATCGTGGTCTCGAAAGCAGTCGGATCGATCTGCAGTGCCTCCGCAAGGGTAGCATAGCTCTCGCCCTGCGTCGTATAGCCCTTCTTGATATAACCCTGAATGACATTGGACGCATCGACCATGGCCTGATCCACAATGAGGTAAGCAAAGCTGCCGGGCTGCTTAATCTCGGCTGCGGAGACCGCATCGCGCGTTCCGACCTCGTCGGTGAAGCGCTGACCGTTGCTGTTCACGAGGATGGCACCGTCGCCGCGGAGACCCTCGGTAATCAGTGCCGCCGTGTTCATCTCGACGGTCGGGTGGATCTGGATCTGCTCGAGATCGACCGTAGCCGCACCGACCTCTTCGCCCATGAGAATGCCGTCGCCGAGCGCGCCCTTGGCATTGGTGGTCATGAAGCCTTCGAGCTCCGGTCGGTACTTGGTGACCATCTCAAGGTTTGCGCCGAAGCCGCCGCTCGCAAGGATGACAGCCTTTGCGTTCACGGTGACTTTTTCGCCGGTCGGACCCTCGGCCTCGACACCGACAATCTTGCCGCTCTCATCGACCAGAAGCTTTTTCGCTCTGGTCTCGAGGCGAAGATCCGCGCCGAGTTTCTTTGCGTTCTCCTCGAGAATCGGGAGCATAAAGGTACCGACCGAGACGGTCTTACCCTCTGCGTTCACTGGGCGGTGAATGCGCTTTACGGAAGCGCCGCCGAAGCTCGAGACAGAGGGCAGCGGAGCCCCGACGCTCTCAAGCCACTGAATCGCATCCGCCGAATTGGAAGCGAGCGCGTGTACAAGCTCCGGATTATTGATGCCCTTGCCGCCTATCATCGTGTCGAGCTCAAAGAGTTCCACCGAGTCAAAGTAGCCGCTCGGCGCAGCCTGATAGGCTGCCCACTGTTCGCGCACGGTAGCCGCGAGTGCGGTGATGGTCGCATTGTCCGCGTACTTTTCTTCCGCGGTCTTCAAGGTCTTTTCGACACCAGCCGCCTCGTCGAAGCTGTTCTTATCCTGCTCCGGGGTCTTGCCCGCGTTCATACCGCCGGTCGAGCGAATCGAGTTGCCGCCCGCCATGCCCTGGCTCTCGAGAATCACAATCTTTTTGCCCGCATTAGCCGCTTCGATTGCAGCGGTCATTCCCGCACCGCCGCCGCCGACAATGACAATGTCGGTGTCGATGGTCTCATCCGGACGCTTCTCCTTGACCTCATGCACCGCAACCGAGAAGGGGGCAGAATCAATGCCGCCGTTCTCGAGCGCCGCCTTCACCGCATCGTGAATGGCATTGCTGGTGAGCGTTGCGCCGGAGACGGCGTCAATCTCGTAGCTCTGATTCTTGAAAATCTTCTCCGGGAGCTCCGCAACCGCGACGCTTCCTATGCCTTCGGTCTCGGAGTGGTTTAAGACCTTGACGGAGTAGATCTTCTCCGGCGTCGCGATGACTTCGACTTCCACAGGACCGTTCATACCCTGCGCGGATGCGGTCGATGTGACTGCATTGCTCGGGATGTCCTTCTTTGCGACGCCGCCCTTATGCGCGGTGGTCTGCATGAGGTGCTGCATCAGGAAAATCGGAAGTATAATGCCGATCAAAATCAGGAGATACGGCAAAAAGCTTCGTCTATGTTTCATGTGGTATCCTCCCCCTACTGTTATTTTTTTATCATATCATAAGAGAGGCGCTCTGAACATGTGAAAACAGAGCGGATTTTTGCTAAAATGAAAGCAAAACAGACGGATGGCTTGTGCGAAGAAGTGAATGTACGGCGTAAGGGCAGGAGCGCTACAGCGAGATTGCAAAAGCCCGATAACAAGACAGAAAACGTGTAGACGCAGTATGAACAGAGTAGGAAGATAAGCATGGAAACGAATCGGACGGAGAGAAAGCAGGAAAACAAAAAACAGCGCCTGCTCTGGCTGGACTGCTGGCGCGGCTTTGCGGTCCTCAATATGTGTCTCTACCACGGTCTCTGGGACTTGGTATATTATTTTGAGATTCCGGGCTTTGACTGGTATAGCGCTCTGCCCGGCTATGTCTGGCAACAGAGCATCTGCTGGAGCTTTATTTTTCTGTCGGGCTATAGCTATGCGCTCGGGAAGAACAAGTTCCGGCGGGGCGCGACGATATTGTTTGCGGGCGCGCTCGTCGAGGCGGTCGCGGGCGCCTTCGGGCAGGAAATCCACTACGGAATTCTGAGTTTTCTTGGGCTCTGGCAGTTGTTGCTCACCCTGCCGGAGGATTGGCTTTCGCGCGAGATGCGTCTCCGCTCCTGGTGCCGGATCGGTCCCCTCGGCGCTGCGCTTTGTCTCGGCCTGTTTTTCCTGTGCCGCAATGTGAATCAGGGAAACCTCGGCTTTGAGAGCCTTAAGCTTATCACGCTGCCGGAAGCCCTGTACCGCAGTCGTTTGACAGCCTGCCTCGGCTTTCCCCCGGCTGATTTTTCTTCGCTCGACTATTTTTCGCTGCTGCCCTGGGGTTTTTTGTTTCTCGCGGGCTATTTTCTCTCACAGTACCGGGCGGAACAGCGGCGCGATGCAGCGGAAGCGGAACGGTCTCGGACAGTGCGCGGCATGAACGGCGGTTTCGGGGGCGTTGCGCCCGTGGAAGAGGGCGGCACACTCGGGGAGGTTCTGCTTCAACGGCTTTCCGGGCAGGCGCTCTTTCGCCGGAGAGGGCGGCTGCTCGGCTGGATCGGCAGATACGCGCTACCGATTTACCTCCTGCATCAGCCGATCTGGATGGCAATCTTTGAAATCGCAATCCGCCTGCGGCGCTGAATGCGCCGCTTTGCTCAGACGAACACAAAGTGCTTTAGCAGGACGAGAACCGTGAGGTGCAGCGGGTAGTAGAGATAAAAAAACCACTGCGAGACGCCTGCTGCGCGCGAAGAAGCGCCCGCGGGCGTTTTTTG
Source organism: Stomatobaculum longum (assembly GCA_905370385.1). Classification (GTDB taxonomy): domain Bacteria; phylum Bacillota; class Clostridia; order Lachnospirales; family Lachnospiraceae; genus Moryella; species Moryella longum_A. The sequence continues at coordinate 3,504 of CAJPKN010000048.1, forward strand.
CTGCGGTGCTTCGGCGCGCGGGTCCGGGCGCGTGAAAGCGGGTTCCGCCGGGTAGGCGATGAGGAGCGCGAGAAGCGGCCCGGCGTTCACGGAGAACAGGCGGAAACAGAATAACGGGAGCGGCTCGTGTAAGGTGAATCCGGTCATGACAGCGTCAATCGAGAGACCGAGCATCGCAAAGAGAAAGCCGTAGAGCTTCTTTTCGCGGACACCGCGCGCGGCGAGAAAGAGGAGCACCATGGCAGGTGCAAACGCGGACCAATCCGAGAAAAGGGTGCATACAAAAAAGAGGAGAGCGAGGAGCGGCTTCCGGTACGGGTTTCCCTTCATTTCCTCGGCGACTGTCAGAAGCAGAAGACAAAAGGTGAGCGAAAAGAGCATGTTCAGCTGAAACGGAATGCGAAATGCGAGCCAAAACGGGAGCTGCGAGAGGAGCGCCGTGATAAGGAGGCGCTTTAGGTAGCCGCGCCGCGAGTGGGTGTAGAAGTAGCCGTCCACAAGGTACATGCACATGACGGGCGCGGTAAAGTAGCCGAGGCCTGTCAGTAACATGGCGAGCGGGCTGCTGCCCGGCAAAAAAATGTGGGCAAAGTGGTTGCCGGTCATCAGTAAGATTGCGAGTAACTTTGTGAAAGCACGTCGTTTCGAAGACATGGGAGCCCCCTATCTGCGGAGTCAAAGATTTTGAAGTGTAATTATCGACATTATGGATTTTATCATAATACGGGGATACGGAGATGGCAAATCCGTAGCACGCCCCCCGCACTTGCTTGTCTCAGTCCGCTTCGCCATGCTATACTTTCAAAGGAAAGAAGGCTTGAATTCGCGCCTTGGGCGCAGAGAAGAGAAGGAAAAAAGCATGAAAGCAATGGTCATCTACTGTACCAAAACCGGCAGCACCGAGAAGATTGCAAAGCGCATTGCCAAGGACTTTAACTGCCCGCAGCTTAAAGTCGAGGCAGATGTGGTCTACGGCGGATTTTTCTCCGCCTGCGCGCGCGTGGTCTCGGATCGTCTTCAGAAGACGCTTCCGAAGGCAGTGACGGAAACACCCGAGGTTTCGGACTGCGATATCCTGTTTCTCGGCTTCCCGATTTGGTGGGACGATATGCCGGACTACTTCCGGGAGTTTCTCGGCAGATTGGATGCGGACGGCAAGCGCCTGGTTCCGTTTGCAACTTCCGGTCGTTCCGATATGAGCCGTGCGATTGAAACCTTGCGGGAACTCTTCCCGAATGCGAATATTTGTAATCCCTTCCACTACGGTGTTTTCCATCGGGACAACTACCTGGTTTGGAAGGATGAGGTCGATGAGGATGCGGCAATGGAGAATGCGCTCCATTGAGAATCGTATTGCTCGGCATGGCGCCGGAACTTTTTGAAAGTTATCTGGCTTCTCACGCGGTGCAGCTTGCAAGGAAGCAGGGACACAGCGTGGAGGTTGCGGATCTCCGGGACTATGCGGACGGAAGTTTCAGACAGGTCAGTGATTCTCCCTTTGGGGGAGGCAGAGGGCTGGTTCTACGGGCACTCCCGATTTTTCGTGCGGTCGAGGCCTTGACCGGGCGGCGCTTACAGGAAAATCCGGGGCAGGAGGGTGGCGAGTGCGGAGTGCTGGTTGCCGCGCTTGCGCCGGCGGGCAAAGCTTTCGTGCAGCGGGATGCCCACCGCTATGCGGCGCTCGACACCTTGGTGTTACTCTGCGGGCGTTTCGAGGGCATAGACGAGAGAGCACTCCGTGCAGTGGATGAACGCATTTCCGTCGGGGATTTCATTTTGACCGGCGGAGAGATTCCGGCAATGGCGGTCGCGGATGCGACCCTGCGCCTTTTGCCGGGCGTTTTAAAAGAGGGAAGTGCGGAAGAAGAGTCTTTTGAAAACGGACTCCTTGAATACCCGCAGTACACGCAGCCCGCGGAGCTGTTCGGACAGAAGGTACCGGAGGTCCTAAGGAGCGGAGATCACGAGAAGGTGGAAGCTTGGCGCAGGGAAGAGGCATATTTGACTACGCTGCGTTTCCGGCCGGACCTGCTGGAAAAGATTGACCAAGATGCAAAAAAGCGATAGTATTGAAGAATATGACTATCGAGAAACTTCGCTTTTCTTCGCCTCGTGAGCGAATGCTCACGGGGCGTTTTTTGGCAAAGATTCTCATGGCGAAATACGAAAGGGGAGGATTTACAATGAAGAAGAGAAACGTAGCAGCGGCAGCGCTCCTTGGGTTCATGGCGCTGGCGCTCGCAGCTTGCGGCAAGAAGGGTGAGGAGACGAAGGCGAACAGCAATGCAAAGGTGTATAAAGTGGGTATCCTTCAGTTCATGGATCACCCGTCCTTAAACCAGATTGAGGAGAACATCGAGAAGGAGTTCGATGCGCTCTCGAACGACGAAGTTCGCTATGAGTACAAGCCCTACACGCTGAACGGGCAGGGTGATTCCGCGACCTTGAATCAGATGGCGGCAAAACTCCTCGACGACAAGGTCGATGTGATTATTCCGCTCGCAACGCCGGCGGCACAGATTGTGCAGTCCACGGTCGAGGGGCATTCCGAGACACCGGTTGTCTTCTCCGCGGTTTCCGATCCGGTCGGCGCGAAGCTCGTGCAGGATCTGAACGCACCGGGCGGCAACATTACCGGTACCTCGGACAGCCTGAACACGGATGCAATCATGGAGTTGATTCTCGCGACCAACCCGGACACCAAGTATGTTGGCCTTCTGTATTCCAAGAGCCAGGACAGCTCCGAGAAGCCGATTGAGGATGCAAAGGCTTACCTCGATGCACACGGCATTCGCTACATCGAGAAGACCGGAACGACAACGGATGAGATCAACGCGGCAGTCGATGCGCTGATTGCGGAGAAGGTTGATGCGATTTTCACCCCGACCGACAACACGGTGCAGAACGCAGAGCTCTCCTTCTATGAGAAGCTGATCACGGCAAAGATTCCGCACTTCGGCGGCGCGGATTCCTTTGCGTTAAACGGCGCGTTTGTGGGCTACGGCGTCGACTACTCGCAGCTTGGCAAGGAGACCGCAGATCTCACGGCGAAGGTTCTTAAAGAGGGCAGCGCGAGCAATGTGCCGGTCATGGTCTTTGACAACGGCATTGCGACGGTCAACACCGAGACCGCGAAGGCACTCGGCTATGACCTCGAGATCCTGAAGAAGAATTTTGCGCCGCACAGCACGGCGGTCAATGAAATCACGACCAAGAAAGAGTTTGACAAGAAGTAAGGAGGCGCTGTGGGTAGTTTTTTGACGCCGGTCATGGTGCGGACAGCGCTGGATGTCGGTTTGATTTACGCGATTGTCGCGCTGTCTCTCTTTATCAGTTTCAGCATTCTGAATATCTGCGACCTCTCGACGGACGGCTGCTTTACCTTGGGCTGCGCCGTTGCGGCAGTCGTGACCATGGCGGGGCACCCGCTGCTCGCGATTCCAGCGGCTATGGCGGCGGGGGTGCTCTCGGGTTCCGTGACGGCACTCCTGCAGACAAAACTCGGGGTCCCCAGTATACTTGCGGGTATTATCGTGAACACGGGGCTCTATACTGTGAACCTGGGTGTCATGGGCTTTTCTTCGAATATTTCCATCTTCGGGACGGACACGATATTTTCGCTCTGGGGCAAGCTCTTTGAAAACACCCCGCTCCGGGAGTGGTCAAGAAGCATGCTTTTGCTGCTTTTGATTCTTTTCATCTGTCTCGCGCTCAACTGGTTCTTAAAGACCCGAATCGGTCTCTCGATTCGGGCGACCGGCGACAGCATGGACATGGTGCGGGCTTCCTCGATCGACCCTTCTTTTATGATCATTGTGGGACTCTGCTGCTCGAATGCGCTGACCGGCCTCGCGGGCGCGCTGTTCGCGAACTACAATAAATCTGCGGACATCAACCTCGGCACCGGCATGGTTACGATTGCGCTTGCGGCGCTGATTATCGGCGAGACGCTCTTCGGAAAGCGTCGCATGCCCTACCGCATCGCGGGTGTGGTGATCGGTTCCTGCCTCTACCGCTTCATGATTTCGATTGCGCTTCGCCTGAATGCTCCGACCGAGGCGTTTAAGCTGGTTTCGGCTCTCATTGTCGCAATTGCGATTGCGGCGCCGGAGGCAAAGCGCGCCATTGCCCTGCACCGCAGAAAGAAGGCGGCTATGCGGCGACGCAAGGAGAGAGGAGGCAGCGCATGCTGAAAGCGGTACAGTTAAAAAAGACCTTTAACGAGGGTACGGTCAACGAGAAGCTCGCGCTGCAGGAGCTCTCGCTCACCCTGCCGGACGGCGATTTTGCGGCCATTGTCGGCTCCAACGGTGCGGGAAAATCCACCTTTTTCAACGCGATTGCGGGCAGCTTTTATGTGGATGAAGGCTCGCTTTATCTTGACGACATGGATATCACCTTCATGCCGGAGCATAAGCGGAGCCGCATGATAGGGCGCCTGTTTCAGGACCCGCTGCTCGGGACCGCGCCGCACATGACCATAGAGGAAAATCTCACCATCGCGTATCTGCGTGCTTCGGGGCACACAAGTGCCTTTAGCCGCAGTGCGGAGAAGGAGCGCCGCTTCTTCCGGGAGCAGCTCCGTGAGCTCGATATGGGCCTTGAGGACCGCATGGAGCAGCCGGTCGGTTTGCTCTCGGGCGGACAGCGCCAGGCGCTTACCCTTTTAATGGCCACGGTTGTGACACCGAAGCTCCTTTTGCTCGATGAGCACACGGCGGCTTTGGATCCGCAGACCGCGGCAAAGGTGCTCGCGCTGACCGCACGCATCGTGCGGGATCGGAATATCAGCTGCCTCATGGTCACACACAACATGCACCAGGCCTTGGAACTCGGCAACCGCACGCTCATGATGGACAGCGGACGCATTGTCTTTGATGTCTCGGGCGAGGAGAGAGCTGCGATGACGGTGCAGGATCTGCTTGACCGCTTTAAACAGGGTGCGGGCAGTGAGCTGAACAACGACAGGATTCTGCTCTCGGAGTAATCCGGGCGGCGAAGCGCCGGCTGTTATATACAACAAAAAAAGAGGAGCTTCGGCTCCTCTTTTTCATGCGATACAAATCAAACTTACGGTTTTTCTGTCCCACCGAGCTGCTTCTTTAGTTGCTCCTTTACAAAGAATTTTGCGGAGCAGGAGATTAACACGTTTTTCAGGAGATAGAGGGTGTCGTCTGCGGCGAGCACCGTGGCATAGTCCTTTTTCTCACGGGTGCAGACCAGGATCTGCTCAAAGAGGGTGCAAAAACGATCGTAGGCCTTGGGGAGCTCCGCGCTGTCCAAGGCGAAGGAGATGAGCGCGGAAATCTCCGAAATGCTGTAGACCTGCTTTAAGACACAGAGCACAATCGCGGTCGCGACTTGTTCCCGGGTATATTGCTTCTTGATAGGGGCGCTTAAAATACGGAGCTTCACGTAGTTATTCAGCATGGAAGCCGTGAAAGGCAGGCTGTCTTTTTTCTTGCCGCCCTCGTCTGCCGGCAGAAGGGGAGACAGCACTTCGTTCACGAGTGTTACGACCTGGTCGGAGTAAAGTCCGAGCTGGGGCAGTTCGCGGAAGCGAGGCAGAAGGAATTCGGTCTCCATGGCGCTCAGATCTTCCGCAGTATGCGCTTCGACGCGAGGCGAGACAGGCGGGTTCTCAGGAAACGTACGCCGAGTGTCAGTTCATAGACCGCAACCGCCTTATCCGCAAGTAAGAGATGAAAGGCGAGCTTGGAGCTCGGAAGATGCACGCTCAGCGGAAACATATGCGCGCGTATCGCCTTTTCTTCGCGGCGGCTTAAGCCGAATTCCCGATTTGCATTGTCTGCGGCTTCTTCGGGGTGATAAAAGCAGTAGAGGCCGGGGTGGTCGTTCTTACTCGTGTAGTCCACAAAGCAGAGGTCGTGTAGCAGACCGACCTTGACCGCACTGGCGGGATCCGTGCCGCCTCGCTTTGCAAGCCAGGCCATGCAGATCGCGACGCGCACGCTGTGATCGTAGGTATTGGTGTAAATATGACGCGGGTAGTGCAGGAGAGAGCGGAAACTTTTGCTCTGCAAGATGGCAGCGGCCTCCGGTGCTTCTTCCCGCAAATAATCGAAATATTTTTGATTCATCGAGATCAACTCACTTTCTTCGACGTCGAAGGTTTCTGTTTCGATGCCGTATCTTTTAGTATAGCGGAAACAAAAAGCGAAGACAATTCTTCCGCAAGCGAAAACTGTGATTTTTGAATGAAAGCGGGAATTCGAATAAAACTGCGGAAAAGACAGAGCGAAGTAAGACAAAAACAGGTATACTGTTACAGGAAAGATAGGATGTTGCCTGCATAAGGAGGTATCAATGCCCAAAGTTTCTGTTATTATTCCCGCGTATAATGCAGAGAAGGTATTGGCGCGCTGCCTTGACAGCGTGCTCGCGCAGACCTTTACGGATTTTGAACTGCTCGTGATGGATGACGGCTCGAAGGACGGTACAGCGGCGCTCTGCGATGCCTATGCGGCAAAGGATGCGCGCGTCCGTGTGGTGCATAAGCAAAACAGCGGTGTCTCAGACACAAGAAACCAAGCGCTTAATCTCGCGACCGGAGAATATCTCCAGTTTCTGGATGCGGACGACTGGATTACCCCGGAGGCGACCGCGCTTTTTGTACATGCCGCGGAGGAGAACCGGGCGGACCTTGTGATTTCCGATTTTTACCGCGTTGTGGACGGCTGGACCGCGAGAAAGGGTTCCATTGACGAAGAGGGCGTATTGAGCCGGGAAGAGTTTGCGGCTTGCATGGCGAAGAGCCCGGCGGATTATTATTACGGCGTCATTTGGAACAAGTTTTTCCGGCGGGATTTGGTGGAGAAGTACAAACTCCGCATGGATGAAAAGCTCCGCTGGTGCGAGGATTTCATCTTCAATCTGGAGTACATCCTGCACACGGAGCGCATCTTTGTGCTCCGCGCGCCGACTTACTACTATGTGAAGACCGAGGGCTCCCTGGTGCAGCAGGGGCTTGAGATCGGAAAAATCGT
>CAJPKN010000049.1 GCA_905370385.1 Stomatobaculum longum
CCACGAGTTCGTCATCGGCTCTTTTTTATTGTCCTAGTTCATCTTACAATTATCCCCGTCAAAAAAAATAAAATTTACGCTTGCTTTTTTCTTCTCCTTCCGCTATACTAAACCTCGCTGGAGATATAGCTCAACTGGGAGAGCATCCGCTTGACGTGCGGAAGGTCGCAGGTTCGAACCCTACTATCTCCATTTTTTGTGCCCAAAAAGCAAATTTACGGTTTCGTTTTCGGACAGCGAAAAGCGCGTGCCGGTCGTGAGTTGCGACCGGCACGCGCTTTCTTTTCGTTTCTGTCAAACTTCCACTTCCTCAATGCGCTCGGCATCTCCCTCGGAGGAGCGCTCCAAAATTCCGCGTCTTCCGTCCGCGCGGAGCCACTCGCCCTCGCGCACCGCCCGAAAAAGACCGGGGACTCGAATCAGCGAGAGCAGTCCCAACTCTCTCGCGACAACTGCCTCGTGCGACCAGAGATCCCCTCGCTCCAGCACCAAGCCGCGGCTCAGCGCGAGCAGCGGAAAGAGCTTCTCCGTGCAGTGATTTGCGAGCAACACGGCACCGCTCGCGCGGGGCAGCGTCTCTCCGTCAAAGAAGCTCGCCTCTCCCTCTCTCACCGCACCGCAGGGAATGCCCCGCAAGAAAAGGCGCTCGCTCTCTTCACTGAGCTCTTCCTGCGTGAGCGACTCCCGAAGCACTGTCATATTTTCCCGCGCGAGGCTGCCGAAGCAGCAGAGATGACTGCAACGGGGCAGGGCCGCATAGCGCTCCTGTTCCCGTCTTCGCTCGCTGATCCCGGCTTGCAGGCTGCGGAACACCGCTGTACTGCTGCCGCCCGCCGAAAAGGCACGCTCCAGCTCATCCCGTTTTAAATAGGAGATATCCCGTGCCTCCGCGAGTTCTCCGCGGCGTGTGAGCAGCTCGCCGAGCTGTAAGACCTGCCTCCGCAGCCGGTCCACCCGGCTTTGCGCGAGGAAATCCAGATTTTCCCGCGCACGGAGAAAGAAGATGAGTTCCTGTAAGAGTCGCTTCCCACGGAGCTTCCCGAGAAAACCAAGGGTCTTAAACAGCTCTTCCTGTGCCTTCGCACTCACCTCACTCTGCTCACTCCGCACTTCAACCGGCCTTGCCGCCGCATACTGCTTCAAAAACGCAAAGAGCGGCTGCGGATTCTGCCGGTAGCTCTCCCGCTCCAAAAGATACTCGGCCGACGTGCAACTGCCGTAGTGCTTGAGGTAGTGCTGCACCTCCCCCGCAAACACGCTGCATTCGTTCTGTGCGCTTCCCTCTTCCGTGCGCACTCTCCAGCAGAGTCCCTCCAATTCCTGGGCGCTCTGCGAGAGCACGAGTTCGCGCAGCGCTTCGCTCTCCTGCACCGTGCGGAGCAAGGCGCTCAGCGCCTGCACGCTCTCCGCGCTCTTCATGCCGCCCTGTCCCATGAGTGCGGCATTCAAAAGGCCCTCCGCGTTCGGAACACTGCGCTCGCGGAGCTCCTGTAAAAGCTCTGCGTAGCAACTCCTTGCACTCGCCTCCGCCTCGGCGGCAAAACACCCGAGTGCCGTGAAGCCGTCACTGAGATTCACGATTTTCCGCCAGCGCTCTTCGACCGTCTCCGGGAGCTCCGCTTCCGCTTCGGTCTGCTCCTCCTGTTCCGCCGTCTGCAAATAGTGCGAGAGCTGATAGTGCTGCGGCAGTCGCTGTAAGAGTTCCGCCGAGGGCGAAGCTTCCGCTATCGTCTCTTCGCCGCCCTCCCGTCTCGTGTATACTCTTCCTTCAAAGAGCAGGGGCTCTTTCCCCGCCTTTTGATAAAGTCCGCGGAGCAGTTCAAAGCCGAGCGGCGTCAACACGCCGTCCGCCGCGCCGTTACGCCCCGCCGCGTCCAGATAGAAGTGTTTGACCCGCTTATCGAGGTGACGGTAAGAGCTCATCTCGCTCTCCCGAAGGAGCCTCAGTTCTCCGTCCGGCTCCACCGCAAACTCGAAGCAGCAGGCGGTCTGCGGCGTATTGCTTGCCTCCAGTTCCCGCGCGAGCGCGGCCAGCCGGACAAAAAGTACCTCTCTCTCTTCATCCGCCTCCTCGGCTTCCGCTCGCTCCGTTGTTTGAAGCACCCTTCCCGCGAGATCAAGCACCGTGCGCTGCTGCTTTCCCGCAGCATCCGGGTACTCTGCAAGCAGCTCTTCCGGATTTCCGCTCTGCGGATTCGTCGTATAGACCGTAAAATTCCGCCCGGTTCCGGCCATGTCCTGGAGAATCACAGCCACCGCCATGCTCTCGTCAAAGAGCCCGTACTGCAGCATATAGCGGGCAGCGCGCTCCGAGAAACAGGAGAGATAGCAGTCCTTTACCGCCTGTAAGAGTTCATCGCCCCGCGGCACCTCGAGCACACTCTGAAAAAGGCCGTCGAAACTGTGCCGCTCCTCGCCCTCCAGAATGAAGCTGCTGCGCACCGCAAAGCGCTCCGCCCGCGGCATCGCAACCTGAAGTTCGCGTCTCAGCTTCTCCGCCGCCTCCTCTCCGAACGTGCAACTCTCTAAGAGCGCACGAAGCTCTGCCCCCGTCTCCTCGGAAGGATTGCGAAGCAGCTCCGCATAGCGCTCCTGTTTATCGCCAAGAAAGCGAAAAAAGAAGTTCCGGTCCAGAATGAAAAACGGCGGCACGGAATAGCCCTGCGCCCTTCTGCGGAGCAAGTTCCACGCCTTATTGCCCAACAGCCGTCTGCTCTCCGCCTCTGTGTCTCGCATCTTTTCTCCCCCAAATGACTTTGTTGTAATTTTACCTATTTTCTCATATTCCGCGGATTCTAACAAGCAAAGAAGGGGCAGCGCGTTTCCGCGCTACCCCTTTCCTCCGTTGCTGATTTCCTTATTCTACCGTAAGCGTGAAGCTGCCGACCTGATAGCCGCCGGCTTTCACCGTAACCTCATTGCTGCCGCTCTCAAAGAGATTGCCGCTCAGAGAAAGGCCTGCGCGCTTATAGCTCTTCAGGATGAAGGCATAGCTGTCGTCACTCGAGTGGATATAGTTTGCGTAAACCGACTTTGCCTTCTTACCGTTCACCGAAACCTCCAGATCGCTGCTGCGTAGCCAGGTATCGGTTTCCGCCTCCGAGAGCCCCGAGAAGCTCAGCCGGTATGCCGGCTTGGAGCCGCTCTCATAGAAGGGATTCGGCGTCTTCTTCTCGACCGATGCCGCACTCGGCACAGCCTTTCCGTTCGTTTCCGCCCCGCTTTCGGCTTCCGCGCCTACAGCGCGCTCCACCGTGAAGCGGAAGGGCTCGTACCCCTCTACCTCAAGAACTACTTCATTGCTTGCCTCGGTAAAGCCGTTCGCCGAGAGACGCACGCCGTTCTTCTTGTAAGTCCTGTCAAAAAGCGTCGCATACTTATCGTCCATCGAGAAGAGATAGCTCTTGCTCTGCGCTTCCGTATAACGCTTTCCGTTCACCGTGAGCTTCGTAATCTTGGCGCGAAGATAGGTATCCAGGGCATCCGCATCGAGTCCCGTGAAGGTGAGATCATAGACCTCCTTCGTGCCGCTGTCATAGCCCTGACGCGGCGAAACCTTCTCTGCCTGAGCAGCCGTCGGCGCTTTCTTCTTTGCCGTTTCGGCCGGTGCAGCGCTTCCGTTTTGCACCGCAAATTCCTTCTCCGCGTAGCCCTCGGCCTTCACGACAATGCGGTTTTCGCCCGCCGCCAAAGCCCCGAGCACAAACTTGAGGCCGTCGTTTCTGCCGTAGCTGTCCTTGTGGAAGCCGTACTCGCTGTTCCCGAGACCGTAGCTGTAGCTCTTACGCTCGTAGGCCGTACCGTTTACGCTGAGCTCCGTGATCTTCGAAAGATAGCTCTCAAGCTCATCCGCCGAGAGTCCCTCGAAGCGAAGAAGCCAATTGCTGCTGAGGAGGCTCTCTTCCTTCTCAAGCGTTGCGCTTGTCGGCGCTGCCTTGGTCTCGACTGCCGGCGTCTCCGGTGCGGAAGCGCCGCCCTCTGCCGGAATCGTGACCGTCAGTTTCGCATAGCCCTCTGCCGTAATTTCAATCTTCTTTTCGCCGGCCGCTGCCGCCGTGCTGCCGAGTGCCAGGGCATTGTTTCTGCCGTAAGCATCTTTTTTCAGCACATACGCGGTGGCACCGAGGCCGTAGCTAAAGTTGCTCTTTTCAAAAACCGTTCCGTTCACACGGAGCTCCGTGATCTTCGAGAGGTAGTTGCCGAGTTCCTCCCCGGAAAGTCCCTCGAAGTTAAGGACGGTCTCGCTGCCAAAGACACTGCGATTCGTGCCGAGGGTCGCGCCGCTCGGCGCTGCCTTCTCCTCTGCCGCGGGCTGCTCGGGCGTTGCCTCTGCCGCCGCGACCGTAAAGTCTAACTTCACCGGTATCTTGGCATCCGTAAACTTAAGATAGAGCGAGTAATTGCCGGTAGCCTTAAAGAGTCCGCCCTTCAGAATGAGCTGTGTGCCGGAGAGCTCATAGTAATCGTCGGAACTCGTGCCGCCCTCCGTTGCCGTCATGAGTCTTCTGAGACCGCTCTCTTCCGAATTGCTGAGTTCCACCTTCGCGAGCTTTGCCGCCAGTCTCTCTGCGCTGAGGCCTTCTACGTTCACCGTGATATCCGCGTTCTGCTTTGCCTCGCCCTGCAGCGCAAGGGTCGGCAACGCCTCCGCAGCCGTATAGGTAAGTTTCAGTTCCGCCGCTCTGTACTTCTGCCCCGCATCGATCTTCAGCTTGTGTTCGCCGACCTCCGGCGTGTTGTAGAAGTTAAATGCGCCTCGCTTCACGGTCAGCGTGCCCGCCGCTTTGTCCAGCACGTACTGCTTCTCGTAAGCGTCCATGAGGTTACGGCTCTCGCCGTCCACATAGAGACCGCGGATTGCATCGAGGTAAGCGCTGTCATCCGTGTGCAGCACAAAGTCATTGCCCGCGACCGCTGTCGTGCCGCTAAAGTCCGGAACCTTGTCGCCCTTATAGAACTTAAAGCTCGTCAGTGCGCCGAGGCTGCCGTCCTCAAGGACATTCTGCACCTCGTTCGGGCCCGCATAGCTTGCCGCCGCGTGGGAGTCCGTATATTCCTTGAAGCTAAGGCTCTTGCCGCCCGCAAGGCGCGACTCCTTGTAGGCATCCATGTAGTCCGTGAAGCGGTACAGCTTCTCCGCGCCGTCCTTATAGATGTAATCGCTCTCCGTCGTGTCGAAGTAGCGCTTCACCACCGCCCGCGCATCCTCGTTCAGCGCCTCGATCTCATTGAGAATCAGCGCATTGGTCAGGAGATCGTAGTCAAAGACCATGCGACCGTCCACATACTGGCCGCCGCCGCTGCTGCCGCTGCTCTTCTTGCCGGAGACGGAACCCGTCGTTGCACTCGAGACCGCATCGATCTCGACCGGCTTACTTCTCGCGCTCTTCTTTGCCTTCAACTCGGTCTCGCTGTCCTCTTCCTTTAAGAAGGACTGACCCGGGTAAACCTCAAACTTTTTCTTAATCGTCTGATAGCCCGAGTACTTGAGCGTTAATGTGTAGACACCGACCTCGTCCGTGTTGACCGTCTTCTCCTCATTGGAGCTCTTTCCGTAGAGGACAAAGAGGTCGCCGAAGTTGAAGAAATCGTCGATGTACTTGAGCTCAACGACCTTACCGCTCGGCTTCTTTAACGTGACGCGCATGGAATCAATCTTCAGATCGTTTCCGAAGCTCTCGCCTCCGCTCGCCTCCACGTTGAACTGGACGCGCTCGCCCGCCTTCGGGTTTGCGGTCTCAACACGCTGCTTTAAGCTGAACTTTGCGCTGCTCACCAGTTCAAACGGCACCGTGACCGTCTCGTTCGTATAGCTCGAGTGAATGTTCACGCGGTAGATGCCTCTGCTCCGCATGTTATCCTGGCCCGTCGGAATTTGGATGATGCCGTTTTTGCCGTGCTTCGTATCCTTGACTTCCTTCGTGAAGGTCGGGTTCCGGTTGACCGGCCAGTTCTCGTTGTTCATAATCTTCAGGCTGTCAATGCCCTCAAACCACTTCTTCTGCTCCTCGTTCTCGACATTGAACTTGATGACAATGTTGTCCTTTTGAACGCCCTTGCCCTCTGCGTTGATCTCCACAGCCTTCACATAGAACTGGGTCGTGACTGCGTCGCTGTTTTCTTTTCTCTTCTGCAGAAGATCAAAGGTCGTCGTTGCCGGAAGAATACGGTCTCTGCCCTCCTTGTCCTTCGGCGCAAGCAGGTAGTCAAACTTCGAGACACGCCCGCGGGACAGAATGTAGTCCGGCTGATCCTCCGGATTGCCCGGCGTGACCGTCTCGCTTGCGGTACCGGCATTCAGGCGAAGCGTCTGCTCCGTGCTGCCGTCCGCCTTGTTGACCACGACCAGCTCCTTCGGAGAAGCCACCGTGGAAGCCCACTTCACCACGCGGCCGGCATCGTCCACCTTTCGCACTGCCTCGGTGACATTCACGCCGTCCACAAAAATCTCATGGTCCGCAAGCGATCCCTGACGGAATACCACCGTCACAAAGTCCGCAAACCCCAGGTGCACCATGCGGCTCTTCAGTTCCTTCTCGGGCTGCTCGTTTTCTTGCTTGGAAGCATCCCCATTCTTACCCGGTCTGTCATCTTCTACCGGGCCCACCGGATGCTCGGGTACTTCCGGGCTTACCGGCGTCTCCGGGCTTATCGCCGGATTTGCCGGATTCACTGCCGGGTTTGCCGGATCCTCCGGGTTGATTCCGCCCTGCTGTGCGGGGTTACTCGGGCTTGCCGGCTGTGCCTCGGGCTGTACCGGCTTACTCTGCTCCTCGGGCTGTACCGGCTTTACCGGCGTCGTGTGGGAGCTGCCGCCGCCCGAACCGCCGGAGCCGCCGCCTCTTCTACCGCCACGGCTTCCGCCGCCGCCCGAACTGCCGCGCTTCCCGGAAGAAGACGTTCCGCCCGATTTTCCGCTGCCGGAGCCGCCCTTGCCTGCGCTCTTGGTGATATAGCCCTCGCCCGTGCGGCTCTGAATGTTGCCGCTCGCATCGACCCACTTGCCGTCCTTGTCCACGCGATAGCCGTCCGGCGTCGTGCCATCCTTAATCAGCTTACCCTCGCGCTCATCCGCCTCGGTCACAAAGTAATAGCAGTTGCCGTCAATCCAGTTCCAGCCGGTCAGCATCTTGCCGAAGCTGCCGTCGTGCTTGTTGCTGAAGAAGTACTGACTGCCGTCCGCAAGGTAAAGCCAGCCGCTGCGAAGTGTTCCCGTCTTCGGGTCTACATAGTACCAGCTGCCGTTTTCGTAAATCCAGCCGAGGACATTCTGTCCCTTTTCATCCAAGAAGGACCAGTTTTCACCGCTCTGCTTCCAGCTTCCCGCCGTGTTCGCACGTCTCTTTGCAAAGACCTGCAGCGGGCTCGATAGGACCATGCTCATTGCGGTTGCAATGGCAAGCGCCTTTAAACCATACTTTCTCATCTCTGTCTCTAACTCCTGTCATTAGATATCTCTAATTATTAGCCTTTTTTAACCTAGCATGGCTTTCCGACAGTCGTCAAGAAACATATCTTGCGTTTTTCTCGCATATCTTAAGATTTTATTGCGGGTAATAGAATCTGGATTAAGACCATTGCTTATTACTCAGAGCCCCCGCCCGCTGTTCCGATACAGAACCACAAACAGGCGGGTGCCGTACAGGATAATCTTTCCGTGTTTACAACGTATGGTGCGGATGTCGCCATAATTCAAAAGTACTTCCTTCGCGCTTGCTTCTGAAATTTCCTTTTTCAGAAATCTATCCCAATAGAGCTTCATGTCCGGTGCATTCGGATCCTTTCTTCTTTCTTCATCAACGAACCATATGCATCGATACAGAGCCCTCTCCGCTATCATCACAATATCAAGAAGTATTATTCCCAGAGAAACGCCCATCAGTGCACGCCAAACCATAGCCGACATACTGTGAAATAAAACCAAAACAATCAATGCCAAGACCAGTAAAAAAGACAGCATAAGGACCGGATTCCCCAAATGGATAAACCCGAGGAAGCACATCCTCTTGACCTCTCCCCAGCAAATATACTCTTGATCTTCTCGTCTCTCTTCCTCTTGCCTTAATTTCTTTGCGGCTTGGATCCAGCCACGAATCTGCGCAAGCTGTTCGTCTGTCAATTCTGCCTTCGGTATAGCCAGGTAGACTTGCACGGAACTCATAAGCGCTACTGTTTCTTTCCCGACAAGCAACTTAATGCCTAGCCAGCTTCGCTTTCCGGTATCGGATAGAATTCCCTTCTCGTATAGAATCAGACGTATCCCCTGTATTTGAAGTATTCTCTTCAGCATCTCATCGCTGTATTTGAGTCTCCGCCGAATGGCTTGAAGAAGCAAGCCGATTAAACCGAAGCCCATCAAAACACAAAACACTTGTGCTCGGTCTGTATCTGCCAAAGACCCTAAAAACCCCACAATTCCGAGTCCCGCAATCAGGCAACTACTCCAATGCTTTGCCAGCGCCAAGCGTGTTTTTCCTGCCGCCCATCGTATACAACGCACCGCTTCCTCGACATCGCCGTACTCTACCGTAATGATGGTTTGCATCCTATGCTCTCCTTCCCCCCGGCTTTCCGCATCTCAGCGATTGACCGTATCGACAAATTTCTGAATTTCACCTGCCTCCGCTTCGTCAAGCTGCGTCTTATAAAACCAATACTGCAATTCCCGCTGTTCAAAAGGTCTCGGAACCTTTCTCTTCAGTTTTAGCACATATCCGTTTCTGCCTCGAATCCATCGAGCGGATTCCCAATCATCCGCATCCAAACAGAGTGCCGTCCTTCCTTCATAGAGCATTTCCAAATCCGCTATCGTTTCCTCTGTATAGCGACTCTCACGCATATCCCTTACATCCCAAAGCACAGTCCGTATGATTGTCATCGCATATTCAAAAATCAATCCGATGCTAGCCCCATGTAGCAGAAAAGCAAACAGATGATGCACATGGGTTTTCGCTGTAGCCATATAATCACCGGAAATCAGAACGGAAAACGGTAGAATGAAAAACAGTCCCCAGGCAAAGTTTTTTTGAAGCAGACACCAAAAGCGAAATATTCGAATCTCCTGCCAATTCAGTTGCTGATTTCCGCTAAGCGGTCTGTTGGGAATCTCAATTTGATTCATTTGCTCTTCCATTGCTACTTCCCCTCCGAAACCCATTGTATGAGCCGCTGCAACTGTTCATCTGACATATCTCTCACGGAAAAAACAAAATAGATACTCGTTTTCGATACAATCGTCGCATAATCCTTCCGCACCAGCAAGCGTTTATTCTTCCAAGTCCGCATGCCATCTCGCATTAGAAACCCCTCCTTTGAAAGGAGAATCTTCTCGTCATCGGCCTGGAATAGCCTCGTTACTTGTTCCACCCGAAGCAACCACTGAACGAAAAAAATAAGTCCGTTGAATCCCATCAGAAAATACCAATATTCGCTTGTCAGAATATTGGTATTTCGTATGACAATCACGAAAAGCAGTGCGATTCCCGTGATTTTATCAAGGCGCTGAAATAACGGCGTTTTTCTCACCGCCCAGAAATACTCCATTAAGCGTTTCTTTTCCAGCTTTGGAACAACTATTTTATCGTTCATATCAGTCCTCAATATAATCCCAGGCAGCAGATTTCACTGCTGCCTGGGATTAATTCTATTGTGCGTTAATTACCGGAGCAAGTTAAGCCGCCATTTCTGCTTCAGTCAGCGCCAAATATATCACGCGATACTTCTTCCGGCGAAACTACACTGTAACATCCGCTTCACAGCTACAGGGCACGCCCTATGTTTTTATACAGGACAATAAATCCCTGATAGCCATACATAATAATTCTCCCATGCTTACAGGAAA
Organism: Stomatobaculum longum; assembly: GCA_905370385.1. GTDB lineage: Bacteria > Bacillota > Clostridia > Lachnospirales > Lachnospiraceae > Moryella > Moryella longum_A. The sequence goes on from CAJPKN010000049.1 coordinate 9,842, forward strand.
TCGTGTAAATCGAATCTATATCCGGGAAAAGTTCCCGCGCTTCTTCCTCAGAAATCTTTCTTTTAGGAAACACTTCCCGATATAATTCCATTTCCGGAGCACTCGGATCCACCTTTTTCGCCTCATCCACTGACCATATACATCTATAGAGCATTCCTTCGAGTGTACTAACGATTATCAGAAGTATGATTCCCATCTCAACACCCAGAAGTACACTCCAAAACATATCGGATGCCCTGTAACACAAAACCCACACAATAAGTCCCAACACCAGCGAAAAGCTCAGTGCAAGGACCGGGAATCCCATATTGAGAAAACCCAGGAAGCACATCTTCTTGACTTCTCCCCAACAAATACCGGATTGATCTTCTTGCTTTTCTCCCCTTGCTTCAGCTTTCTTTGCCTCTCGCATCCATATACGAATTTGCGAAATCTGTTCCTCTGACAATTCTGTCTTTGGAATGGCTAGGTAAACTCGTATGGAACTCAGCAATGCTAAGCTCTCCTTGCCAATAAC
>CAJPKN010000050.1 GCA_905370385.1 Stomatobaculum longum
AGAGCTTCAGCTTGCAGTGCCCCCCGTTTTCGCGTACACTCTCCCTATGAAGAATACATTTACATTGACGGCGCCCTGCCATTTCGGCTTAGAGGCGGTATTGAAGCGGGAAATTACGGAACTCGGTTACGATATTACGGCGGTGGATAACGGCAGAGTGAGCTTTCTCGGCGATGCGGAGGCAATCGCGAGAGCCAACCTCTGGCTCAGAACCGCGGAGCGCGTGCTCATCGAGCTGGGACGCTTTCGGGCGACCAGCTACGAGGAGCTCTTTCAGGGCACTCTGGCCCTGCCCCTCGGAGAACTGATTCCGCGGGACGGGCGCTTCTGGGTTGCGAAGGCAACTTCGGTGGACTCGAAGCTCTTCTCCCCCTCGGACATCCAGTCTGTCATGAAGAAGGCCATGGTGCGTTCCATGGAGAAGCAGTACGGCGCGGTGCCCTTCCTCGAGACAGGGGAGAGCTACCCCTTCCGCGTGAGCATCCAGAAGGACATTGTGACGGTGGCTCTGGATACGAGCGGTGTCTCCCTGCATAAACGCGGTTACCGCACGGAGACGGCGCGTGCGCCGATTACCGAGACCCTCGCGGCGGCACTCCTCCTTCTGACTCCCTGGCATGCGGACCGCATCCTCGCGGATCCCTTCTGCGGAAGCGGAACTTTCTTAATTGAAGCGGCAATGATGGCGTCCAATATGGCGCCGGGCATGAACCGCGAATTCTTGAGCCAAAACTGGGAGCATTTGATTCCGAAGAAAATCTGGTATAACAGCTTTGACGAGGCGCAGGAGCTGCTCATTCCGAAGCCGGAGACCGATCTCCAGGGCTTTGACATTGACGGCAGCGTGATGCGCCGCGCAAAGATTAACGCGGAGCAGGCGGGTGTCAGCGAGTTGATACACTTTCAGGAGCGGGATGTGGCGCAGTTCAGCCACGCGAAAAAGTACGGTTTCATTGTGACCAATCCGCCTTACGGCGCACGTCTCATGGGTGAGAGCGGCGAGGCAGAAGAAGTTGCGGCACTTTACCGCACCCTCGGCGAGCGCTTCCGCGCGCTGCAGGATTGGTCGCTCTATCTCATCACGGCCTTTCCGGATGCGGAGAAGTGCATCGGCAGAAAAGCGGACAAGAATCGGAAGATCTATAACGGTATGATGAAGACCTACTTCTACCAGTTCCTCGGGAAAAAGCCGCCGAAGCGTGAAAAGCGCACAGAGAAGCAGGGGGAGTGAGATGCGGGACATTATCTTTGCGACGGGAAACGAGAATAAGATGCGTGAAATTCGGGAGATTTTCGAAGATCTCCCGGTGAGATTGTACTCGCTCAAGGAGGCAGGACTGGTCTCTGACCCGGAGGAAAACGGCGAGACCTTTGCGGAAAACGCCTTCATTAAGGCGGAGGCCGTGCATGCGCTGCGCCCGGACGCCATTGTGATGTCGGATGATTCTGGACTCTGTGTCGATTATCTGAACGGAGAACCCGGGGTCTACTCGGCGCGCTGGCTGGGGCGCGATACCTCTTACGCCGAGAAGAATGCGGAGCTGATTCGCCGCCTCGAGGGCGTGGAAGGGGAGGCGCGGAGTGCCCGCTTTACAGCGGCCATTGCCTGCATACTCCCGGACGGCACCCGGCTTCTCAGCGAGGCGCATATGGAAGGTCAGATTGCAAAGGCACCTGCGGGGCAAAACGGCTTCGGCTATGACCCCATACTCTATTTGCCGGAGTACGGAAGGTGCTCGGCCGAGCTCAGCGATCACGAGAAAAATGCAATCAGCCACCGCGGTAAGGCCCTGCGACAGATGCAGGAGAAGTTGCGAGATCTTCTTGCGGAGGAGGAGCGCTGAGCGCCGGGGCGCGGGAATTTTGATTTACTTTCACCTCGTAATACAGTATAGTAGACGCTGTGCGGGGTGTAGCCCAGCCCGGTAGGGCGCCTGCTTTGGGAGCAGGATGTCGCAGGTTCGAATCCTGTCACCCCGATGATGAAAAAAGCGGAAGGCTTTGGAGACAAAGCCTTCCGCTTTTTTGTGTTACAAAGATGTTCCTCTTACAGGCGGATGCGAAAGAATCAGAAATCTATGGTTTGCTGCAGGCGGCGCGCAACTTCGGCGAGCTTGGGGAAAATTTCCTTTTTGCGGCGCGCAATCGTAACGCTCATTCCGGTGAGGCTTAGGGTAGCAAAGAGGTGATTATCCTTGCTCGAGTAAATCGGAACAGATAGGGCGGCCACGCCCTCAAAAAGCTCTCCGTTCTCATAGGAAAAGCCTTCCGCGCGAATCTTTTCGAACTCGTTCTGCAGGGCATCGATTGTGGTGCGGGTTGTCCCGGTGTAAGCGGGAAAGGGGGCATCTTTCAGATAGACATTGAGGGGGCGTTCCCGCAGATGGGCGAGCACCAACTTTCCGCTCGCGGAGCAGTAGAGCGGAAGGTTGGAATTGGCGCGGCGCACCACGAAGGTGCTGTTGCGCGGTTCGGTCGAATGAACCAGTTGCAGATAGAGATCATCGATGCGAAATAGCGTACAGTTCCCCTGAAAGTAGTCGCTCAAATTTTGCATATAGTTATGAGAGCGGTCAATGAGGATGCTGCGCTTGGTATCGGATGCAAGGGAGGCCTTATTGAAGAGCTCCGCGCCGAGCAGATAGCGCCCGGAACTGTTTTGGCTGATATAGCCGTTCATGTGCAGGGTGTTCAGAATACCGTGAACCGTTCCCTTGTTGAGGCCGAGGCGCGTGCTGATTTGCCCCAACGTGAGTTCGGTGTTCGTGATGTTAAAGCAGTTTAGAATATCGATGGCGCGCTGTACGGATTGAATTTGTTTGCCGGTCAGCAACAGTGTGCCGCCGGAGTTCTTCTCGTCACCTCGGGGTTTGCGTTCTTGCTTTTCCATAGCTTACCAAACACCTCCTATTTTGCTGTCATATACTACATTCTTACTACAAAAAGAAGTATTTGACAATATCAAAAAAGAGTTGATAAGCATTGTTGCCTGTTTTGTCATCCGTTACAATGAGCCCATCAAGAAAGCCACTGTATTCCGGCCGGCGCAGTGTCTGAAACAAACTATATGGTTCTGAATGGAGGAAGAACGATATGGAACAAAAGACTGCTTCAGCACGCAAGTTTACCTGGAAAGAAAAAATGGCGGCTCTCGGGCCGGGATTTCTGATCGTCGGTTCCTTCATCGGACCCGGAACGGTTACGAGTTCCACCCGCGCCGGAGCAACCTACGGCTTCCAACTCTTCTGGTGCGTCATCTTCTCGGTCATCGCGGTTATTGTGGTACAGGGGATGTCGGCGCGGCTCGGCATCATCACCCAGGAGGGACTCGCGGAGAACTTAAAGAACGACTTTGCGGATCGCCCGTTGCTCAGGAACCTGCTTTGCGGCCTCGTGGCTCTTGCAATCGTAATCGGCGGCTTCGCCTACATGGGCGGCGACCTGACCGGAACGGCGCTCGGCATCAGCGCCTTGACCGGTGTCTCGACCAAAATCATCGCACCTGTCTGGGGTTTCTGCATTCTGCTCATCCTCAATTTCGCGGGGGATGCGGTTAAGTACCTCGAGAAGCTCCTCGGTATCTGTGTCATCATCATGGCGGTCGTCTTCATGGTGACCATGGTCGTCGTAAGACCGGATCTCGGTGCCCTGTTCGCAGGCTGCATTCCGAGCATCCCGGAAAACGGCGGACTTATGACCTGTCTTTCCCTAATCGGAACGACGGTGGTTCCCTACAACATGTTCCTGCACGCGGCGAGCGCAAAGCGCACCTGGCACAGCGCGGAGGAAATCCCGTTATGTAATTTCGGCACCACGCTCCCGATGATCATCGGCGGCATTGTCACCGGTTCCATCATGATTACCTCGGCAGCTGTCATGCACGGCATGACCGTCAACAATGCGATGGATATGGCGATTCAGCTTGAGCCGACCCTCGGCGCACTGGCTCGCCCCTTCATGGCAGTCGGCCTTGTCGCGGCAGGTGTCTCGAGTGCGGTCTGTACCCCGATGGGCGTGTCCTACGTACTCGCGGGACTCTTCGGCTGGAAGACCGACAGCTCCGACAAGCGCTATACCTTGACGAACGCTGCGGTTCTGATTACCGGTATTGTGATTGCGGCGCTCGGCACCAATCCGCTTGGTCTCATTATGACGGCACAGGCAGTCAACGGTATTGTCCTTCCGGTTGTTGTCGGTGTAACGGTCTATCTGACCTGCCGCGAGAAGATCATGGGCAAGTATAAGAACAACATGCTCCAAACCGTCCTCGGCATCGCAATCTTTGCAATCTCGCTGATCCTCGGCGCGAGCAGCTTCCTCGGCGTATTTTCCTAAGGCAGTTTCATACGCAGCTTCGTGTTTTCTTTCTTGGCAGTATTAGCTCCCCCTGCTCTATGTCTGAATGTAGCCCGGTGTCACCCCAAACCAACCGGGCTGTATTCAGACGACACAGCAGGTTTTAAACCGGGCTTAGAATCAAGCAAAATTTGTTCTTGCGAAGAGAAGTGTAACTAAGCTTTTGATGAGATGCATATTCATCGAGAGATAGCAAACAAATACAGGAGGTATCCGTATGAAGTACAGCAAACCGACCATATATGATCCGAATTTTCTCCCGAACAATGTCTACAGCGGCGTTCCGTCTTGGCTGAATCTTTCGGTCGCAGAGTGCAAGGAAGATCTCGAGGGACTCGATTTCGTCGTGAGCGGTGTTCCGTGGGAGGGCGGCTGCACCATAGGCGGCTATTCTTCGACCACAGAGGGGCCGAAGGGCATTCGTTCCGTCTCCATACGCTACACCGGCTTCCTTCCGGACTTTAACCTCGACTCCTTCGACTACCTGAAGGTTGCTGACTTCGGAGATGTCGCTTGCCAAAACGGAAGCTATGATTTCACCTTCAAGCAGATTCGTGAGAGAATCGCAACGATACTCGATGCGGGTGCGATGCCGCTGACTTTCGGCGGAGACCACGGGATTGCGCTTCCGATTGTGAGTGAGATTGCGAAGCGCCATCCGAAGCGCGTCGGTATTCTGCACTTTGACGCCCATCTCGACAACTACGCTTGCTTCGGCGACGATCTCTACTCGCGCTGCTCGCCCTTCTACCAGATGTATCAAGACCCGAACATGGATCCGTCCAAGATTGTCCACATCGGCATACGCGGACCGAGAAACCATCAGGAGGAGTTCAACAACGCGCAGAAGTTCGGTGCAAATGTGATTCTCGGCAGAGAGGTCAAGGAGAACGGCTGGAAGGCAAGCATAGACAAGGCAATTGAGCTCGCATTCAAGGACACGGACTTTGTTTATGTCACAATTTGCTCGGATGCGCTGGATGCTGCAAACATGCCGCAGGGACCGCAGGACATGGGTGGTCTTACCTCGTATGAGCTCTGCATGATGGTTCATGAGGCGGGACTTGCGGGCGCAAAGGGCTTCGACTTTGTCGAGATTTATCCGGACACCAACAGCCTTCAGACTGCGGCGCACAATGCTTGCTGGGCGGCTCTCTATTACCTGAACGGCTACGCGGAGAGAAAGAAGAACGGCGGAAAGTAAGAGGCAAATGTAAATCCGTATGGGCATTACGAGTGGCGAAGCGCTGTCGCAATCGGCAAAAGTTAGGATGCGAACCTGAGCTTCTCAGAGCACGGAATTCGAAAAAATAAGACAAGCGGCAGCTGTGAAAGAGAAATGCAGGGGGAGCAGAAACCGAGGGTGGATTCTGCTCCTTTTGACATCGTGTACAGCATGAGAAAGGCCATACAGAGCGGAGGTAAACAGACATGAAAGCGCAAGCGGTGAAACCTTTGATGAAGCCGATGTTTCGGATGCCGGCGAAAGAAGACTATCTGAAGGCAGCGCTCCGGGTCGCACACTGGCTCAGAGCAAATGCGGAACGGACAGAGACGGGCATACATTGGTTTGAAGACCCCATGCACCCGGAAGGAGAAACGGTCATGGGAGAGTTTTCGGTGTACAGCGGCATGCCGGGCCCCATACTTTTTCTGTTGGAACTTTCGGAAATCACGGGGGATTTCTCTTGGCGGGAGGAGGCCTGCCTTGCAGCGGATTATCTCTTGGCAAACTTTGACGAGGGGCGCAAGATGCAGACCGATATGGGGGTTCCGGGCTCCGAGATAGGTCCGATCAGCGGTACGGCGGGGCTAAGCTTCGCATTTACCGAGCTCGGAAAAGCGACGGGAGAACAGAAGTACCTGGATTTTGCAGCAGCGGAGACTGAAAAGATTGCTTCACTCGCGAAGCGAATCGGAGAAGGCGTTGAATGGCTCGGTGAGCCCGGCGGAATTTCCTACGATGCGGGCATTGCCCTTTATCTGCTCTATGAGGCAAAAGCCTTTGGGCGAGAAGACTGGAGGACACTCGCAATTCTCGCGGCAAAGCGTTTACTTGAACAGGCGATTGAAACAGAGGACGGCGCTTACAAGTGGCGTACCATTACGGTACCGAACATCGGTATCGATGACGGCGGTGAGATGCCGAACTTCTTTTACGGGACGGCAGGAACGGCTTATGTGCTGGCGCGTTTCTTTGAGGAGACCGGGGAGCCTGCCTTCCTCGAAGCAGCGGAGCGCGGTGCAGCTTATATAGAAAGAATTTGTATCCGAGAGGGGGAGAAGGTTCTGACGCCCTTCTGCCTTCCGAATCCGGAGCAGATTTATTTCCTCGGCATGTGCAACGGTTTTGCGGGCACGGTGAAACTCTTTTACCTCCTGTCCCGGATTCGAGAGACGAAAGTGAAAAAGTCGGAAGCGTACGGTGAATTCGCGGCGCGTATGATAGACAGCATTGTCGCAGCGGGAGCACCGGAGGTCCACTTTAAGGGCTACTGGAATGTGGTCTGCATGTGCTGCGGAACGGCTTCGCTTTTAAATGCGCTGACGGGATTTTACCTCGCAACCGGGGAGCGGAATTACCTTGAACTTGCAGAGCGGAGCGGGCGCTATCTCTTGGGGCAGTTCACGGACCTCGGCGAAGAGCAGGGCTGTTGGTTCCAGTCTTGGCATCGCATCGAGCCTTGGAAGGTAGACGCACGAATCGGCTACTACGACGGCAATGCGGGGGAGGCTATGCAGCTCTTGGAACTCTATGCCGCTCTCTGCGGGAACTTCCGTGCAGTCCGTTTTCCGGACGATTCTTTCCCGGCAGTGGGGAGCGTAGCGCAGCGCTGAGTACGATGCATTCGGAGGCAGCCAAAACGCAGACAAAGCGACGGGAGCTTGTTCGAGTTTTGCGCGCGGCTTGTGCCTGTCTTTTCAGCATCGGCAGTTCCCGATTGTTACAAGCGAAAAAAGAGAAGGCTTTTCCCACGGAAAGCCTTTTCTTTTTTCTGTTAAAAATAATTCGGAAAAGTCTTGTGAATTAAGTTAGCCTATGCTATCTTCATATTAAAGAGATTAGTTTGAACTAATCAATAACCGGACGGAGGAAAGAATTGTGAACAGTGTACAGGTGATTCAGAGAAAGTTGCGGAAGTTCGGCATTGCGTTTCTCGCGTTGCTGGCACTTGGCGCTTGCGGGCAGAAGGGGCAGACGGCGGAGAGCAAGGCGGAGAGCGGGAAACTCAAGGTGACGGTTACGACGACCTTCCTGCAGGATATGACGGAACAGCTTGCGGGCGACTATACCGATATTGCGCTGGTCATACCGGCGGGCGAGGATCCGCACAGCTATGAGGCAAAGCCGGAGGACCGGGAGAAGTTTAAGAATGCGGAGTTGGTGCTCTATCACGGTCTCCACTTTGAGGGACATATGACGGAACTCTTGGAGGCGGTCAACGGCCATGCGGTCACGGCTTCCTTTACGCAGGATGATATTTTGTCTGCGGACAGCAGCATGGGGCTCGCGGCAAATGCTGCGGATCCGCACTTTTGGTTCGATGTAAAGCTCTACGAGAAGGCTTGCGATGAGGCGGCCAAGGCGCTGATTGAGAAGATTCCCGCGCACGAGAAGGAGATTCGCGCAAATCTGGATGCATACCGGACAAAACTCGAGGCTTTGGATGCGGAAATCCGCTCGACGCTTGCGGAAATTCCGGAGGAGAGTCGCATTCTGGTCACGCCCCACGATGCCTTCCATTATTTCTCGCGGCGCTACGGCATTGAGGTGAAGGCGCCCCAGGGTGTCAGCACGGATGCGGAACTCTCGACCAATGACATGGCGGAGACTGCGGATTTTATTGTCGAGCATAAAATCAAGGCGATTTTTGCGGAGTCCACAACGGACCCGGCACGCATGAAGAAGCTGCAGGAAAGCTGCGCGGCGCGCGGCTTTGCGGTCGAAGTGGTGAGTGGCGGCAACGATGAACTCTACAGCGATTCGCTCGCGCAAAAGGGCGAGGACGGCGACACTTATATCACGATGGTGGAACACAATGTAAAATTGATTGCGGCGCATTTAAAATGAGCGCGAGGAGAGAAGCATGAACAAAGAGAGAGCGGCGGTCGCAGTGCATCAACTGTCTGCAGGGTACGGAAAGCGGACGGTGCTGCGAGACGTCGCTTTTTCTCTGCCTGCGGGGGAGAGAATTGCCCTAATCGGACCGAACGGCGCGGGAAAATCCACTCTGTTAAAGACCATGCTCGGCTTTTTGAAACCGAAAAGCGGAACGGTGGAGATTTTCGGGGAGCCGCTTGAAAAGGTCAGGGCGCGTATCTCCTACATGCCGCAGAGCGCAGAGGTGAACTGGAATTTTCCGATTACCGTGCAGGGTGTCGCAGAGATGGGGCTCTTCTTTTCGCTCGGCTGGTTTCGAAAGCCCGGCAAGGCGGAACAGGAACGCGTAGAACAGGCACTCGAAGAATTGGGACTCACGGATCTCAAAAAGCGGCAGATTTCCGAACTCTCGGGCGGACAAAAAAAGCGCGTCTTTTTGGCGCGCGCGTTGGTACAGGATGCGGATTTGTTCTTTTTGGATGAGCCGCTTGCCGGGGTGGATTACCGGAGTGAGCGCGCCATCATGGAAAAACTGGCGGCCCTTGTCGAGGCTGGGAAGAGCGTGGTCGCCGTACATCACGATGTCCACACGATTACGCGCTACTTTGACCGCGCGGTCCTCCTCGATGACGGAACAGTTCAGGCGGCCGGTGAGGCATGCGATGTTGTGGTGAGCGAAGCCATGCGGCGCTGTTACGGCGAGGTGTTTCAGGCGGAGAAGTGGCGGTGATGAGACTTTTATTATCTTACGATTTTTGGGTGGTCGCGAGCGGCGCGGCGTTGCTCGCCGCAATTGCCGCGGTGATCGGCTGCTTCAGTGTATACCGGGGACAAAGTTTAATCGGCGACGCGCTGGGGCACGCCTCCTACCCGGGGGTGGTGCTCTTTTTTATGTTGTTTCGAAGCCGCAATCCGCTGATTCTCTGCCTCGGTGCGGCCGGAAGTGCGGCGATTTCCTATGCCCTGATTCTCTGGCTGCAGGGCGAAAAGAAGCTCGCGCCGGATGCCGTTCTCGCAACGGTGCTCGCGGGGATGTTTGGGCTCGGCATGGTATTAAAGACCTTCATTCAGGGAAATCCGGCCTTTCGCAATGCCTCGCAGTCGGGGCTCCGCGTCTATATTTTCGGTTCGGCTGCTTTTATGACAAGACGGGATGTGCTGCTTCTGCTCTGCGGGGCAGTGCTGCTCTCGGTTCTTCTGTTGCTCTTTCGCAGGCCCTTGCAGTATTCGAGTTTCGACCCGGGCTATGCGGCTTCGCTCGGCATTTCGGAGCGGCTCATGGGCGCGGTCATGCTGTTTCTGACGGTCGCGGTCATAGCCCTCGGCATACGCACGGTCGGGGCCGTGCTGATTTCGGCCTTCTTACTGATGCCCTGTATCGCGGCCTCGCAGTGTGCCAAGACACTTTCCGCGGTCTTGCCGCTCGCTGCGCTGATGGCGGTGCTCAGCGCCCTGCTCGGCTGCGCAATCAGCACGGTCATGGCCGGCATTTCAACCGGCCCCATGATGATACTTTGTATGGGGGCATTTACGCTCGCGGCGTTTTTGTTTCGCAACGGAAAGGAGAGGGGATGAGAGATATCATACCGGTGTTGCTCAGTACCTCACTCTGCCTCGGGGTGCCGGGCTGTTTTCTGGTGTTGCGGCGGCTTTCCATGACAGCGGATGCGGTGAGCCACGCTGTTTTGCTGGGAATTGCGCTGGGCTTCTTTTTTGTGCGGGATTTGAACTCTCCCGTACTGATTGTGTCGGCTGCGCTGTTCGGCCTGTTCAGTGTGCTCCTGACCGAGGTTCTGGCATCCCGCTGTCACATTGCGCGGGATGAGGCGCTGGGGCTTGTTTTCCCGGTCTTCTTTTCGCTCGGTGTAATCCTGGTGACGCGCTGCTTTCGGAACG
>CAJPKN010000051.1 GCA_905370385.1 Stomatobaculum longum
AACGCCGAATGAAATTCCGCCAAAACGCCGAATGAAATTCCGCCAAAACGCCGAATGAAATTCCGCCAAAACGCCGAACGAAATCCCGCCAAGTCGCCGAAGAGGCTTCGGAAGCGGGACTTGCAAATCTCGTGAAAAGCAGGCATGCTGTCAGAAAAGAAGCTTAAATCGGAGGTGGCTTATGCCCTTACATTTGGTTAGAAATGATATCACGAAGATGCGGGTGGATGCCATTGTGAATGCCGCAAACAGTTCCCTCCTCGGCGGGGGCGGGGTGGACGGCTGCATCCACCGCGCGGCGGGGCCGGAGCTCCTTCAGGCTTGTAAGAACTTACACGGCTGCGAGACGGGGCAGGCAAAGATTACCGCGGGCTACCGGCTTCCCTGTAAGTATGTGATTCACGCGGTCGGGCCGCGCTGGCAGGGCGGAACGCAGGGGGAAGAGGAAAAACTGCGTTCCTGCTACCTTGAATCCCTGAAATTAGCAACGGAATATCGGTGCGAGAGCGTGGCTTTCCCGCTGATTTCCGCCGGGATTTACGGCTACCCGAAGGCGGAGGCACTTCGCGTCGCGGTCGATACGATTGCCGCCTTTCTCGAGACTGCGGAGCTCACGGTCTACCTGGTCATCTTTGACCGGGCGTCCTATGAGATTGGCGCGGAGCGCTTCTCGGAGATTGCGGTCTATATCGACGAGCGCTATGTGGATGCGCATACGGACAGCGCTGCACAACGCTTCCGTCGGGAGCGGCTGTATGAGGCAAAGTGCTCGGAAATGTCGCTTTGCGAGACAAAAGCTGTCTCAGAGCCTTCGCTCGAAGAGACTTTGCAGCGGCTCGGCGAGAGTTTTTCGGAAATGCTGCTCCGGAAAATCGACGAATCCGGTATGACGGATGCGCAGTGCTATAAAAAGGCAAACATAGACCGGAAGCTCTTTTCGAAGATACGCTCCGATAAGCGCTATCAGCCCTCGAAGACCACAGCCATTGCCTTTGCGCTCGCGCTGGAGCTTCCTCTCCAGGAACTCGAAGAACTCTTAGAAAAGGCCGGCTTTGCCCTCTCACCCGCGAGCAAGTTTGATTTAATCGTTGCGTACTTTGTCGCGCGGGGCAAGTACAATGTCTTTGAAATCAACGAGGCTCTCTTTGCATTTGATGAGAATCCGATCGGGGTGTGAGAACGCCGAGCGAAATGTCGCCTGCGGGGCGACCCTTCCGGATTTCAAAAGCGCTATGCTCTCCTTGTCAGTGAAACAAGTGTATCGGCTCTGTGAAACAAGCATATGGCATAGGCGTTGCGTTGGTGTACGCAACGGTTTCCGTGCAACAGAGCAGTCAGATCAAAAGGGCGGGAGGGAAGCGCAATGAAAGATAATTTAACCGAAATCGTATTTATTCTGGATCGCAGCGGCTCTATGGGAGGCTTAGAAACGGATACCATAGGGGGCTTCAATGCCATGCAGGAGCGGCAGAAAAAGGCGGAGGGCGAGGCTCTGCTCTCGACTCTCTTATTCAGCAACGAGACGGAGGTACTGCATGACCGCGCGGACATCCGGCAGGTGGAGCCCCTCAGCTTTCAAGACTACCGTGTCGGCGGCAGCACTGCCTTATTAGACGCAATCGGCGGTGCAATACGGCACATCGGTGAGCTGCACCGTAGGGCAAGCGAGGATGAGAGACCGGCGCACACCCTTTTTGTGATTACCACGGACGGGCAGGAAAATGCGAGTCGCCGCTACGGCTATGGGGAACTCAAGCGGCTCATAGAGCGTCAGAAGGAAAAATACGGCTGGGAGTTTCTCTTTCTCGGCGCGAATATGGATGCGGTGGCGGCGGCAAGCCGCTTCGGCATCGATGCGGACCGGGCGGTTCGCTACCACTGTGACAGCGCGGGCATTGCGCTGAATTACGAAGCGATCGGAGAGGCCATACTCACGCTCAGAGAGAAATCGGCCCTTGACCGGGACTGGGGCGCGCGCATCCGGGAGGACTACCGAAAGCGCGAAAGAGACATAGTCGGATTTCACAATGTAAGATTGACATAATTTTATAAAGGCGGCATGGTAGATGCGTGGCAGCGAAAGCAATGATGCTTAGAAACGGACGATTCGGAAAGTGCCCTACGCGCGTCGCCGTCAGCATTACAACACAAGACAGATTGCAAGCAAGGCCGCCGATATGCATCATGACATTTTTCTCCGAACATACTGTTTCAAGGAAAATGTAGGCAGAGAAAAGCCTTGTAACTCCAAAGCGCAAGGGGGAAGGTGCGATAGAGCATCAAAACACGAAGCACACAAAAAGAGACACAGTCCCCGGGGACGGTGTCTCTTTCTTTGCTTCTTCGCCCTGTTTACTTGAGGGCTTTGATACCGGGCCAGTAGCGGAACAGGACCTTTGCGACAATCTTATCGATGTAGACATAGTGATTTGTCCAATAGCGGGCGTCCACCGAGCCGTTTCGGTTATCGCCCATGCAGAAGTAAGCGCCTTCGGGCACCTGAAATTCCTGCAACGCCGCGGGCTTCATGGGCTCTTTGATGTAGGATTCCTCGAGCGGCGTCTCGGAATCGTTTAAGTAGACCTGACCGTCCCGAATCGTGACCTTGTCGCCCGGGATGCCGATGATGCGCTTTACATAGAGGGTCTCCGGCTCATCCGGGGCGTGGAAGATGATGATGTCTCCGCGCTTCGGTGCTTCGAAGCGATAGGCGAGGCGGGAGCCGATCACGCGATCGCCCGGCATGATGGTCGTAATCATGGAACCGGTGGGCACGCGCGCGTTGGCAATGACAAAGTTGTTCAGCACAAAGGCGAGAACCGCCGCAATGACTATAATCTGCAGCCAGTCCAACCATTCGGGGCGCGGCTTTTTTGTTTCGTTGTTTGTCTGTTTGGAATTCGACATGGGAAACTCCTTTCAAAAACAAAAACTGCGGCGACACCGGTCGATGCCGTCGCAGTTTGCGTGTGCTTTAGTGTATGCCCTTGATTCCCGGCCAGTAGCGGAACAGAACTTTCGCAAGTATTTTGTTTTTATAGACATAGGGATTCTTCCAGTAGCGCGCATCCATGGACTCGTTGCGATTATCGCCCATGCAGAAGTAGGCGCCTTCCGGAACGGTGAAGCTCTTCGGAGATTCCGCGACCATGGGTTCCTTGATATAGCTCTCTTCAAGCGGGGTTTCGGAATCGTTCAGATAGACCTTGCCGTCTCGCACGGTGACCTTGTCGCCCGGCATGCCGATGATGCGCTTCACGAAGAGCACCTTTTCATCGTCCGGCCAGCGGAAGATGATCACATCGCCGCGCTGCGGTTCGCCGAAGCGGTAGGAGAGGCGGGAGCCTATGACACGATCGCCTGCCATGATGGTATTTTCCATGGAACCCGTGGGAACCCGGGAGTTTGCAATCAAAAAGTTATTGAGGATAAAGGCGATGACTGCCGCGACCACAATAATCTGAACCCAGCTTAACAGTTCACGGAGCGCATTATTCTCTTGTTTCTTTCGTCTGAATCTTGCCATCTGACTCACCTCCGATTTCATTTGGTCATAACAGGGAACAGTATAGTCTATAGAAGGCGGAGAGTGCAAGGAATATTCATTTCCGGCTGCCGCGCAGTGGCAAAAGCAGGCATTGCTGTGATAAACTAAGGACATCAATGACAAGCAGGAGGAAGCTGCATGGAAAGAGAGCTTTACGAGGTAATGGACTGGGCAGCGGTCGAGGAGATTGTTTACTCGGAGTCCGGAGACCCGCATGCCATTTTGGGACCGCATAAGACAGACAAGGGAATACTCGTGCAGGCATTTTTTCCGGAAAGGAAGAGTGCGGCACTGGTATACGGAAAGACCAAGCTTCCCATGGAACAGGTTGATGAGAGCGGCTTTTTTGCCTGTCTGATTCCCGGGGAAAAGGAAGCGCCCCGTTATCGCTTTGTGCTCACGGAAGAGGACGGAAGCGAGCTCGAGTGTGAAGATCCTTACCGCTTTCTGCCGGAACTTCCGGAGGGAGAACTCCGGAAATATAAGGCCGGTGAGAGCACGGCGGCGCAGAGCTTTTTGGGCGCACACGAGAAGAAGATGGGAGGCGTTTCCGGCACCCGCTTCGCGGTCTTTGCGCCGAATGCGATGCGTGTCTCCGTAGTCGGCGACTTCAATAACTGGGACGGCAGAGTGCATGAGCTGCGCCGCATGGGCGACAGCGGTATTTTTGCGATTTTCCTGCCGGGCGTGGAGGCCGGTGCGCTCTATAAGTATGAGATTAAGACCTATGCGCGGGAAATTTTGCTCCGTGCGGATCCCTATGCGCGCGCGGTCGAGCCGGACGGCGGCAGTGCTTCCGCGGTGGCGGCAGCGGAAGCCCCCTTCGCCTGGGAGGATGAGGCCTACTTGGAAGAGCGCGCCCTGCGCTATGGGAAGCGCCCCGGTGAGCAGGCCATTAACATCTATGAACTGAATCTTGCGAGCTTTGCGGCGGGCGCTTCTTATGAGGAACTCGCGGAGACCCTGCCCGCTTACCTCGGCAAGATGCACTACACGCATGTGCTGCTCATGCCGCTGCTCGCGACCCGGGAGGAGGCGTCTCTCGGCTATTTGACGAGCGCGTATTTCACGCTCAGCACCAAGCTCGGCGCGGCCGCGGGCTTCCGTAAGCTTGTCAATGCGCTGCACAGTGCCGGCATCGGTGTACTCATGGACTGGAGCTGTGTACGCTTCCCGCGGGAAGAAGCGGGCCTCGACTATTTTGACGGAAGCACACTCTACGAAGAGAACGGCAGCGGAGACACGGCGGTGTTCCGCTTCGGGCGTGCGGAGGTGCAGTCCTTCCTCTTCTCGAATCTCTGCTTCCTCGCAAACGAATTTCACATTGACGGCGTCCGTGTAATCGATATGGCCTCGGCGCTCTGGTATCGGGCAAACGAGAATCGAAACTGCTACGGCGGCGGCGAGAACCTGGACGGTGCGTCCTTCCTGCGCCGTCTGAGCTTGATGGCGCATAAAAAGCTGCCGGGCTTCCTGTTAATCGCGGACGGCAGTGCCGAGTGGCCGCGCACCACAGAGCCGGTCAAGAACGACGGCCTCGGCTTTGATTTCCGCTGTAATCAAGGCTTTGCGGACGGTATGCTCTCTTACCTCGGCGCGGACGAGGCGGGAAAGAGCGAGCGCTACGGTGAGCTCTCCTATGCACAGCTCTACCAGTACTCGGAGCAGTATGTACTGCCGCTCTCGCACACGGCGCTCTCCGAGCGGCAGCCCACCCTCATGGGACGGCTCGGCTATCTGCCGTTTGAGGAGAGAATTGCGCTGCTTCGCGCCTTCTTCGGCTTCGTGACGGCGCATCCCGGTAAGAAGTTACTCTTTGCCGGTCAGGAATTCGGCATGCTTGAGCCCTTACAGCTCGGCGGCGAACTGGACTTCTCGCTGCTTGATTTCCCCTCGCACCGGGAACTCGCGGCCTGCTCCGAAGCGCTGAATGCGTTTTATTTGGAGCATCCGGCGCTCTACGAGGGAGACGGAGACACCGAGGGCTTTACCTTCTTAAACTGCCACTCCTACGAGGAGAACGTGGTGGTGTTCCTTCGGCGCGCGGCTTCCGAGGATCTCCTGATTGCGGTTAACTTCTCGGGCACGAGCTATCCGCGCTTTAATCTGGGTGTCCCCTATGCGGGCAGCTATAAGGAGATATTCACGACCGACGAGGAGCGCTTCGGCGGCAGCGGACTTTTGAACCCGCGCGCGCTGCCGGCTCGCGCGATGGAGGTCGATGACAAGGACTTAGGTATAGGCATTCGTTTGCCCGCGTACAGCGCACTCTTCTTTGCCTGCAAGAAGCGGGAGCCGGAGAAGAAAGTGACGCCGCGTGCGGAAGCGGAAAAGACCGGCGAGACCAAGGAAAAGCAGAAGCCGGAGAGCCTTCTTGAGAAGGCGGCGGATGCTGCCGGAAAAAAGGCGGCAGGGGTCGCCGGAAAAGCCGCTGACGTTGCGGGGAAAGCAAAAAATGCGGCGGGTAAAGCAAAGGATGCGGCGGGCAAAAAGGCCGCGGGCGTTGCCGAAAAGGCTGCGGATGTCGCGGGAGCAGCGAAGAAGCGGATTGACCGCGCAATGGGAATGGAGAACTAAGAAATGAAACGTGCAGCCGGAATTTTGCTCCCGGTATTCAGTCTTCCGGGCGACTTTGGAATCGGTTCCTTCTCAATCGAAGCCTACCGATGGATTGACTGCCTGAAGGAGGCGGGACAGAGCTATTGGCAGATTTTGCCGCTCGGGTCCACCGGATACGGCGATTCGCCCTATCAGTCCTTCTCCAGTTTTGCGGGTAATCCGTATTTTATCGATTTGGAGGAACTCAAAGCGCTGGGTCTGCTCACCGAGGAGGAACTTTCCGGCGAGCGTCACTGCGGTGACGAGGGTAAAATAGACTACGGTCATATCTACGAGTCGCGCGAGAAGCTGCTGCGCCTTGCGCACCGACGTTTTCGCGAGAGCTTGAACGGAAGCGAAAGTGTGGGTGAAGATGCCGTGCGTCGCACCAAGGACAGAGCAACGTATCAGGCGGCGGTGGCTGCTCTGTACCCGGAGACCGGAGAATACTGCCTCTACCGCGCCGTCAAAGACTCCCAGGGCGGTAAGAGCTATCTCGAGTGGGAGGCCCCCCTTAAGGAACGAGACAGCGAGGCGCTCCGCGCCTTTGCGGCGAACCACGAGGCGGAGATAGACTATTACGTCTGGACGCAGGTTTTGTTCCACGAACAGTGGAGCCGTTTAAAAGAGTATGCGCTAGCCCACGGCATAACGATAATCGGAGATCTCCCGATTTATGTGGCCCCGGACTCTGCGGATGCTTGGGCGCATCCCGAGCTCTTTCAGCTCGATGAAGAAGGCAAGCCGGAAGCGGTGGCGGGTTGTCCGCCGGATTATTTCTCGCCGGACGGACAGCTCTGGGGAAATCCGCTCTATGACTGGGACTATCACAAGAGAAGCGGCTATGCCTGGTGGGCGCGGCGCATGGAGTACAGCCTCTCGATTTACGACTGTATTCGCATGGATCACTTCCGCGGCTTCGACGAGTACTTTGCGATTCCGGCGGGTAAGCCTGCCAAGGAAGGAAGTTGGAAACCGGGTCCCGGTGTCGCGCTCTTCAAGGCAATCGCAGAGAAGCTCGGTAAGCCCTTGCCCATCATAGCCGAGGACCTGGGTTTCATGACAGAGAGCGTCATTCAAATGGTGAAGGAGAGCGGCTTCCCGCCCATGAAGGTGCTGGAATTTGCCTATGACTCCGACAATCAAAATCTTTATCTGCCGCACCGCTATGAGCGAAACTGTGTCGCCTACACGGGAACACACGACAACGAGCCGCTCATGGGTTGGATACGCAATCAGAACGAGGCGGTGCGTCTCCGCATGCTGCGCTATCAGGGCTCGGAGCACACGCCCGAGAGCGATCTCTACTGGGACTGCATTCGCACCGTGCTTGCGAGTGTGGCGGACACGGTCGTTATCCCGATGTGGGATTATCTCGGTTGCGGCAACGAGGCGCGCATCAACGTGCCGAGTGCGGCGGGCGGAAATTGGCAGTGGCGCATGCCAAAGGGCGGTTTTACCGAGCACTTAATCCGGCACTGCCGCATGCTCGCGGAGATTTACGGCAGAGAGCCTGAGCCCGTTCCCGTGCCGGCAGAGATCGAGGCTGCGCTGGCCGAAGCACAGGCGGCAAAGGAGAGCGAAGAGCCGGTCTCCCCGGAAGTTGCGGGAGAAGCAGACAAGGGAAAAAGCAATACGCCGAAAGCGGAAGCTTAAGTTTACATAAAGTTGCTTTCCCTAAAACAAAAAGAACATACACAAAAATCCCTGCTTTGCCGCAATCGGCAGAGCAGGGATTTTTTTTATTTCTATTCGACGGTGCAAGCCGTCAGTGCACACCCGGGCGGGGAATTACCTGGCCGTCGCTGCCCGGGCTGTCCAGACCGGCACCGGGGCCCTTGGTCTCGACCGCGGAAGTGTGAAGCTGTCCGCCGGGGCCGTTTACGTTGGCGTTCGGCGCAGCGACTGTCGTCATCGGTTCCGCGACCGTGGTCTCTGCGCGCGTGCGATGCGCGGTCGTCTCCTGCGGGGAGCTTTCGCTTGCCGTCGTGGTTTCGCGGGTATGCTCGCGCGTATATTCGCGGGGATTTACCCCCGGGCCGCCGTTTACACCGGTCACGCCGGTTGCCGCCGTGACGTGGGCGGAGGTCTCGTCGTTTTCAAGACTCTCAATCACTTCCGTACTCTCTTCCACGGAGCCGGTCTCGCTCGGGAGCTCATCGTCCTCAACCATGCGGTTTGCGTTCGGGTCCGCCACGGAGGTGCCGTGTGCATTCTCATAGGCGCTCCGCGCGCTGCTGTCAATCGCAGTGTTAAAGAGGTCCTTCTCGCCGGTGTTGTAGTCCACGCGCTCGCCGGTAGAACTCTTGAAGTAGGCAAGTTCCACGGTATCCGGGCGAACCCAGTCTTTTTCCGGCAGATCGCTGTGGATGTCTGTCATGACATTCTTCCAGATTTTTCCGGACACGGTCGCGCCGTAGATGCTGGGCATGGCGCGCGGCGTATCGTAGCCGACCCAGACCGCCGCGGTGTAGTAGCGGGTGTAACCGCAGAACCAGGTGTCCTTCGAGTCGTTTGCGGTACCGGTTTTACCGGCTGCCTGCTGCCCGTCAATGTCGAGGCCGCGGCCGGTGCCGTAGGACTTATCCATGGTGCCCTTTAAGATATCCGTAATCATGTAGGCCGTGCCCTCGGTGTAGACCTGAGTCTGTCTGGTCGTAATCGGAATGACCTCCTGCTCGGTGCGCTCGTAAATCACGGAGCGGAGGCAGGTTTTGTCGTCGTAGACACCCATATTCGCGAGGGTCGAAAAGCCCTTGGCCATATCGACCACGCGGGTACCGTAGGTGAAGCCACCGATCGAGACCGCGGCTGCGGTGCTGTCCTGCCAGGTGAGGGAGGAGAACTCCATCTTGCCGAGGTAGGCGAGACCGGTTTTTACATCAATCTTCTGGAGCAGCTGCCAAGCTACGGTATTGAGCGAGCGGTTCAGCGCCTCGCGCAGCGTGACGGAGCCGCGGTAGCTGCCGTCGGAATTCTTCGGGCCGCCGGTAAACTCGCGGTCTTCAATGACATAGGAGGGATAGAAGTATCCGGTCTCAAAGGCGGGCGCGTAGTCCAGGAGGGGTTTAATCGTGGAGCCCGGCTGACGGCGCGCAAGGAAGCCGCGGTTATAGGCATCGTCCGTGCCGCGACCGCCGACAATTGCGACTACGGCATTGCTTGTGTTGTCGATGATGACACCGGCACCCTGCAGCGCGTACTTGCCGTTCTCCTGTTTTTCGTCGGAGCGGTCATCGAGGGTGTCGTCAATGCGCTTCTGGAGCTTGCGCTGAATATCGGAGTCTATGGTCGTGTAAATCTTATAACCGCCGGCGCGAATTTTCTCGCTCTTATCCCCGTAGAGCTCGCGGTACTCGGCCTGATATTTCTCATACTCCTCTTTGTTCTTGAAGGTGTACTTGAACTTGAAGCCGTCGTTCTTCATGAGCTGCAGCGCCGTACAGTAGATGGCGTAACTGGTCTGGTAGTTCTCGGTGGATGCCGCCGTGACGGTCTGCGGTGCGATTTCAAGCGGCTTATCCTGATATTCCTTGAGCTCTTCCGCGGTGATTTCGCCCTGCTTATAGAGACTGTTCAGGACCTCGTTTCGCTTGCGGAGCGCGTTTTTCGGGTGGTTAATCGGCTCATAACTCGCGGGGCGGTTGCTGATGCCCACAAGGACCGCGGCCTCCCAGGGCTCCAAATCCTTTGCGCTCTTGTCAAAGTAGTAGCGGCTCGCGGCCTCCACGCCGTAACAGCCGTGGGCGTAGTAGTTGCCGTTGCAGTAGAACTCCATGATTTTCTCTTTGCCGAACTTTTTTTCAAGCTGCGGCGCAAGCAAAATCTCGGTAATCTTACGCTTGAGCGAGCGCTCCTGCGTGAGATAGGTGTTCTTGATGACCTGCTGGGTGATGGTGGAGCCGCCCTGGGTCACGCGGCGGTGTTTCACATAAGAGACGCCGGCGCGGAGTATGGCCATCCAGTCCCAACCGTGATGGGAGTAGAAGCGCCTGTCCTCTTGGGCAATGTAGGCCTTTTTGATCCAGGGGCTGATGTCGTCGGTGTTCACATAGACATAGCGATGCCCGGAACTGATAACGCCAATCTGCTTGTCGTCCTTATCGAAAATCTCCGTGTCGGTCACGAGGCGGAAATCGT
>CAJPKN010000052.1 GCA_905370385.1 Stomatobaculum longum
TGGTTATCTTCTACGCTTCGATTTACGGCGGCACCGAGAATGCCGCGGAGGTGCTTGCAAACGCCCTCGGCGAGCGTAAGATTAAGAACATCAAAATGTACGATGTCTCCGTGACCGATGTCTCCTACCTGGTCTCCGAGGCCTTCCGCGCAAGCCACTTGGTCTTTGCCTCCGCGACCTACAACAACGAAGTGTTCCCCTACATGGAGAATCTGATTCGCGATCTCGCGGCACACAATTTGCAGAACCGCTCGATTGCCCTCGTGGAGAACGGCTCCTGGGCACCGGTATCCGGCAAGAAGATGAGCGAACTCTTTTCTTCGATGAAAAACATGAACTTCCTGCAGGACACGGTCACCTTAAAGTCCCGCGGTCATGAGGAGCAGCGCTTACAGCTGCTCGCGCTTGCGGACACGCTCGCCGAGTCCGTCTTTGCCTCCGAGCACCGCTGAGCCTCTCTCCGCTCCGCATCCCGCTTTGAGTAGGAGCAGCCGCAGTAATCCTGGCGGTAAAGCCCGTGCTCTTTCGAGAGCTCCGTCGAGCGGAGAAAACCGTTTTTCTTTTTAAAATCAGAGGGCAGGAAGGCAACCCCTTCCTCCGCACCGACGCGCTCCCCGATTGCGTTCAGCCGGGGGGCGCTTTTCATCGGCGAAATCGTGAGGCTGGTCGTAAAATAGTCAAAACCGCCCGCCTTGGCAGC
Organism: Stomatobaculum longum; assembly: GCA_905370385.1. Taxonomy (GTDB): domain Bacteria; phylum Bacillota; class Clostridia; order Lachnospirales; family Lachnospiraceae; genus Moryella; species Moryella longum_A. Next base: position 701 of record CAJPKN010000052.1, read on the forward strand.
CTTGGCGCTCTCGCGGAGGCGAAGCTCAAAGCAAATGCCGCAGCGCTCACCGCCCTCCGGATCCGTTTCGTGCCCGCGCACCGCTTCGTGAAAGCGCTCCGGATTGTACTCTCCCTCCAGAAATCCGACCGGGCGCGGCAAATCCATTTCCCGGAGTAGGCGCTGCTCCTCCTCGGCGCGCCGGTGGTATTCCTCCGGGTCGTCGATGTTCGGATTACAAAAAAAGACGGTCACATCAAAATGCGGTGCCAGGCTTTCCAGACAAAAAGAAGAGCAGGGCGCGCAGCAGACGTGAAGAAGAAGCTTCGGGACAAGTCCCGAAGCTTCGTTTTTTCGGACCAAGAGGTCCTGTTCTCTCTGATAATTTCTCTGATTCATAAAAAGTCTCGAATTCTCTTGGATCTCACCGGGTTTCTGAGCTTTCTGAGCGCCTTTGCCTCAATCTGGCGGATGCGCTCTCTGGTCACCTTGAACTCTCTGCCGACTTCCTCGAGCGTGCGCGGATGGCCGTCCTCAAGACCGAAGCGAAGCACGATGACCTGACGCTCTCTCTCCTTGAGGTCGCCGAGCAGTGCATCGATGTGCTCGCGCAGCATGACGGACTCCACATTGTCCTCCGGGGTCAACACGTTGTTGTCCGCGACAAAGTCGCCGAGGTTCGAATCGTCCTCCTCGCCGATCGGCGTCTCGAGCGAAGCAGGCTCTCGCGCTATCTGCATGATTTCCATGACCTTTTCCTCGGTCATGTCGAGCGCCTTTGCGAGTTCCGCGACACTCGGCTCGTAGCCGAGCTCCAGCGTCAGCTTGCGCTGCATCTTGCTCATTTTATTGATGGTCTCGACCATGTGCACCGGCACGCGTATGGTTCTCGCCTGATCTGCGAGTGCGCGTGTCACGGACTGGCGTATCCACCAAGTTGCGTAGGTCGAGAGCTTAAAGCCCTTCTCGGGATCGAACTTCTCGACGCCCTTGATGAGACCCAGGTTGCCCTCCTGCACAAGGTCCAGGAAGCTCATACCGCGCCCCGTGTAGCGCTTTGCGATGCTGACCACGAGACGGAGGTTCGCCTCGATCAGCTTCTTCTTCGCCTTCTCATCGCCGGCCTGCTTTCTTCGCGCGAGTTCCATCTCTTCTTCCGCAGTGAGCAGCGGCACGGTTCCGATCTCCTTTAAATACATGCGGACCGGGTCTTCGGTGCCGACACCTTCCAGGAGCTCCACGGGGTTCAGATTGATCTCTTCTCCCTCGATTTTCTCGCCGTTTTCATCCTCGTTGTCAAGGTCGTCATCGAGATCCAGGTCGATCCCCAAGAGGACATCTCCCCCCTTATCGACCTTTTCCAAATCTTCCGGCGGCTCTTCCTCACGGTGATGCTGCACCTCGATGTTGTTGGCCTCGAGATAGTTGTAGATATGCTCGATGCCCTCGGGACTCAGCTGGTAATCCTGAAAATAGTCGTTGATTTCATCGACATCCAGCTTGGAATCCTTGTTCTTGGCTTGCTCGACCAACTGCAGCAATCCCTGCATGAGCTCCTGCTCGCGAATTTCCCGCTTCTCGGCCTCCGCTTTCTTGCCGCCCTTTGCGCTCTTCTTTTCCGTTCTCTTCTCTTCTGCCATTTGGATTCATCCTCCTGTTCTTGCTCCGCTGAAGATACGAAACTTAAATATAGCCGTAAATCCCACGCACACTGACCTCACCGCTCCGAACCGCCGTGAGACTTTGATCTTCACGCCGCACCAAGAGCTCTCCGCCCTCCGTAATGCCTTCCGCAACGCCGCAATACTCGCCGTCGGGGTCCAGAACGCGCACTTCTCTGCCCCGGTTCGCAAGCAGCGCCTCGTAGCGCTCCTTTAAGGCCGTGAAGCTGCCTTTTTCCTCAAACAGCTTCTCATAGCGCGCAAACTGCTTCCAGACAGCGGCGATGATGGGCGTGCGCGCGGTCTCCTTGCCCTGTTCGATGGCAAGCGAAGTCGCAACCTCGCGTATTTCCTCCGGAAAGCTATCCGTATTCACATTGATGCCGATGCCGATGACCACAAATTCGATGCGGTCCAAATCCGTACTCATTTCCGTGAGTATGCCCGCGACCTTTTTTCCGCGCACCACGACATCGTTCGGCCACTTGATGGCCGCCTCGAGGCCGGTTACTTCGCGTATGCCATCCGTCACCGCAAGTGCCGTGACCAAGGTAAGCATAGAGGCGCGCTCCGGACGGAGCTTCGGGCGCAGTAAGAGCGACATCCAGATGCCGCTGCCGGGCGGTGAACTCCAATTTCTGCCCCGGCGCCCCCTTCCCGCGGTCTGCTCCTCCGCGACAAACAGCGTGGGCCCTTCGTCACCCTCTCCGGCGGCGCGCTTCACTTCCAGATTGGTCGAGTCGGTCTGCTGCAAAAAGACCCAGCGCTTCAAAAACCGCTGATCACCGAAGGCCTCGTCAAGAGAGGCCTGACTCAGCAAATATCCTGTATTCCGCAATAAGTATCCTCGATTCTGTCTCGCTTCAATGGTATAGCCCTCATCCCGCAGCTTTGCGACCGCCTTCCAGACGGCTGTCCGTGTCACATGAAAGCGCTCGCAGAGCGCCTGACCGGAGCAGTAATCGCCTGCGTCGAGCAGGGCCTTTAAGATATCATCCTTTAACAAGGCTTCACCTCAGAGCATGACAACCGCGCTGAGTGCGCAGAGCATGAGGAGCAAGAGCCCCAGAAAAACAATTGCAAACGCGGTTCCCCTTTTCCGGTGCGCCCGTCCGAGCGCCGAGAGGCGCACCAGACCGTTTGCAAGGGCCAGGAGGCCCGCCAGACCGAAAATCAGGGAGAAAAAGAGCGGATGCTCTTCCGGCGACAAAAAGGCGAAAACAGCCAGCACCGTGACCGCAATCCCGACAAAGACATGCAGAGCATCCAGTAAAAAGCTGTTCTGCGCCGTCATGCTTCCCTTCATGCACGCTCCTTTCTTCTCTGTCTCGCGCGCTCATAGAGTAAAATCGATGCGGCAACCGCCGCATTTAAGGACTCCACCTGCCCGAGCATGGGAATGTGAATGCTCTGATTTGCCGCGGCAATCGCTTCCTCGCTGAGCCCGGCCGCCTCATTGCCGATTAAGAAGGCGGTCTTCTCCGGATACTCTATGCTGTCATAGGGCACGGAGGCCTGAAGCGCCGCCGCATAGAGGCGTATGCCTTCCCACGCAAGCGTTAGGAGTGCCTCCCGAAAGTCGTCGACATAGACCACCGGGATGCGGAATATGCTGCCCATGGTCGCGCGCACCAGTTTCGGGTTGTAGACATCCACCGTGCCGCGGTTTGCGAGTATCGCAGAGAGCCCTGCACCCTCACCCGCGCGCAGCATGGTGCCCAAATTGCCGGGGTCCTGCAAACTCTCGACCGCGAGGAAGCAGCTTGCGCCTTCCGCCAACACTTCCGCAAGACTCTTTCTCTGCATGCGGACCAGAGCGAGCACGCCCTGCGGCGTCTTCGTTTCCGACATCTTCGCAAAAATATTGTCTGCGACCGTCTCTGCCTTGAGCGCCTCTATTTTATCCCGAACTTCCCCCTCGGCGCGCGCCGCAAAACTCTCGCTCACATAGAGCTCTTCGATTTCCACGGCGGGTGCTTCCAGGAACATGCGGACCCCCTCAATCGGGAAGAGTCCCCGCTCCGCGCGGAGAGAGGCCTTGTCAAAGAGCGCCCGCACTTCCTTCACTTTTTTATTGGCCGGCGAAGTAATCATAGGGCCTCCGCCTCTTCCAGCCAGATACGACTCACCGCATCCGAGGGCATGCGAAGATCGCCGCGCGGCGAGACCGCAACACTGCCCGTCTTCGGACCGTCCGGCAGGCAGGAGCGTTTAAACTGCTGCGTGAAGAAACGGCGGAGGAAGGTAAGGAGCCATTTTTTGACGGTCGCTCCGTCATAGACACCCGCAAAGGCGCGAAGGGCAAGGCGGTATATTTTCCGCGGGCTGCTGCCGAAGCGAAGCATCTGAAACAGGAAGAAATCATGGAGCTCGTAGGGGCCCACCAAATCCTCCGTCTTTTGGCTGATGACGCCGTCCTTCGGCGGCAAAAGTTCCGGGCTCACCGGTGTATCGAGAATGTCGAGTAAGACCTCACGGAGTTTTCCGCTCGCAAGGCCGGCCTCGTGCTCTACGAGTACGCGCACCAAGGTCTTCGGCACCGAGACATTGACCGCGTACATCGACATGTGGTCGCCGTTATAGGTGGCCCAGCCGAGTGCCAGTTCCGAGAGGTCTCCGGTTCCGATCACCAGGGCATTGTCCCGGTTCGCGATGTCCATGAGCACCTGGGTGCGTTCGCGCGCCTGGGCGTTCTCATAGGTGATGTCGTGCTTTTCGGGGTCCTGCTTGATGTCCTTAAAGTGCTGTAACACGGCTTCGCGTATCGAAATCTCCTCGAGGCTTGTCCCGAGTGCCGCCGCGAGTTCGCAGGCATTTCGGTAGGTTCTGTCCGTGGTGCCGAAGGCCGGCATGGTAATCGTCTCAATGCCGCTCCGCGGAAGGCCGAGCGCATCAAAGCTCCGCACCGCAACCAGGAGAGCAAGGGTCGAATCAAGTCCGCCCGAAAGCCCCAGCACAGCGCGGGAGCCGTGAATGTGGTCCAGGCGCTTTTTCAAACCGAGCGACTGTATCCGAAGGATTTCCTCGCAGCGCTCCGCGCGCGCCTCGGGCTCCGCCGGCACAAAGGGCGCCGGATTCACCTTCCGCGTGAGTTCGGTCTCCGTGATGCTCAAGTCAAAGTCGATGTCGCAGTACAAATTCGACTCGCTGTCTCTCCCGGGATAACTACTCTGCCGTCTTCTTAAGAAAAGGATTTTTTTCAGATCCAGTTCCGAGGCAACGACTGTATTCGTAAGTAAGGGCGACTCCGCAAGAACTTCTCCCGCCTCCGCAATCAAGTTGTGGGCGCTGAACACAAGGTCCTGCGTCGATTCGCCTTCGCCGGCGCTCGCGTAGACATAACCCGCGAGCAACTTGCTGCTCTGTGCCTTGACAAGCTCCCGCCGCGCCTTTCGCTTTCCGGCGAGGGCATTCGAGGCCGAGCAGTTCACAATGAGCGTAGCCCCTGCCGTACAGAGATCGATGGAGGGCGCATTCGGCACCCAGAGATCCTCACAGATCTCAACGCCGATTTTGAGCTCCGGCAGGCTCTCGCAGGAAAAGAGCAATCGCGCCCCAAAAGGCAGCCGCTCCCCGAAGAGCGGCACCAAAACCGGGGCTTCAAAGCCCGGCGTAAAGTAGCGGCGCTCGTAAAACTCGCCGTAATTCGGAATGTGAAGCTTCGGCACAAGACCGAGCAACTCCCCCTTTTGAAAGACCGCGACCGCATTGTAAAGCCGGTTCTCAAATGCAAAAGGCAGACCGACAAAGCAAAGCACTTCGCTGTCCGCCGTGTTATGCAGCAGCTGCCGCAACTCCCGGAGCACCGCTTCCTGCAGCGTGTCCTGCAAAAACAAATCCCCGCAGGTGTAGGCGCTCAGCGCGAGCTCGGGGAACACCAGTACTTTGGTTCCCCGAGCCGCTTCGCTCCGAATGATGGTCTCGATTTGCTCCCGGTTGTAAGCGGGATCTGCAACCCGCACGGAAGGCGTCGCGGCTGCGACGCGGAGAAACCCGTCTCTCATGCCTTCTTCTCACTCCCATCGCCCGGCGTTGCCACCGAAGCGGTCTCCTTTAAAGCGGTCACCAGTCCCGCCATATTCTGAATGTCGGACGGAATCACGATCTTGGTCGCTCTGCCGTCCGCGACGCGGGTCAAAGCATCCAGACCGCGGAGACGCAACACAGCCTCATCGGCACCCGCCTCGCGAATCAGACGGATACCCTCTGCCTCTGCCTCCTTGACGGCGCGAATTGCCTTTGCCTGACCTTCCGCCTCCTGAATCTTTCTCTCCTTCTCTGCCTCTGCGCGGAGAATCGCGGTCTGCTTCTCTGCCTCCGCATTCAGGATAGCCGCCTCCTTGTTACCCTGCGCGTTCAGGACCGCGGACTCCTTCTTACCCTGTGCCAGGGTGATGAGCTCACGCTTCTCGCGCTCTGCCTTCATCTGCTTCTCCATTGCTTCGCGAATCGCATCCGGCGGGAGAATGTTCTTCAGCTCGACACGGTTTACCTTGATGCCCCAGGGATCGGTCGCGACATCCAGCTGAGAGCGCATCTCGGTGTTGATGGTCTCACGGGAGGTCAGCGTGGTATCGAGGTCCATGGAACCGATGATGTTACGAAGCGTGGTTGCCGTCAGGTTCTCGATTGCGGAAATCGGGTTCTCGACACCGTAGGCATAGAGCTTCGGCTCGGTAATCACAAAAAAGACAACGGAGTCGATGCGCATCGTGACATTATCCTTCGTAATCACGGGCTGCGGCGGGAAGTCCGCCACCTGCTCCTTCAGGTTGACGCGCTTCGCAATGCGGTCCACAAACGGAATCTTGAGATGAACGCCCGCATCCCAAGTCGAGTGGTAACGTCCCAGCCGCTCGATGATGAGAGCCTGTGCCTGCGGCACAATGCAAATACCGTTAACGAGAATCGCGAGAAACAGAACCAACAGAATACCACCCGGTATAAACGGCATACTTTTCCTCCTTTATTTGAGAAAATACAACAATTGTTTTCATTTCAGTATAGCATAATCCGGACTGTTTTGCTTGCCAAAGCGTTTTTTTCCTGCTATTCTAAATCCCGAGTGAATTACTAGGAAATGTTGGCAAGCAAAAGCTTGGAAGGAGTTGTCATGAAAATATCCACAAAGGGGCGCTACGCGCTTCGCCTGATGATGGAATTTGCGAGACAGCCGGAGCAAGTCACGCGTTTAAAAGATGCCGCCGCAAAGCAGGAGCTCTCGGAAAAGTATCTGGAGCAGATTGTGTCCGTGCTGAGCAAAGCGGGTTTCGTGAAGAGCATACGGGGCGCTCAGGGCGGCTATCTCCTGACCCGCGCACCCGAAAGTTACTCGGTCGGCGACATCTTACGCCTGACCGAGGGCAATATGGCACCGGTTGTCTGTCTCGGGCAGGACTCGGTCTCCTGCGATCTCGCCGAACGATGTGTATCCCGCTCCGTCTTTTCGCGCATTGAGGATGCGGTCAATGAGGTAATCGACAACATCAGCCTCGCCGATTTGCTGAGCGAGGAGGAAAAGCTATCCCACAGTACGGCTCCGCTTCCCGAGGATGCGCACCACCGCTGTCAAGGCGCTCGCTGAGCGCGACTCTGCAGACAGAAAAGGCACCCGACCTAGGTCGGGTGCTTTTTCCGTTTCGGCGCTCATCATACAGCGTTTCATTTCCGGGCATTTTCTCGTATTCTTTCAGCGCTTTTTCAGTCCTTGCTATCTTCCGCGCGCTTCGGCTCTTCCGCCTCCAGCGCCGCAAGGAATTTCTCGACACTCACGTACTTCACGCAGAGCGTAAAGAGTTCCGCCGCGATGCGCAAATCGTTGAGGGGCGGGAAGGAGGGCGCAATGCGGATGTTTGAATCGTGGGGATCCTTGCCGCCCGGCCAGGTCGCACCGGCACCGGTCATAACCACGCCGGCCTTTGCGCAGCGGGACACCACCTTCTTCGCACAGCCGTCGAGAGTGTCGAAGGAGATAAAGTAACCGCCCTTCGGCTTGGTCCAAGTGCCGATGCCGAGACCGCCGAGTTCGCGCTCCAGAATCTCCTCGACCATCTCGAACTTAGGACGAAGGATATCTGCGTGCTTTCTCATGTGCTCGACCATGCCGTGGATATCCTCGAAGAAGCGGACGTGGCGCAGCTGGTTCACCTTGTCGTGGCCTATGGTCTGCACTCGGAGTTGCTTCTTGATGTCATCGAGGTTATTCAGCGAGGAAGCGAGCGCCGCGATGCCGGAGCCCGGGAAGCTTACCTTCGAGGTCGAAGCAAACTTGTAGACAAGGTCCGGATTGCCTGCGCGCTTGCACTCCGCGAGAATCTCGATAATCGTATCCTGATCGAGGTCATAGAGGTGATGAATCGTGTAGGCATTGTCCCAGTAGAGACGGAAATCCTTGGCCGCGGGCTTTAAACGCGCCAGGCGGCGAACGGTTTCATCCGAATAGGAATTACCGGTCGGATTCGAATACTTCGGGACGCACCAAATTCCCTTGATGGCCTCGTCCTCGGCCACCAGCTTTTCGACAAGGTCCATATCCGGTCCGGTCGGCAGCATGGGCACCGGGACATTCTCAATGCCAAAGTACTCGGTGATTGCAAAGTGACGGTCGTAACCCGGCACAACACAGAGGAATTTCACCTTGTCCAGTTTGCACCAGGGAGTCGCTCCCATCACACCGTGCGTATAGCAGCGGGAAATCGTGTCGTACATGACGTTTAAGCTCGAGTTTCCGTAGAGGATGATGTGGTCGTAGGGCACTTCCATCATATCTCCCATGAGCTCCAGGGCCTCGGGAATGCCGGTCAATACGCCGTAGTTGCGGCAGTCCGTGCCGTCTTCGGAGCGAAGCTCACTGTCCTCGTTCAACACCGCCATCATTCCCATCGAGAGATCCAGCTGCTCCGTACAGGGCTTGCCGCGACTCATATCGAGCTTCAGGGCCATGGCCTGCATCTCCTTGTACTTTGCCTTGAGCTCCTTCTTTAAGCCCAGCAATTCTTCCTTGGTCAACTCTGCGTATGGTTTCATCGCCGCTCCTTTCGGGCTGTGTTAATATTTTCACGAAATTCTAGCACTGATTTGCCTTCCGCGCAAGTCCCTTCGTTTAGGCACGCGAATAAATATTCCGAATATCCTCATACGCCAAGACGCGGAAGGAACCGATGCTGCGGCTCTTCTGATAGCTGCACTCGTCCGTAAAGGCGAGAATTTCTTCTTCGCTCGCCGCATGACCGAGGAGTTCGCCGAGGTGTATCGGCATGCCGAGGGAGGCAAAGAATTCCTCCGTCGCCCGTATTCCGGCCTCGATGCGCTCCTCTTCCGTGCCCTCCGTAATGCCGTAGACCTTTTCCGCAAAGCGGACAAAGCGCGCGGGATTCGCATCCTTCACATAGCGCGCCCAGGCAGGGAAAACCGCTGTCAGCGT
>CAJPKN010000053.1 GCA_905370385.1 Stomatobaculum longum
GCGAGGAACTCGGCCTGATCGGAATCTGCATCCTCTTGGTCTTTTATCTGAGTCTCTTATTTTGCATCATCCAAACCGCAGTGAAAGCGCCGGACCGCTACGGGGCCTTGCTCTGCGGCGGCGTTGCGATTCACATTTTTCTGCACACCGCGATGAACATTGCGGTTGTGACCGGTGCCATGCCGAATACCGGAGTTACCCTGCCCTTTGTGAGCAGCGGCGGCACCTCCTTGCTCTGCTTTATGGCCGAGATTGCATTGGTGCTCTCGGTTTCCAGAGAAGTGCGCCCGGAGAAACCGCTATGAAACTGCGAATCAAAATCCTGCTCGGCAGTTTGATTTTGCTGGCGGCGCTCGCCGCAGCGGCAATTTATTTTGTCCGCATCGAGAAGGTCACCGTGCGGGGCAACCGGATTTACAGCGAGGAAGAGGCGCGTAAACTGCTCCTGCCCCGTGCGGAAGGTATGCGCACGGCAGAGCTTTTTCTCGAGTGCCGTCAGCGTAAAAAAAAGCAACCGGCGTTTCTCGACGACTATGAAATTCGATTTACTTCACCGTTTTCCGTGGAACTCGTGCTGCACGAAAAAAACGTGCTCGGCTATGTGCGTTATATGAGTGCGGATTTCTATTTTGACCGCGAACTACGTGTCGTGGAGAGTGTGCAGGAGGCGATTCCGGGCTATCCGCTGGTTTCCGGTCTGCAGAACGGAACAGTCGGTGTCGGCGAGTATCTGCTCTCGGACGATCGCAACGGAAGAACCATCGTCGGCAATCTGCTCTACAACCTCCGGGAAAACGGTATCCGTGCGGAAGAGGTCTCCTTTGACAGCGCCTACCGCGCAACCCTTTCCTGCGGCAAAATCACCGTGCTCTTCGGCGGCGCGCAGGAGACGGAGGAGAGGTGTAAGGATCTCTCGACGGCGCTTCCCAGATTGGGCGATGCGGCTGGAATTTTGGATTTTCAGGAGAGAAGGGCGGACGGAACCTACTCGTTTCGGCCCGCACAGCCTTAAAATCGCAAAGCTGCTTGCACTTTTCCCGAAAAATAAGTATGATAGACCATATTATCCAGTGTGAAAGAATCTGTGAATAAGCAGTTACAGGAGGCAGGTACCTTGTTAGAGATCAAACTGAACGAAGACGATAATACTGCAAAGATCATCGTAGTCGGCGTTGGCGGCGCAGGCAACAATGCAGTGAACCGCATGATCGACGAGAACATCGAAGGGGTAGAGTTTATCGGCATCAACACCGATAAGCAGGCGCTCCAGTTCTGCAAGGCCTCGACCGTCATGCAGATCGGAGAGAAGCTTACGCGCGGCCTCGGTGCCGGCGCAAAGCCGGAGGTCGGCGAAAAAGCGGCGGAGGAGAGCACCGAAGATTTGACGGAAGCGCTGAAGAATGCGGACATGGTCTTTGTGACCTGCGGCATGGGCGGCGGAACCGGAACCGGTGCGGCACCTGTCATTGCGCGCATCGCAAAAGAGATGGGTATACTCACGGTCGGTGTCGTGACCAAGCCGTTTAACTTTGAGGGCAAGCAGCGCATGAACAACGCGCTCTCGGGCATCGAGCATCTCAAGGATTCGGTCGACACCCTCATTGTGATTCCGAACGATAAGCTCCTTGAGATTGTGGATCGTCGCACCTCTATGCCGGAGGCTTTCGGCAAGGCGGACGAAGTGCTCGAGCAGGCAGTGCAGGGCATCACGGATCTCATCAATATGCCGGGTCTCATTAACCTCGACTTCGCGGATGTGCAGACCGTTATGACCGACAAGGGCATTGCGCACATCGGTATCGGTAAGGCGCACGGCGACGACAAGGCGCTCGAGGCAGTCAAGATTGCCTGCGCGTCTCCGTTGCTTGAGACCACGATTGACGGCGCAAGCAATATCATCATCAATATCTCGGGCGACATCAGCCTCATCGAGGCGAATGAAGCGGCGAGTTACGTACAGGAGCTGGCGGGAGATGATGCGAACATCATCTTCGGCGCAATGTACGACGAGAACGCGCAGGATGAGTGCTCGATTACCGTTATCGCAACCGGCCTCGACCAGGCGGCAAGCCAGCAGGCAAAGGAGCAGCGCGCGGCGGGCTATCGCAGAAACGCGCAGGCCAACGCAGCGAAGCAGGGCACACCGATTCGCGTCGCACAGCCGCAGCAGGGACAGGCAGCACCCCAGCAGGAGCAGCAGCCGGTACAGCCGCAGCAGCAGACCGCGGGCTTCAACGGGACCATGAATCCGCTGTTCCAGCAGCAGCCGCAGCAGTCGGCACAGCCGCAGTATCAGCAGCCCCAGTACCAGCAGCCGGCACAGCCGCAGTATCAGCAACCGCAGCAGCAGTTCCAGCAGCCGGAGCAGCCGCAGCAGGGCGCTTACAGCTTTGAGCCGCGTCAGAATAAAAACGTGCAGATCAATATTCCGGACTTCTTAAAGAGCCGGAAGTGAGCATAAAAAAAGAGAGCCTCGGCTCTCTTTTTTTGTTCCGCGGAAGGCGGCATAAACACCGCCGCGCTCAGCTGTTTTTGCGGTATAGGATCAGCAGGCCCTTTAAGAGCAGGAGATCGTCGAACTCGATTTGATGCGAGCAGAGCGGGGTCACAAAGCGCGCCAGACCGCCGGTCGCGACAATGGTCGCCTTGCTGCCGAGTTCTTTTTCCATGCGGGAAAGTATGCCGTCCAGCATGCCGGCGGTGCCGTAGAGGATCCCGCTCTGCATGGCCTCGATGGTATTTTTCGCGAGCGCGCGCCCAGGAGACTCGAGATCGATCGAGGGGAGCTGCGCGGTGCTGCCGCTCAGGGTGTTCAGCGAGACGCGGAGACCGGGGTGGATGACGCCGCCCACATAGTCGCCGTTTTTGTCCAGGGCGGTGATCGAGGTCGCCGTGCCCATGTCAATCACAATGATGGGAAGCGGGTAGTTTGCCTTGGCCGCGACGGAGTCGACAATCAAATCGGAGCCGATGTGCTTCGGGTCGTCCATGCGTATGTTCATGCCTGTCTTCATGCCGGCGCCGACCAGCTTGCAGGCAAGTCCCGTGACCTTGCGGACCGCTTCGGTGATGACGGCGTTCAGCGGAGGAACCACGCTCGACAGGATGGCACCCTCGAGATCCTCGGCTGCGATGTGATGCAGATCCAGTATGCTCTTTAAGCTCACGGCATATTCGAGGTCCGTTTTCCGCGTGTCGGTCGTGATGCGCTCCATAAAGTGCGTGTTTGTCTCGTCGATGCCGCCGATTACAATATTGGAGTTGCCCATATCAATGGCGAGTATCATGATTCCTTCCTTTCCGCGCCGAAATATGGTATAATTTCCCGCGCAAAAACAGCGTATTCTAGGGTTTTATAACATAGATCGGCTGGAAAAACAACGACAGGAGGCGCAAGTGGCTAGCGAATTTGAGGAGATTAAAAAGCGGCGGACCTTTGCGATTATCAGCCACCCGGACGCGGGAAAGACGACGCTGACCGAGAAATTATTGCTCTACGGCGGCGCCATCAATCTGGCCGGTTCGGTCAAGGGGCGAAAGACGGGCAAGCACGCGGTCAGTGACTGGATGGACATCGAGAAGGAGAGGGGTATCTCGGTCACGAGTTCGGTGCTGCAGTTCAATTACGAGGGCTTCTGCATCAACATTCTGGACACGCCGGGACACGAGGACTTCTCGGAGGATACTTACCGCACGCTGATGGCTGCGGACTCGGCGGTCATGGTGATCGATGCCTCGAAGGGCGTGGAGGCGCAGACGCGAAAGCTCTTTAAGGTCTGTACCCTGCGCCACATCCCGATTTTCACCTTCATCAACAAGATGGACCGCGAGGCGAGAGATCCCTTCGCGCTGACCGATGAGATCGAAGAGCTGCTCGGCATACGCACCTGCCCGGTGAACTGGCCGATCGGTTCCGGCAAGAACTTTAAGGGTGTCTTTGACCGCAACACGAAGAAAATCACGACTTTCCGGGCGGCGCACGCCGGCATGCAGGAGATTGCGACCAAGGAACTCTCCCTGGAGGATGAGAAGCTCGGCAGCGTAATCGGCGAAGATTTCCTCGAGCAGCTCCTTGAAGAGAGCGAGCTTCTCGACGGTGCAAGTGATGAGCTCGACATGGAGCGCGTATCCCGCGGCGATTTGACACCGGTTTTCTTCGGTTCCGCACTCACGAACTTCGGTGTCGAGACCTTCCTCGAGCACTTCTTAAAGATGACAAGCTCTCCGCTCGCCAGAAAGACGACGACGGGTGAGGTGGACCCGATGAAAGATGCCTTCTTCTCTGCCTTTGTCTTCAAAATCCAGGCGAATATGAACAAGGCACACCGCGACCGCATTGCTTTCATGCGCATTTGCTCGGGCGAGTATCAGGCCGGCATGGAGGTCACGCATGTGCAGGGCGGTCGAAAGATACGTCTGAACCAGTCGACGCAGATGATGGCGGACGAGCGGAAGATCGTCGAGACCGCCTACGCGGGCGATATCATCGGTGTCTTCGATCCCGGCATCTTTGCAATCGGCGACACGCTGGAAAATGCGCGGGAACGCATTGAGTTCGAAGGCATTCCGACCTTTGCCCCGGAGCACTTTGCGAGAGTGCGCCAGATCGACACGATGAAGCGAAAGCAGTTTACCAAGGGCATAGAGCAGATTGCGCAGGAGGGTGCGATTCAGATTTTCCAGGAGCGCAACACCGGTATGGAAGAGATTATTGTGGGTGCGGTCGGTGTTCTTCAGTTTGAAGTGCTGACGTACCGCCTCAAAGCGGAGTATAATGTAGAGGTGAGGTTGGATACCCTGCCCTACGAGTACATCCGTTGGATCGACGAGCCGGAAAAGGTGGATGTCGATAAGATTCAGGGCACCAGCGACATGAAAGCGATTCAGAATTTGAAGGGAGAACCCCTACTGCTCTTTACCCACCCCTGGAGTGTCAGAATGGTGGAAGAGCGCAATCCGGGGCTCAAGCTTCTTGAGTTTGGCAAATCCTGAAGATATAAGACAAATACAGAGGCAGTGAGAAGGAGGCGACCGGTATGAATCACAAGGAACAGATTTCGGCGTGGGTGGATGCACACAGAGAGGCATTTTTGGAGGATGTGAAGACCCTCTGCCGCATTGATTCGAGTAAGGGCGCCGCGGAGCCCGGCAAGCCGTTCGGAGACGGCCCCTACCGCGCGCTCTTGGCAGCGGAGGAAATGCTGAAGGGCTACGGCCTTGCAACCAAGAACTACGAGAACTATGTCCTTGCGGCGGACCTCGGCGAGGGTGAGCGCGAGCTCGATATTCTGGCGCACCTCGACGTGGTGCCGGGCCAGGGCGACTGGACCGTGACCGAGGCCTTCGAGCCGATTGAGAAGGACGGCGTTCTTTACGGCCGCGGTGTCGCGGACGATAAGGGACCGGCGGTCGCGGCGCTCTACGCGCTGCGCGCGGTCAAGGAGCTCGGCATTCCGCTCAAAAAGAGCGTGCGCTTGATACTCGGCACCGACGAGGAGAGCGGTTCCGGCTGCATTGCGCACTACTACGCGACGGAGAAGGAGGCACCCTGTACCTTTTCGCCGGACGCGGAATATCCGGTGGTCAACATGGAGAAGGGCAGACTCGCAGGTGAGTTTTCCCTCAACTTTACCGCGGAGACGAGCGGCGCGCGCCTCATCTCGCTGACCGGCGGCAGCATTGAGAATGCGGTGCCGCCGCGGGCAAGTGCCGTGCTCGCGGGTGTGCCGCGCATGGTGCTCGATGTGACCGCGGACACGGTGCGGAAGCAGACCGGTTTAAAAATCGAGATCTCGGCGCTCAGCGCCCGGGAGGGGACGGCGGCCGAAGAGCAGGGTCACGTGACCCTGCAGAAGGTGGAAGTCAGCGGCAGAAACGCACACGCGGCGGCGCCGGAATCCGGCAAGAACGCGCTGACCGGCCTCCTGCTCTTTGTCTCCCTTCTGCCGCTTGCGAAGAATAAGCTCACGGAGGCCGTTCAGGGACTCGTGGCCCTCATGCCTTACGGCGAGACGAACGGAACATCGCTCGGCGTCGCATTCGAGGACAAGGAGAGCGGCCCGCTCACCCTGACCTTCTCGAAACTCTCGATTGACGAGACTTCCCTGCACGGTCTCTTTGACTGCCGTTATCCGGTCACGATGGACGGCGCGGGTCTCGTGAAAACCTGCGAGGCGGCCTTCGGGCGCTACGGCCTTGTCTTCGACGGCAGACGGCTTCGCGCGCCGCACGCGGTTTCGGCGGATTCGCCCTTTGTGCGGGAACTGAACCGCGTCTTTGAGGCCTACACCGGTCTGCCGGGCGGTACGGTCGCAATGGGCGGCGGCACCTATGTTCACGACTTGAAGAACGGCGTTGCCTTCGGTGCCTTCTACCCGGGCAGCGACACGCGTATGCACGCGCCGGATGAGCAGGCAAACGTAGAGGAACTCCTGACTTCGGCAAAGATTTTCGCGCAGGTCATCGCGGATCTCTGCGGCTGATGAAAGCTATTAAAAAAAGTAATAGAATCAGATAGAGATATAGTATGAGCAAATGCGCGCGCCCGCGTTGACAGGGCGCGCGCATTTCTTTACAATGCCACATATCAGTGAAAGAGAGGAGGCGGGTATGGCAGTCGATATCATACGAATCAGTCATCTGGTCAAGGAATTTAAGACGGCGAACGGCGTAGTCCACGCATTGGATGATGTCAACTTAAGCATACGCCACGGCGAGATTTACGGCATCATCGGACTCTCGGGCGCAGGCAAGTCGACGCTGGTCCGCTGTATCAACTATTTGGAGCGCCCCACCTCGGGCGATGTGTTTTTTGACGGTGTGAGCCTGTCGCAGATGAAAGAGAGGAACAGGCGCGAAGTGCGCCGCTCGATGGGCATGATTTTCCAGCAGTTCAATCTCCTGGAGCAGCGAAATGTGCTGAAGAATGTCTGCTTTCCTTTGGAACTCGGCGGCATGAAACGGGTGAAGGCGGAGGCAAGGGCAAGAGAACTTCTGAATCTGGTGGGGCTCGCGGACCGCGAGAAGGCCTATCCGGCACAGCTCTCCGGCGGACAGAAGCAGCGAGTCGCCATCGCGAGAGCCATTGCGACCGAGCCGCGCGTGCTGCTCTGCGACGAGGCGACCTCGGCGCTCGACCCGAACACGACCGAGTCTATTCTGAACCTCATCCGGGATATCAACCGGACGCTCGGCATCACGGTCGTCATGATCACCCACCAGATGTCGGTGATTGAGGCGGTCTGCGACCGCGTCGCCATCATCGACCAGAGCCGCATTGCGGAGGAGGGAGAGGTGCAGCGCATCTTCTCCGCGCCGCAGTCCAAGATAGGGCGCGAGCTCATTCTGGGCGGCGATGTGCGCCAGGAAGAATTCGGCGCCTCGAAGAAGATACGCGTGACCTTCGACGGACGCTCCGCCTTTGAGCCCGTCATCGCAAACATGATACTCGGCTGTCAATTGCCGGTGAACATCCTCTTTGCGGCGACCAAGGAAATCGGCGGTCAGGCGGCGGGACAGATGGTGCTCCAGCTTCCGGAGAACGAGGCGGATGCGATGAAGCTCATCCACTACCTGCGCGATCGGGGCGTCAACCTGGAGGAGGTGAAGAACAGTGATTTTTAATTCACAGATTGTAGACATGTTGTTGCTCGGCTTAAAAGAGACAGTCTACATGGTCTTTCTCTCGTCCTTTCTGTCCTATGTGATCGGCATACCGCTCGGCATTCTCCTGGTTGTCACGGACCGGGACGGCATACAGCCGAACATTATAGTAAACACCCTGCTCGGTATTATCATCAACATTCTGCGCTCGGTGCCCTTTATCATCATGTTGCTCGCGGTGCTACCGATTACCCGCTTCATTGTCCGGACCACACTCGGACCGAGCGCGGTGGTCGTGCCGCTGGTCATTGCGGCCTCGCCCTACATTGCCCGCATGGTGGAGAGCTCCTTAAAGGAGATGAACGCCGGTATCGTTGAGGCGGCAAAGTCGATGGGGGCAAGCAACTTCCAGATTATCTGGAAGGTCATGCTGCCGGAGTCCATGCCCTCGCTGCTCACCGGCGCAGCGATATCTATTACAACGATACTCGGTTACTCGACCATGGCAGGCTTTGTGGGCGGCGGCGGTCTTGGAACGCTGGCCATCAACTACGGTTATTATCGCTATCGCATGGATGTGATGATGGTGACGGTCGTGGTCCTCGTGATCATCGTCCAACTGATACAGGAGTTCTTCTTATTCCTGTCGCGCCGCGCCGATAAGCGCGCGCGCTGAGACAACACGCTTTGATTCCGCCGTCGGCGGCATATCATAGACATCAAACAAACAACAAGATTTGGGAGGAAACAAAAATGAAGAAAAAGGTATTTTTAGCGGCAACGCTTCTGGGACTGTCTCTGCTCACGGCTTGCGGAAGCCAGAAGAAGGCGGAGAGCAGCGCTTCGGGAGACAGCAGCGCAGCGGGCAGCAGTGAGGCAGGCAGCAGCGCGGCAGAGGCTACCGGCGACAAGGTCATCACGGTCGGCGCATCCCCGTCCCCGCACGCGGAGATTCTGGAGGCTGCAAAGGACGCGCTGAAGGCAGAGGGCTATGAGCTCAAGGTGGTTGAGTATACCGATTATGTGCAGCCGAACCTTGCACTCGAGTCGAAGAGCCTCGATGCAAACTACTTCCAGCACCTGCCCTACCTTGAGAACTTCAACAAGGAGAGAGGCACGAAGCTCGTCAGCGCGGCGGCGATTCACTATGAGCCCTTCGGTGTCTATGCGGGCAAGTCGAAGGATTTGAAGAACCTTCCGGACGGCGCAAAGATTGCGGTTCCGAACGATGTGACGAACGAGGCGAGAGCGCTGCTGCTCCTTGCGGATCAGGGCCTCATCACGCTGAAGGACAACACGGACATCAATGCGACCAAGCAGGACATTGTCGAGAACCCGCACAACATTGAGATTGTCGAGGTCGAGGCGGCACAGGTTCCGCGTTCCCTCCAGGACGTCGACTTCGGCGTCGTGAACGGCAACTTTGCGATCGCTTCCGGCCTGAATGTGGCGGATGCGCTTGCGACCGAGGCTGCGGATTCCGTTGCGGCGAAGACCTACGCGAACATCATTGCGGTCCGCGAGGGTGACGAGAACAGCGAGAAGACGAAGGCACTGGTCAAGGCGCTCACGACCGCCGAGATCAAGCAGTTCATCGAGAATAAGTACCAGGGTGCGGTTGTTCCGATTTTCTGACAGTGAGTAAAAACGATACAGAAAGAGAGAACCTTTCGGTTCTCTCTTTTTTTATGCGCGAAGCTATCCGCATAGATTTCCGCATTCGTCTGATTTTGTAACGCTTATAACGGCGAGGCGCAAAAACTTAGAACGGATATTTTATAAGCCGATAGCAGATAGCGCAAATGTCCATATCCGAAGCGTTGCCGCTATGACTAGGCAGCTTTGGGAAATAGTGCTATAATACGCCTGATTATCAGGGTGGCATTTCGTGCAAAAGCGCGGAATCATAAAGAAAGGCGAAACATCCTGAACCAAAATTGAAGCAATATGGGGATCATCAGACAGTTGTGGAAGGAGAAAGAGCATGAAATTCAGCGAACTTGAATACCGCCGTCCGGATGTCGCGCGCATTGAGGA
>CAJPKN010000054.1 GCA_905370385.1 Stomatobaculum longum
CGTAATCCCTGCCTCCGTGAGGAGCTTTGCAAGCTGATTGAGGGTCTCCTGCGCCTCCGGTCGAATGTCGTACTTGTCCACATCGAAGAGCACGCCGGAATCCAGGGTGATCAGGAGACTGTTTGCCTCGAGGCTCGGGACAGCCGGAACAGAGCCGAGCCGCGGGAGGCGCGGCAATGTGCCGAGCGGCGCCGCATCCACGGTCACGCTCTTTGTTCCCTTGGTGACCGTCGCCTTGCCCTTGCCATCGTTCTTGATGGTAAGCATATTCGCGTAATCGTGATAGCTGCCCGAGCCGTCCTTGTTCTGTGTAATCTGCACCTTACCCGCGCGGTAGCTCATCTCCTCATCGTCCGCAGTGACGGTGACTCCGTTCTGCGTGTTTGTGTACAGGCCCTCGCCGTCGTCATCCACCATCAGTGAGATGCCGTAACGTCCGTCCCTGTAAATTCCGGAGCCGTCATCATCCACCTGGAGGGAGATGCCCTGCTTGCTGTCGATGTACTGACCCGAGCCGTCTTCGTCGCGCTGAATCGTGATGCCGCGCTCCTTGTCAATGTACTGGCCCTCACCGTTTCCGTCGGTCTGCACCGTCAAATTTCCGTCCTTATACTGCCCGTCACCGTTGCTGCCAAGCTGCATAACGGTGGAACCGCGCTGAATCTGATCGTTCTCCACCTTGACCGCCGTGACCGTAATGCCGGGAACCGAGCTCAGCGCCTTGGTCTTATCGAGCGTAATCTTAGCGGCCGGATTCTCCGCAATGCCGAGCTCCGGCAAAACAACCGCCGGAATCTCCGGAATCTGTCCGAGCTCATAGCCCGGCACCTTCATGTCCGCATCGTCCGCCTGTGCCGCCTTGGTCTCGGCCGCGGTCGCGCTTGTCTCGGCAGTCGCCGTAGAACTCTCGGCCGCCGTGCTTGCCGCACTGCTCTCTGCCTTTTTTCCGGATGCGCAGCCTGTGGCCGCAACGCTGAGTGCCAAAACCGCCGCGCAGAGCATTGTTTTCTTCATCTGTGATCCTCCCGAAATTTTGTCATGTTTCCCCATCATAACAGAGCCGCATTCTGCTGTCTATTCGCACAAAGATCGCAAATCTGTCGATTTTCTTAGGGTTTCGCAAGTTTTTGCGCCACAACGTAACCGTTTTCAGAAAAACCGGCCGCAACGACTCACAGGGGCATAGCCGCACGCGCGCGTGTGTCCTCGCTCTCGTCGTAGGCATCGTAGGGTGCCGCGGGATTGTAAAAGCGCCTGCCCGAAGTCTTGCAGCAGAGATCGCAGTGCGCAAACACAAAGTCCAAATCCGCCGAATAGCCCGTGTGTCCCGTGACCACGAGCGGCTGCAAATGCCACGCGCGGAGTTTTTCCTCAAATTCCGCGAGGGCGCGAACCGCGAGGCGATTATCCTCCGCGAGAGAGGCAAGGAAGCTGTAGCCGCCATCCGCGCCGAGCCATATCGCATCCCCGGTCAAGAGATAGCGTCCGTCCAATAAGTAGACCATATGGCCCCAAGTGTGGCCCGGCACCAGAAAACACTCGATTTGAATGTCGCCGATCGAAAAGACCTGCCCGTCCCGAAGCAGAACCTTTTCGTTCGGAATCCGAACGCGGGGCAAGCTTCCCAGACGGTAGAGCACACGGCGCTTCCGTTCGCCGGTAAGATAGCGATTTTCAATCTCGCCGAGATACACGGTCGCATCGCGGAACAGACCGCCGCCGTCCGCCTCGACCGCGCCTATGTGGTCGGTGTCGAGGTGGGTGAGCAGCACATTTGAAATTTGCGCCGGTTTTAGGCCGAGCCAGCCCATTTTTTCTTCGAGCCGCTCGTAGTGATAGCCCGCATCGATCATAAGCACCGTGTCGCCCTTTCGGTAGAAAAACACGTTGGCGACCCACTCCCGCACACAGGCCAGGTGCTCATCGATCCACCCCGTATTCAAAGGGTTGAAAATCCCCTTGCCCCGATACATCCAACTCATAAACTTGTGCTGAAACGCCGTAGACTTCTCTGACATATCATCACTCCTTTACCGCTCTTGCGGAACACATACCGCCGCTCGTTCATTCGAATTCCAAGGACCTTATCGCATCGCTATACGCAGCGTTCTCTTATCTGCTTACGCTTTCAAACGCCGGTCTATATCCTTCCGTTCGCTTTCCGTTTTCGATATTCCGTCACGAAAGCCTCCTACTCCCCGGTTCCCGGCGTCCGCTCAGAGGAACTTCTTTAGGAGTTTCAGCTTTCCTTCACCAAAAGGCGCGTAGCGAAACGGAAAATCCGGAAAGCCGGTGTTTTTCACGACCGCCTTCTTATGGCTGAAGGTCTCAAAGCCGTATCTTCCGTGATACGCGCCCATGCCGCTGTTCCCCACGCCGCCAAAGGGCAGGCGGTGGTTCCCGATTTGCAGCAAGACATCGTTCACGCAACCGCTGCCGAAGGAGAGCCTGGATATGAGCGCCTCAGCCTTCCGCTTATCCCGCGTAAAGACATAGCAGGCGAGCGGCTTCTCCCGCGCCTTGATTTCTTGAATCGCCGTCTCAAGTTCATCGTAGACGATGATGGGCAGCAAGGGGCCAAAGATTTCTTCCTGCATACAAGGGTGGTCAAACGCCGCCTCCGGAAAGAGGGTCGGTGCAATTTTTGCCGCGCGCTCGTTCATTGCCCCACCGATTACCTCTTTCTCTGCGGCAATCAGGCCGACCAGACGCGCATAGTGCCTCCGGTTTATGATTTTCGGGTAGCTCTCCTGCCGCTCTGCCTTAGGATAGCGCCGCGAAATTTCCGCCCCTAAGGCTTGTACCAGCGCAGCCTTAACACGGCGCTGTACGAGCACATAGTCGACCGCAATGCAGGTCTGACCGGCGTTTAAGAATTTTCCCCAGACAATGCGCCGCGCCGCGAGCTTTATGTCCGCGCTCTCATCGACAATGCAGGGACTCTTGCCGCCGAGCTCCAAAGTGACAGGCGTCAGATATTCGCTCGCAGCTCGCATAATAAGCTTTCCGACTCGCGGACTGCCGGTAAAGAAGATATAGTCGTAGCGCTGACGAAGTAATTCCGCATGGTCCGTGTCCGGTGCCGCTGCGTACACATACGATGCGGGAAATGCTGCCCGCAGGAGGTTTCGGATGAGCGCAGATGTGTGCACGCTCTCCGCCGAGCACTTTACAACGGCGCAGTTTCCCGCGGCAATTGCCGCTATGAGTGGCGCAATACTCAAATAAAAGGGATAGTTCCAAGGAGCGAGTATCAGCACCACGCCGTAGGGCTCCCGGTACACGTAGTTCTTTGCCGGGAAGCTTGCGAGACTGCCCCGCACGCGCTCTGTTCCGGCCCAGACACGCAGATTTCGCCGCGCTTCCCGGAGTTCCCCGTAGACCAAGGCGAGCTCCGTCATATAGGCCTCCGCCCGCGACTTCGAGAGATCCAGCCGGAGTGCCGCAAGGATGGCATCCTCCTGTTCGCGAATCTGCGTTTCCAAGCGTTCCAGCATCGCAAGCCGAAACGCAAGGGGTTTTGTTCTGTCCCCGTCAAAATATACCCGCTGGGCGGCAATCCGTTTTGCCAAGCTTCCCATGCGCCGCCTCCTTTCTTCCTACGAACGATTTCGTATCGTTATCACCTTATTCCCAATCGCGTTCTTGCATTGCTTACGCTTATTTTGAAAGCGTGTCTTTCCTACGATTTTAGCTTCCCCCGCATTGCCTGCTCGGGAGTCGCCGTAGAAGACGTGTTATCTACGACTATTATACGCCTTCCAAAAGGCGATGACACGGCCAACGCCAAAATCCAAGCGCCTTTTTTATGCCGCATAGGGCTGAAACCCGATTGCCGCCCTCTTTATCTCTGCCGATACTTCCGGTGCGGAAAAATCCTCCGGGCGCAGCACAAAGTCATGTGTCGCTTCCGTCTCGGTGCCTTTGTCCTCGCCGTAGACACGCAGCGCATAGGAGAGCAGCGCATTCTCGACCAGATTTCTGCAGAAGCGGCCGTTTCCGAAGCCGGACTGCCTCTCTTCCGGAGCAGCAAGCTTCTTGATTGTATCTTCCGCCTCGGGCGCAAGCGTAAAGCCGCGGCGCTCTGCCTCCAGGGCGGTAATCTTTAGCATTTCCTCGAGCGAATAATCGCAAAAACTGATTTTAAACGGAACACGGGAACGGAGTCCCGGATTTCTCGCAAAGAAGTCCTCCATCTGCTTCGGGTAGCCCGCGAAAATCACGACCGTATCTTCCCGGTTGTTCTCCATCTCCTGGACTATCGTATTGATGGCCTCATCGCCGTAGCCACCCTCCCAGTGTTCGACCAGAGAGTAGGCCTCGTCAATGAAGAGAACCTTGCCCTTGGCACTCCGAAACACTTCCCGGACGCGCTCCGCGGTCTGTCCCACATAGCCTGCCACCAGAGAAGCACGCCCCACTTCAACGATCTCGGCGCTCTCGAGAATGCCGACCTGATTCAGAATCCCGGCGAGAATGCGCGCCACCGTAGTCTTTGCCGTGCCGGGATTCCCGCTGAACTCCATATTGAGCGCCACGCTGAGATTTCCCTTTCCCTGCGCCTTCATTTCTTTCTGCATTTTGGCAAACGCCGCAATTTTTCTGACCTGCATCTTTACCTCGTTTAAACCGATCAGCGTCTCCAGTTCCGCAAAGTAATCCTTCTCAGGGAGCTGACTGACTACCGGAATGTTCCGGATTTCTTCCAGCTTATACTGAATTTCCCGCACGCTTTTTAATCCCATATTCCGGATATGTCTAAGCTCATCCTCGCTGAGACGCTTCAACTGCTCCACCGTAAGAATACCGGCACGCTTCAGGCAGTTATAGCTGCGAACGCTGAGTTCCAAATCTTCAATGAGAATAGGATTTCTACAGTTCTCAGGCTCTTTCCATTCTTCGGGAACTTCCGCTGCATTGCTTTTCTCCTGCTGCCGCTCAAGCGCGAAGAGCAGTAACAGAAAGCGAATCATGCCCTCAGAGAGACCGGATTCGCTGACACAGGCCTCCTGCGTTTCGGTCTCCGCTTCCTCAGAAAGCGCTTGAATCTCTATTCCCGGGAAGGTGAGCGCAAGCTGCGCGTGAAGACGCAGGCTGATTGCGTTCGGAAGACTCAGTAAAATGCGACCGCGCGTATGCGCGGGGTTCTCTCTTCCCGCCGAACTTGCCGCTATCATGCGAAGCCGTCCGCCTTCTTGCAGGAGGAGCTCATAAAGCTGCAGAACCAGATCCACACGATAGCGCTCTTCCGCATCCCTCCGGAAGAAACTTTCAACCGTAAAGGAATTTGATCCCTCGGTAGCTGCACCTTCTCCGCTTGCGGTTTCGGCAAGGGCATATACCTTGCGCCCTTCCGCGAAGAGACCATCAAGCGCCTTTGTCTCCGTCGGCTCCTCCGCCGCGCAGTTTTCAAAAATCCAGCTGTAGTCCTCATCGCTCACCGCCGCATCCGGCGCAGAGAAGAGAAAGAACTCTTGCTTTGCACCGCGCTCCGGTATTAACTCTACCCCGAGAAAGCCCCCTGCGGGAAGCAATTCCGAAGCCTGTAAGAAACGCTCTGCAGTGACCCCCGACGCCTGATGAAAAGCATACTTCCCATCTGTCGGCAACCGCAACGAAAACACCGAAACCTTTTCCTGACGCCCGAATGCCTTGTCATTCTGATTCTTCATCTTTCTTGCCTCACTTTCCTGTATGCAAACATTTCTGTCTGCTTGCTGTCTCTTTGCCTTTCTCTTTGCTGTTGTTTTTACTTTGTATTTCTTGTTTCTTGGTCGCAGTCTGTTCGGATTCGCGTCTTGGCACGCTCTCTGCGCTTGCAGATCTTGGCGTGCTTCCCCGAGCGCTTGCTCCGAACAGCTGCGGATTCAATTGTCAAGGTGCCACAGGATTTGAGGCAAAACAAAAAACCGACGCCTCAACAGAGTTAAAAATGGGCATAGTAATCCTGTGTTCTATACCTACAAACTCTGTCGAGACCTCGGTCCCAACGTTTTTGATTTAAACCGTATTTTACGCGCTAAGGCGGGCGTTGTCAAGGGCAACGCAAAAATGCATGCAAGCAAAGCGTCTCGACAAGTTCATACTTTATCGAGACGGGAAGCTGCCGGCGGCAAAAATTGTACCGGTCTCCTGACCGTTGCCGCTCAGGTACTCCGCTACATTACTCTCTGTGATTTCAACAAAGAGTATGTTGTAGCATGCGTCACGATAGTATTTTTCAACTGTCTGACTCATGATCTTTGCCTGATCCGGGCCCACCCAAGCCTCAGCATTTTCATAGTAACCCCAGAAAATATCGGAGTCGTCGTATACCGTCAAATTCCCGTCACTCCCTACACCGAGCACTCGGGTAATATTCTTCCCACGCATTCTTCCGATCACAATCCGATGTGAAGAAGGCATCAGATAATCCCAAGCCTCGATTCCATCCAGGGCATACTGATTTAAACGATCCGTGTAGTAGAAGATTCGGGAAATCGCATCGTCATATCCGCCTGTATCCAACTCCGTCAATAACTCCCACACCCCGTCGCCGTTGATGTCCACGACCGCGAACTGTCCGCCGGGCAGTTTTCTGCCGTTCCAACTCCGGTCAAGGAGTATGCTTCGGTAAGCTTCGACTGCCTTCTCGTTTTGGCTCTTCTCGATCTTCTTACCGTTTTCATCCAACTGATAGCCGTCCGGGGTCGTTGCCGAAACCAGCATAACGCCGTCCGCGCCGACATAGTAATCCCCGTCCACCCAGCGGTTCACCGCCATGCTGCCGTCTTCCAGGAAGTAATAATACTTTCCGTCCACGTTGCGCCAACCGTTTGCAATGACACCGTTCTCATCGAGATAGTAGAAGTTGTCACCAAGCTCCAACCAGCCCGTCATCATCTTGCCGTTCTCGGCAAAGTGATACCAGTTGCCGTCAATCTGCCGCCAGCCGACCACCGGCACCCCGATATCGTCGTTGTAGTACCAGCCGTTGTCTTTTTGGTACCAGCTGTTCATATGATACTTTTCCGGGTCGAGTTGAATCACGTAGTTAAGCTCCACCGGCTCACCGGTCTCTCCCTTTTGGTTGACCGCATAGCAGCGGAGACGATAGGTTCCGTTTCTGCGGAAGCGAAGCGACTTTTCGTAATCCTGCTCTTCCGCGCTCTCGCTCTCGGGCGCTTCCAAAAGGGTATAGCGTATCGAAACGCCCTTACTCGTTAACTCCAGATCCACCGGATCCTCATAACTGCCGGATTCGAGCGATGCTTTGACCGTGGGATTGTAACGTTCCAGTGCCTCTTGAATGAGCGCCGCATCTTTCGAAGTTTTGCCGGACATCGTCTCAGCGGCGGTCTTTAAAAGCGTGACCGCATCCGCATGCCGATTGTTTCTCTCATAAATCTCCGCGAGCGAAAGATACGCCTCTGCGCGCTTCGGCTTCATTCGGATAGCCTTCTCGTAGATCGGGATTGCTTCTTCCGTGTCTCCGAGCTGCCACTCCTGTTCGGCCGCCTGCACCGTCCGCGTATAGCGCGTGCTCTCATACCCCGCAAAGACCGCAATGCCGAGAACCAGGCCCGCAGCGAGAACCACAGCGACCAGCTTTTGCTTTTTCATCTCTCATCCCCCTTTCAACGATGTCTCAGCCACTCAGTAGCTCAGATACTGCGCCAGCGCATAGCCCCGTCTGCCGTTATAAATGACCTCATAGAAACCGTTTTCCGCCGTGCCGACATAGCTCACCGAGGCGCCGAGCGGAATGTGCGCAAGGTCTGCGCCGCTCGTACTCGGAATGCTGCGCAGCGTAATGTACTCGCGGCAGTTCACGCAGTACATGGTACGGTAGCCGCCGCTCGTATTGCTCGATACCGTGCTGCCCGCCGGTCTTTCGAGGCGCTCCGACTCACTCGGCCGATACGACACGAGATAGGAAGCCAGAGAATAACCGGTCACGCCGTTGTAGATGACCTGATAGAAACCGTTTTCCGCACTTCCGAGTACCGTGACCGGTGCCCCGAAGGGAATCTGCCGCAGGGCCCGCGCCTGCGTGGACGGAGATTCACGGAGCGAAATCGACTCCGCACAGTTTGAGACAAACATAGTCTCTGAATAGTTCGCTGCGGTCGTCACAGGAGCAGTCGCCACCGGGGCTGCCGTTGTCGCGGGCACGGTCGCCGCAACGCTTGCCTGCGTCGTGAGCGCAGCCTCCGCTTCCGTCACCGCGGAAGCCAGATTCGCCATATCCGCCGCGACCGAAGCGGTATAATTGCCGCCCCGCTCGCCCCGCTCGCCGCTCTCTTCACTCTCTGCCGCACGGCTCTCTTCGCGCGTTTCCTCCTGACTCTCCTCCGACGCGGCAACCGTCTCGGTCCGCGCCGCCGGTCGCCGCGTCGCAATGAGCGCTCCCGCGACAATGCCGCCGGACACAATGAGTGCGGATGCCAGTATCACCAAATACTTTTTGCCCGTTTCACCTGCCATTTTTCATTCCCCCTGAATCAAAAACTTACCGCACACGCCGCAACTGTCCCTCTTTGAGGAGTTTCAATGTCATCGGCACCACGTCTCGGTTCTCGCGCCAAATCGCATCCATCTGTGCGGGATCCACCGGATTGCCGCCGTGCCCCGCCTCTATCGTGAGACTCGGGATACCCAGCTTTGAGATGGCCCAGTCCTTATACCCCGCCGTATCGAGCGCCTGAAAATTGCCGTCCAAGCGATAGCCCGTGAGCTCGGAAACGCGGTTCGCGAGCAACAAGCTCATGTTTTTCAGCTCCCCCTCCTGGCCGAAGTTCCAGTAAATCACTTCGCCCTGCGTGTGATAGCTGAGCGTCGCATCGAATTGAAACTGCCGCGTCAAATCCGCGAGCGCCTTCGACTCAAGCTCGCATTCCGGCGCCGTGCCCTTATAGTGATCCGCCGAGGCGTGCCCCAAGTGATCGTTATAAGACTGCCAGAGCGCGTCAAAGTTCCGGTTTAAGTCAACGCCGTTTGCATTGGACTTCCACTGCCGTAAATAACTTTCCGTGAGTGCCTTTCCGTCCTTTGCGGCAATTTGCCGCACCGTCTCCCGGACCGCCTCCGTGTGCAGCCCCTCGAGCCCCAGCTGGCTTATGCCAATGCCGTCCGGATTTGCCATCGGGATAAAGTGGATTTCCGTATTCGAGAGTAACTCTCGGACAGCGATATTCTCATAGCTTCCGTTCGTGCTTTGGTCGCTTAGGAGCTGCACCAGCTGCCGCATGACAAGCTGCGCCGTGATATACTCCCGCGCGTGAATCCCGCCGAAGACCAGTAGATGCCGCTCTGCCGCTGGGTTGCCCACACGAAAGTCGTAGAGCTTGTTTCCGTCCACGGTCTGCCCGATTTCGTCCACGCGAAGCGCCGCGCCCGCGTTTTTTTGAAGCGCGGCCATGTCCCGCTGAAACTCCCCGTAGGTGTAGAGGCTGCTCTGAAAGCAGAGATAATCTCCGGTCTGAACAATGCCAAACGTTGCCTCCGCCGTTTCCGCCGTGCTCTCCGCGGTCGATGCAGGCATTGCGGGTTCTGTCGCCGCTGTCTTCGCCGCGGAGCTCTCGCTTTCTTTCTCTTCCGCCTTAG
>CAJPKN010000055.1 GCA_905370385.1 Stomatobaculum longum
CTATGAAATCGGAATGAGCCATCTTGGTATTCAGATTTTATACAGCATGTTCAATCGTCGCGAGGATGTGTATTGTGAGCGAGTTTTCTCGCCTTGGACCGATTTGGATCGCATTCTGCGCGAAAAGAAGATACCGCTCTTTACACTCGAAAGTCAGCGTCCGGTAAAGGAGTGTGATTTTCTCGGCATCACGCTGCAGTACGAGATGTGCTACACCAATATTCTGCAAGTGCTTGAACTTTCGCAGATTCCGCTTCGTGCCGCTGACCGCAGAGACGGGGACCCTATTGTAATCGGCGGAGGTCCCTGCACCTACAATCCGGAACCGATTGCACCCTTCTTTGATCTTTTCTACATGGGCGAGGGCGAGGTGGTCTACGATGAGCTCTTGGACCTCTACCGTGAACACAAGGAAGCGGGCGGAGACCGCGCTTCTTTCCTAAAAAAGGTTGCGTCTCTGCCGGGCATCTACGTGCCGGCGTTTTATGAGCCGGAATACCACGAAGACGGTACCTTGGCAGCCTTCAAGCCGCTCTGTCCCGAGGCTCCCGCAAAGGTACGTCGCCTTGTCATGTCCGTATTGGACCGCGCGGATTTTATTGACAATCCGCTGGTGCCCTTTATCCGCGTGACCCAGGACAGATCCGTGCTCGAATTGATGCGCGGCTGTATTCGCGGTTGTCGTTTTTGTCAGGCCGGCAATGTATACCGTCCGCAGCGCGAGCATTCGGTCGAGTATCTGAAACGCTATGCGGAGAAGCTACTGAAAATCACCGGCAACGAGGAGATTTCCTTGAGCTCGCTGAGTTCCAGTGACTACTCCCACCTGCAGGAATTTCTGGAGTACCTGATTCAATACACCAAGGAGCGAAAAATCAACATCTCGCTTCCGTCCCTGCGCATCGACGCTTTTTCGCTTGATGTCATGGAGCGCATTCAAGATGT
Organism: Stomatobaculum longum; assembly: GCA_905370385.1. Taxonomy (GTDB): domain Bacteria; phylum Bacillota; class Clostridia; order Lachnospirales; family Lachnospiraceae; genus Moryella; species Moryella longum_A. Next base: position 946 of record CAJPKN010000055.1, read on the forward strand.
CAAAAAGAGTTCGCTCACCTTTGCGCCGGAGGCCGGAACCCAGCGTCTCCGCGATGTCATCAATAAGGGCATTACGGAAGAGGACATCATGCGCGGTGTTTCCTCCGCTTTCCACGGAGGCTGGACTAAGGTGAAGTTCTACTTTATGCTCGGACTTCCGACGGAGACCGAGGAGGATAGAAAGGGTATACCGGATCTCTGCGAAAAGGTCGCCGATCTCTTCTACGATGAGATTCCGAAGAGTGAGCGCGTGGGCAGAGTTCAGATCTCTGCAAGTTCCTCTTTCTTTGTCCCGAAGCCCTTTACCCCCTTCCAGTGGGCCCCCATGTGCACCGCGGAAGAGTACAAACAGCGCGCACACTTTGTAAAGGAGACCTTTAAACAAGAGAAGAACTGGAAGAGCCTCCGCTATCAATACCACGATGTCGGCACCACGCTGATGGAAGGCGTTTTCGCGCGCGGAGACAGACGCGTTGCGGATGTCATTGAACGCGCTTACCGGGACGGCGCCATGTATGATGCCTGGACCGAGTATTTTGACGAGGCTCGCTGGGCGAATGCCTTTGCGACCTGCGCGGTGGATCCCGACTTTTACACCCAACGTGAGCGCAGCACGGACGAACTGTTGCCTTGGGACTTCATTGACTGCGGTGTCAGCAAAGAGTTCCTGAAGCGAGAGTGGAACAATGCCTTACAGGAGAAGGTGACGCCGAACTGCCGCGAACACTGCGCCAGCTGCGGCGCAACATCTTATCAGGGAGGAGTTTGTTTTGAAAACAAGAGTTAAATTCTCAAAGGAGGGAAATCTCCGCTTTGTCGGCCACCTGGATATGATGCGCTATTTCCAGAAGGCAAACCGGCGCGCCGAACTCCCCGTCGCGTACTCCGAAGGCTTTCATCCCCACCAGATTATGAGCTTTGCGGCACCGCTCGGCATGGGACTTGAGGGCAAGGCCGAGTACTTCGATTTGCGCATTGCGGAAGAGGGGGCAAGCGGGCTGCACAGCGAAGAGGCCGTGGAACGCTTAAATCGGGAAATGGCGGAGGGTATTAAAATCCTCTCCTTCCTAAAGCTTCCTGACGACTCCCCAAACTGTATGTCCATTGTCCATGCCGCAGACTATGAGATTTTTTTCCGCGCGAGCGCAACAGAGGATCTGATTGCAGGGCAGTTTTCGGACGGTACCGCTTACCGCGCGCTCTCCAAAGCGGAGCGCGAACTACTCTGCGCTGCCATAGACAGCTTGCTCTCGCAGTCTGAAATCACAGTGGAAAAGACCGGCAAGAAAGGCAAGCTCCGAGAACTCGACATACGCCCCATGATCCACAGCCTTCGCTTGGAAGACAATCGCCTTCGCTGTACCGTGGCGCAGGGCAGTGAGGCAAATTTAAAGCCTGAGCTTCTTCTTTCCGCGCTCTTTGCGCGCGAAGAGGGGCGTTCCTTTGCGAACTTGCCGCGTCGCGTGGTTCGCACCGAACTCTACGACAGCGAGATGAGGAATTTGGAAAGCTATGGAGAAGTCTTCTGACAAACTTGTGGTTTGCCGCTTTCGAGACGGCGTCCTCAGCACTTGGTTTCAGAGCGGACGTGCGGCAGAACTGGAATTCTCTCGGGCGCATGAAACCGAGGTCGGCGCAATCTATTTGGCGCGTGTTTCCCATGTGCAAAAAAACATAAATGCAGCCTTTCTGGATATCGGCAAAGGGGTGAATGCCTACTTGAATCTTGAGAAGGCAAAAAAAATACGCCTCGCAAACGGTGAACCGGCGGATCGAATTACCGAGGGAACGGAGCTTCTGGTTGAAATCAAAAAGGATGCGCACGCGAAAAAGGGCTATACGGCCGCTGCCGCGCGTTTTCGAAAAGACGATCCCGTACTGTCCCGCGCCGCATTCTTGCAGGCACCGCGCTGCTTAAAGCCCGCGCCCAAGGCCTGGGAACAGCTGCTCGCGGCGTGTCTGCGAAGCGGCAATCCCTTGGAGCTTATCACGGATCTCCCCGAAGTATATGAGCAGCTCAGTGGCTCTTCGCCGGAAGAGATGCCGGAATACCGCAAAAAATTACCGGAACGTTTTCAGGGAGAGGAACTTAACACAAAGCAGCTAAACGAACAGCTCAAGCTTCGCTATTACGCGGATGCAAAGCTCAGCCTCCCCGTGGTATACGGACTTGAGACCGTCGTACAGTCTGCGCTGGCGCGACGTGTCTGGCTGCCGAGCGGCGGCAATATCATGATTGAGCGCACCGAGGCACTCACCGTGATCGATGTAAACAGCGGCAAGGATGTGCGCGGTAAAGATAAGGAGGCAACCTTAAGCCGCACCAATCGGGAGGCCGCGGAAGAGCTGATGCATCAACTGCGACTTCGCAATTTATCCGGCATCATCTTGGTCGATTTCATAGACTTCGCGGAACAGGAGCATCTGGACGCACTCGTCGATACCCTTGAGACCCTCGCCGCAAAGGATACGTTAGCGACCAAATTTGTGGACATTACAGGCTTAAATCTCGCGGAGCTGGTAAGGCCGCGCCGCGGAAAGAGCATACAAGAACAATTCTTTTCGCCAAATTCTTGACAGGTTATAACGGTTCTTGTAATATATATGGGTATGCCGCACAACAAGGTCTAAGTTCTGTCAAGGGCAGACACCATCGTTGGCGAGTAATGATTGAAGGAGGTACCAGTATGTACGCGATTATTGCGACTGGCGGGAAGCAGTATAAGGTATCGGAAGGTGACATCATTAAGGTTGAGAAGCTTGGCGTTGAAGCAGGTCAGACGGTTACGTTTGATCAGGTTCTTGCTGTCAACAACGGCGAGCTGACTGTCGGTGCACCCACGGTGTCCGGCGCAAGCGTGAGCGCAACCGTGCTGAGAGAGGCAAAGGCGAAGAAGGTCATTGTCTACAAGTACAAGGCGAAGCTCGGCTATCACAAGAAGAACGGCCACAGACAGCTTTTCACGCAGGTGAAGATCGATAAGATCAATGCCTAAGGCATGATAGAAGTTGAAATTCTGCGCAACAAGAGCGGTAGGGCAGTGGGAATCCGCTCCCTCGGTCATGCGGACTATGCCGACAGCGGTTATGATATCATCTGTGCGGCGGTCTCCGCGCTGGAACTCAATTTTGCAAATTCTGTCGCAGAGTTGACAGATGCAAAGTTTGAGACGCACTTCGGCGAGGAGGAAGGAAGCTTTGACTTCGTGCTCTTGGGCAAACGTAACGAAAACGCCGAACTTCTGCTAAAGTCGCTCCTTTTGGGGTATGCGGCCATTCGGCAGGAATACGGCAGTGAATATTTATTGATCAAAGATCAGGAGGTGTAATGATGTTGTTCACGATGAACCTTCAGCTGCATGCTCATAAGAAAGGTGTCGGATCGACCAAGAACGGTCGTGATTCCGAGTCCAAGCGCCTTGGCGCGAAGCGGGCAGACGGTCAGTTTGTTTTGGCCGGCAATATCCTTTACAGACAGAGAGGCACGCACATTCATCCGGGCGTCAATGTCGGCAGAGGCGGCGATGATACCCTGTTCGCAACGGCAGACGGTATTGTGAAATTCGAGAGATGGGGCAAGTACCGCAAGAAAGTTTCTGTCTACCCGAAGGCAGAGGCTGCTGAGTAAAACTGAACGAGAGCTGTAGTGTAAGACCGGGCTTCATACTGCTAAGTATGAAGCCCGTTTGTGTTTCAGCTGAATACAGGAGATAGGATGTTTACAGATAACGCCAAAATTTATATTCAATCCGGCAAGGGCGGCGACGGTCATGTGAGCTTTCGCCGCGAACTCTTTGTTCCGGCAGGCGGTCCCGACGGCGGTGACGGCGGCAGAGGCGGCGATATTATCTTTGAAGTCTATGACGGTTTGAACACCCTGACGGACTTCCGCCATATCCGGAAGTATGTTGCACAGAACGGTGAGCCCGGCGGCAAAAAACGCTGCCACGGCGCAGACGGCAAAGATTTGGTGATTCGTGTTCCGGAGGGCACCGTAATTCGCGATGCAGAGAGCGGCAAAGTGATTGCCGATATGTCCGGTGAGAATCGCCGTATGATTGTACTGCGCGGCGGCAAGGGCGGCGTCGGCAACATGCACTTTGCGACCGCAACCATGCAGGCGCCGAACTACGCAAAACCGGGTCAGGCAGGCAAGGGCCTCTTTGTCCGCTTGGAACTCAAGGTCATCGCGGATGTCGGTCTGGTCGGTTTTCCGAACGTCGGAAAATCCACCTTATTGAGTCGTGTCAGCAACGCACGCCCCGAGATTGCCAACTATCACTTTACAACCCTGCGCCCGCATCTCGGCGTTGTTGACCTCGATGACGGCGAAGGCTTTGTGATGGCAGATCTCCCCGGTCTCATTGAAGGTGCTTCGGAGGGCGTGGGCCTCGGTTATGATTTCCTTCGCCACGTGGAACGCACCAAGGTACTGGTTCATGTGGTGGATGCCGCATCGACCGAAGGAAGGGATCCGGTCGAAGATGTACGCCGCATACAACACGAGCTTGAAAAATATGATGCTTCGTTGCTTTCGCGCCCGCAGATCATTGCAGCAAACAAGATTGACAGCATACAGCCGGAAGAGGGCGAAGAAAATCCGATTGACCGCCTGCGCGCGGCTTTTCCGGAGCTTCCGCTCTACCCGATTTCCGGTGTTACCGGTGAGGGCATACGTGCGCTGACCTACGGTATCCTCGAAATACTGCGCGGCATGGAGCGTGAAATTACGGTCTTTGAGCCGGAAATGGAAATCAGTTATGATTCGGACCGCAACCTACCCTACACGATAGAGCGTGACGGTGCGGTCTTTGTGGTGGAAGGTCCGCGCATTGAAAAGATGCTCGGCTATACCAATCTGGAGTCGGAGAAGGGCTTTAACTTCTTCCAGGGCTTCTTAAAGGACAGCGGCATTCTGGAAGATCTCGAAAAGGCAGGCATTCAGGACGGCGATACGGTGCGCATGTACGGTCACGAGTTTGATTATTACAAATAACGGAGGAAACCTTGAATAGCAAACAGCGTTCGTTTTTGAAGGGGATTGCGATGACGACGGAGCCGATTTTCCAAATCGGAAAATCCGCCCTTACCCCGGAACTCACGACTGCGGTCGGCGAAGCACTTGAAAAGAGGGAACTTGTCAAGATTTCGGTGCTGCAAAATTGTCTCGACGACCCGAAGGATATGGCAGCGCGACTCGCAGACAGAACCCAAAGTGAGGTGGTGCAGGTAATCGGCAAGAAGATTGTGCTGTATCGCCAAGCGAAAGAAGAGAAGCACCGCAAGATCGTGCTGCCGCGCGGCTAAACAGCCATGCGACAGATTGCAATTTTGGGAGGAACCTTCGATCCGATTCACAACGGTCATCTGAAGCTGGCGGAAGAGGCCTGTGCCCACTTTCCGCTGGATGCCTGCTGGTTTATGCCGGCGGCCGTGCCGCCGCACAAACAAGGACGAAAACTCGCAAGCTATGCGCAGCGCTTTCACATGGCTGAGCTTGCAACCGCAGCCTATGAGAAGTTCGAGGTTTCTGATTTTGAAGCACAGCGCAGCGGTCTCTCCTATACGAGCGATACCCTGGCCCTGCTCCGCAAGGAGTATCCGGACAGTGCGTTTTCACTCATACTCGGCGCCGATTCTTTTTTTGAATTCGAGAACTGGCATGCGCCGGAGGACATCTGCCGCAATGCCCGCCTCTTGGTTGCCGCACGGGAGTATGCACGCGAACACAGCAGTCTGAACGAACACGCCCGTCACTTGGAAGAGCGCTTCGGCGCCCGTGTCGCTCTGATTCCGGCTCCGCTCTTGGATATTTCATCGATGCACATTCGGGAACTCCTCGCCGCCGGTAAAAAATCCGCGGCGCAATACCTACCTGCCGCCGTGTATCGCTACATTCAGGCTGAGGGGCTTTATGTCCCGGAGAAAGAAGGCAAGTTATGAACCGAAAAGATACGGCGGAACTGCGCAGAAAGCTCGAAAAGAATCTGAGTGCCGATCGCTACCAGCACACGCTGGGGGTTGCGTACACAGCCGCTGCTCTTGCAATGCGCTATCAGGCTTCGGTCGAAGATGCCGAACTCGCGGGGCTTTTGCACGACTGTGCCAAGGAATACGGGAAAAAGGAACTTCTTGTCCTCGGGGAGAAGGCCGGCCATGTTTGGAGCGAAGAGGATATGGCTTCTCCGCAACTCTGGCACGCAATTGTGGGGCCCTATGTCGCGGAACAGAAATACGACGTGCATACACCGCAGGTGCTCTCCGCCATACGCTGGCACACCACAGGCAAAAGGGAACTCTCTCTGCTGGAAAAAATCGTATTTACGGCCGACTACATCGAACCGAATCGGGACAAGGCAGACAATCTCGCGGAGATACGTCATCTTGCCTTTGAAGATCTTGATGATTGTGTCTATCGCATCACAGAAGATACTTTGCGCTATCTCGCGGCGCGCAATGTCAAAGCGGACCGCAAGACGGAAGAATGCTATCAATGGCTGAAGGAGGTCAAACACTATGACGACAAATGAGCTGCTTGCATACGCTGTCACCGCAATGGAAGACAAAAAGGGCACGGAGATTTCCGTAATCGACATCTCCAAGGTCTCAGTGGTTGCGGATTACTTTATGCTGGTCAGCGGAACCAACCAGAAGCAGACCCAGGCCATCGCGGACGAAATCGAAGAGAAGCTCGCGAAGCACGAGGTCTTCCCGCGCCAGAAGGAAGGCTACAACAGCGGAACCTGGATACTCCTCGACTACCAGGATGTGGTCATTCACATCTTCAACGGAGAGGACAGACGCTTCTACAACCTGGAGCGCATTTGGGCGGACGGTGTCAGCGTCGATCCGAAGAGCTTCACGGCAGAAGAGAAGTGAATCTAGCTTACATCATTTGATTCTGTAAACCAACCGGGGGATTGAATATGGAACAGTTTTTTCGTTTAAAAGAAAATCACAGCAATATGCGTACGGAATTGATTGCCGGAATTACGACCTTCATGACCATGGCATACATCCTCGCCGTCAACCCGAACCTGCTCGGCAAAACCGGCATGGACGGGGGCGCAGTTTTCACGGCAACGGCGCTTGCTTCCGCCGTCGGCTGCTTTGCGATGGCCTTGCTTGCAAACCTTCCGTTTGCACTTTCGGCCGGCATGGGACTAAATGCTTACTTCACCTATTCGGTCTGCATGGGTATGGGATATAGCTGGGAAGTTGCCCTGGCGGCGGTCTGTGTTGAAGGCCTGATTTTTATCCTGCTCTCGCTGACCAATGTGCGTGAGGCCATTTTCAACGCGATCCCGGGGGAGCTAAAGCTCGCGGTATCGGTCGGTATCGGTCTTTTTATTACTTTCATCGGTCTCCAGAACGCACATGTCGTTGTCGACGGCGCTACCTTGGTCACGCTGTTCTCCTTTAAGGAAGCAATTACCACGGGCACGTTTGCTTCCGAAGGAATTACGGTTCTGCTTGCGCTGATCGGAACACTGATCACCTCGCTGCTGGTAATCAAGAATGTGAAGGGAAATATTCTTCTCGGCATTTTGATTACCTGGGGACTCGGCATACTCTGCCAGCTGACCGGCCTTTATGTGCCGAATCCGGAGGCCGGCTTCTACAGCTTAATTCCGGCTTCCCTGATTGCGATGCCGGCATCTCTGGCGCCTACCTTTATGAAGATGGACTTCAGCAATGTGCTTTCCGTCAATTTCCTCGTCGTGGTTTTCTCCTTCCTTTTTGTCGATATTTTTGATACACTCGGCACCCTGATCGGTTGTGCATCTAAGGCGGATATGCTCGACAAAGACGGTAAATTGCCGCGCATTAAGGGAGCGCTTCTCGCGGATGCCATCGGCACCACGGTCGGCGCGGTACTCGGTACTTCGACCATCACAACCTTTGTGGAGTCCTCCTCCGGTATTGCCGAGGGGGCGCGTACCGGCCTCAGCTCGATTGTGGTCGGAGGCTTGTTCCTGCTAAGCCTTTTCTTTTCACCGGTCTTCCTCGCGATTCCTTCGTTCGCGACCGCCCCGGCTCTGATTGTCGTTGGCTTCTTCATGATGCAGCAGGTCGCAAAGATTGACTGGAATAATATGCTGACCGCAATCCCGGCTTTTATCTGCATTTTCGCAATGCCCTTCGCTTACTCGATTTCCGAGGGTATCGCTTTCGGCATTATCAGCTACACGGTGCTTCATCTTGCCGGCGGCAAGGGAAAGAAGGTCACACCGCTCATGTATGTGCTGACCGTGATCTTTATTCTGAAATACATCTTCCTGTGAGAAACGATACATTCCGAATGACAGGGAATCGAAAAGCAAGGTGGGAGACCACCTTGCTTTTTTGCAGTCGTTACGATTCGCTTCTGTAAGAGGCGTTGTATGCTCTAAAAGACTTCATACAGTCCAAAGTCACGGTAGTATGGTTCACAGGTTTTATGATATAACTTGAATACGAAAATTAAGCAACAAAT
>CAJPKN010000056.1 GCA_905370385.1 Stomatobaculum longum
GAACTTCCGGAGGAGCTTTCGCGCTGCGGCGCCAAGCTCGACATCACAGCGGAGGAAGTCATTGCGGAAAATTATACCTTTTACAGCTTAGATCCGAGCGAAGACCCGGATGCCGACTATCGTCTCGACACCATCTCGGGCGCAAGTCTCTGCCCGACTCTGGTCAGCGAGTACCTGCAGGGCGAGGATCGCATGGTCAATGAGTTACAGGCAGACGGTGCGGTGGCCGGCTTCTTCATCTACCCGCTCTCCGGGTTCCGCGGAGAAAATCGCTCGGAGGAAATCTTAGCGCTACGGGACAGGGCAAAGGCGCATATGGAGACACCCGAGGGGGCGGAGTGCTGCAGTTTCATCGGCGGGGCAACCGGCATTTTCTGCGGCTACCTCGATTTCATCGCCTGGGATTTCGATGCGACCGTGCGCCGCATGCGTGCCTTCTTTGAGGCGGAGGGCTTACCCTGGCTTGCCGCGCGGGTGTTCCGCCGGGATGCGCGTCCGCTCAGTATTTACGACAAGGAGAGCAGGGAAGACTGAGGCGGCTTGACGCAAGTCCTCCGCTGTGCTATTTTGTTAGTTAACGGAAACTCTACCGGAGCCGGCCTTACGGCTTCGGTTTTTTGAAGTCAGGACAAAGGAGGCGGCATGAGTCAGGAAAAGCACGAACTTGGCAAGTCGAGCGAAGATTATCTGGAGAGCATACTTCGCATCATCAAGGAGAAGGGCGCTTGCCGCCCCACCGACATCGCGGAGCTCATGAACTTTTCGAAGCCGAGCGTCTCGGTTGCGCTCAAAAAGCTGGAAGAAGAAGGGTACATTCACCGCGAGGACTGGCGCATTCAGCTGACGGAAATCGGCGAAGATGCCGCTGCGAAGACCTTTGAGAAGCACGAGTTTTTCCGTCAACTCTTCGAGGAAATCGGTATTGCGCCGGAGACCGCCGAAGAAGAGGCTTGTCTGGTGGAACATGTAATCAGCGAGGATAGTTTTCACAAGATGCGGGCGTATTGGGAGAAATGCCGAAACGCCTGAGCAAAGGATACCCGCGCAGTTCTAAAGCGCGGGTATCGTTCTTTCGAAAGGAGAAACAATGGAAACAATGTTGCGAGAAAAAGAAGGCTTTATCTGCGACATGGACGGCGTGATTTACCACGGGAACAAGATACTCCCCGGGGTGCGCGAGTTTGTCGAGTGGCTGCTTCGCGAGAATAAGAATTTTCTCTTCCTCACGAACTCGAGCCAGTATACGCCGAAGGAGCTGCAGCAGAAACTGGAGCGCATGGGGCTGGAGGTCGATGAATCTCACTTTTACACGAGTGCGCTTGCGACCGCGCATTTCCTGAATCGGCAGGCACCTGGCTGCTCGGCCTATGTGGTCGGTGAGCACGGCGTTTTGAATGCGCTCTACGACAAGGGAATCACCTACAACGATGTGAATCCGGACTATGTGGTGGTCGGAGAATCCTCCTCCTATAACTTGGCGCAAATTACCAAGGCCATACGTTTAGTCAATGCGGGGGCCAAGCTGATCGGCACCAACTACGATTTGACCGGTCCCACCGAGAGCGGCATTGCGCCCGCCTGCCGCGCGCTGATTGCGCCGATTGAACTCGCAACCGGCAAGCAGGCCTATTTTGTGGGCAAGCCGAACCCCTTGATGATGCGGACCGGCCTTCGTCTCCTCGGGGTGCACTCGGAGAATGCCGTCATGATCGGCGACCGCATGGACACCGATATCATTGCGGGCATTGAATCCGGCCTCACGACGGTACTGGTGCTCTCCGGTGTCACAACGCGAGAGGAGTGCGAGCAGTATCCGTATCGACCGAACTATATTCTGAACGGCGTCGGCGAGGTCACGGACCATTGAAGGCGCGGGAAAAGGCGTTTGCCTTCGGTCTGATTCTGTGTGCGCTCTTGCTGGCCTACAGCTATGCGTATCTCGATGCCATACTGGCGGTGCTTTCGGAGACGGTGCTCGGCGCTGTCGGTGTGAGCGCAAGTTATCTTGAGGCCAACAGCAATTTGGGGTATACCTGCTCCGCGGCAATTCTGAGTCTCTTTTATTTTTGGCTTTGGAAACGCATCAAACGAGGCTATCCGGAAAAAAAAGCGACCCTTGCCTTTCGACCGTTCGGCGGCGCGTTTCGGATGTTGCTGATCGGGCTCGGCGCGGGCGGCGTGTCCTTGCTCTGGCTTAACTTTGCGGAGGCCATTCAAAATTCGATCCCGGCTTTACAGTCGAGTTATGACACCTTTAACAGCGAGATGGGCGCCTTCGAGCAGGGCGATTATATCTGGATGCTCCTAACGGTCTCCGTCATAGGGCCGTTGGTCGAGGAACTCTTATTCCGCGGCCTCGTGTTTCATCTCTTTGAGCGCAGTTTCAAAAGTGAGCGCACTGCCATCATTCTCTCGGCGCTGCTCTTCGGCATTTGGCATGAGATTTTTGTGCAGTCGGTCTATACGTTTATGATAGGTCTCATTCTGGGCTATCTCTACGCAAAGACAAGAAAGATCATCTGGCCCTTCCTGGTTCATCTGGTCAACAATTTCTCGGGGACTCTGCCGCCCGGCTTTGACGGCGAATTCGCCAATCTGCTGGTGAACCTCGCCTCCTTGATTTGCATCCCGGTGCTATTCATTTTGCTGTGGCGTATGGAAAAAAATACAAAGCAAATCGAGAAGACGTTGCCATAGCAACGGAATTCGGCGTCCCGCAGTGATACTATCTTTCCTGTAAAGAGCATAAGCACGGAGCAAGTCGCTCCGCTTCATATGAAAACAGGAGGATATCAATGGACGCTAAAATGTTTTGTTATCAGTGTCAGGAGACTGCGGGCAACAAGGCTTGCACCGTACAGGGTGTCTGCGGCAAGAAGTTCGATGTCGCAAGAGCGCAGGATCTTTTGATCTATGTGACCAAGGGTCTCTCTGCGGTTACGACCGCACTCAGAGCAGAGGGTAAGCCGGTAGCGGCAGAGGTGAATCACCTCGTGTCGATGAACCTCTTCATCACGATTACGAACGCAAACTTTGATCGCAAGGCGATTGAGAAGCGCATCACGGACACGCTCGCATGTCGCGACGCGCTCCGCAAGGAGCTTTCCGATGCTTCGAAGCTGCCGCTCGCGGCAACCGAGGAGATTCCGGAGAGCGCTTACCCGGAGAGAGCGGCGGAAGTCGGCGTTCTCGCAACCGAGAACGAGGATGTGAGATCCCTCCGCGAGCTCATCACCTACGGACTCAAGGGCCTCTCGGCTTACACGAAGCACGCAAACGCCCTGCTTCGCGAGAACGAGGAAGTGGATCGCTTCCTGCAGGAGGCACTCGCTAAGACGCTCGACGACAGCCTCTCGGTCGACGATCTCGTTGCGCTGACCTTGGAGACCGGTAAGTACGGTGTCGAGGGCATGGCGCTCCTCGACGGCGCAAACACCGGCGCTTACGGTAACCCGGAGATCACCGAGGTCAACATCGGTGTCCGCAAGAACCCGGCCATCCTGATTTCCGGCCATGATTTGAAGGACCTCGAGATGCTGCTCGATCAGACCCAGGGCACGGGTGTGGATGTTTACACGCACTCCGAGATGCTCCCGGCGCACTACTATCCCTTCTTTAAGAAGTACCCGAACTTTGCGGGCAACTACGGCAACGCTTGGTGGAAGCAGAAGGAGGAGTTCGAGAGCTTCAACGGCCCCATCCTCATGACCACGAACTGCCTGATTCCGCCGAAGGACAGCTATAAGGACAGAGTCTGGACCACCGGCTGCGTCGGCTTCCCGGGCCTCAAGCACATCGATGCGCCCTACGGCCAGGTTAAGGATTTCAGCCCGATCATCGAGCAGGCAAAGCAGTGCCCGCCGCCGACCGAGATTGAGACCGGTAAGATTGTCGGCGGTTTCGCGCACGCCCAGGTCTTTGCGCTTGCCGACAAGGTGGTCGATGCGGTGAAGAGCGGTGCCATTACGAAGTTCGTCGTCATGGCAGGCTGCGACGGCAGAGCAAAGAGCCGTGACTACTACACGGAGTTCGCGAAGAAGCTGCCGAAGGGCGCTGTGATTCTGACCGCGGGCTGCGCAAAGTACAAGTACAACAAGCTGGATCTCGGCGACATCGGCGGCATCCCGCGCGTGCTCGACGCAGGTCAGTGCAACGACTCCTATTCTCTGGCGGTCATTGCGCTCAAGCTGAAGGAGATCTTCGGCCTCGACGACGTGAATAAGCTCCCGCTTGCTTACAACATTGCTTGGTATGAGCAGAAGGCAGTTATCGTGCTCCTCGCGCTTCTCTACCTCGGCGTGAAGAACATCCACCTCGGACCGACGCTTCCGGCCTTCCTTTCCCCGAATGTCGCAAACGTTTTGGTCAACAACTTCGGCATTGCCGGCATCGGCTCCGTCGAGGACGATATCGAGCTCTTCTTCGGCAAGGAAGCGTAAAAAACGCAGACACCGGAGTACCGGATTCACATAAAAGAACATACTTGCAGTACCCTTGCTATTTCATTACCCTCAATGAGAGACGGCGGCCCCTGTGTCCGCCGTCTTTTTCTGTACTCGGCGCGCACGGCGGGGAAAAGAAGCATAGGGCGAAATAAAAATGAGGTCCCAAGCGAAACATAAGAGTCGCTGTAAAACAGAATAGCAGTCATAAGTCGGAAAAAGCGAAGCGGAAACGCTTCCGCGAGAGTGTGTTAGTTGAGACGAATACAAATTAGGAATTATTCCTGTTATTTTTGCTTGCAAGTTCAAAAAGCTATGGTATAGTAGGTGATGTAGCAATTGTTAGAGACTTCACAATAATTAGAGGAGGATAACATGGCAGACGAGAAGAAGATTACGAGCGGCAACGATGTAAAGACCAAGTACGCAGGCACCGAGACCGAGAAGAACCTGCAGAAGGCTTATGCCGGCGAGTCTATGGCGAGAACCAAGTATCTGTACTTCGCTTCCACGGCACAGAAGGAAGGGTTTCAGCAGATCGGCGCTCTCTTTGAGGAGACCGCAGCGAACGAGAATGCGCATGCAAAGATGTGGCTCAAGGAGCTGAACGGCATCGGAGACACGGCGACCAACCTCCTCCACGCGGCAGAGGGCGAGAGCTACGAGTGGAACGATATGTATGTCGAGTTCGCCGAGACGGCGGAGAAAGAGGGCTTTAAGGAGCTCGCAGCGAAGTTCCGCATGGTCGCGGCAATCGAGAAGCGCCACGAGGAGAGATACAGAAAGCTCTTAAAGAACGTCGAGATGCAGGAAGTCTTCAAGAAGAGCGAAGTCAAGGTCTGGGTTTGCCGGAACTGCGGTCACGTTGTGGTCGGCACTTCGGCACCGCAGGTATGTCCGACCTGCCAGCACCCGCAGGCATTCTTCGAGATTCTCGCAGAGAACTATTAATCGAGAGAGAGCGCATTGTGCTTACAAAATAAGACCGGGAGGCGAAAGCCTTCCGGTTTTATTTTGTCCGTTGATGTGCCGGAAAGCGCAACAAAGATTGGCCTGATCCCGGGCTTATCCTGCGATAAAAATGCGGGCGCCGATGACAATTAAGATGAGGCCGCCGAGTATCTTGGCCTGGCGGTTTAAGACAGCGCCCGCCTGTTTCCCGGCGTGGAGCGCGCCGAGACAGAGGAAAAAGGTGGTGAGAGCAATCAGGACCGAGGAGAGCAGGGCTTCTGCGGCTCGGTAGGAGGCTAGCGTAAAGCCGACCGAGAGTGCATCGATCGAGGTCGCGATGCCCTGTAAGAACAGAGCCTTCATGCCGAGTCCGCTGTCCGGATTTTCGTCCGTTTCGCCCTTGATTCCCTCAAGACAAAGTTTACCGCCGATGTAGAGGAGGAGGGCAAAGGAGACAAAGGGAAGGAAGGGCTCGACCGCGCGAAATACGGAGAGGAGCGAAGTCACAAAGAACCAGCCCAGCATGGGCATGAGCCACTGGAAAAAGGCAAAGGTGCCGGCTATGCCTGCGGTTTTTTTTCCGGACATCCCCGGTTCTTCGAGTCCGTTTGCGACCGATACCGAGACCGCATCCATTGCAAGTCCCGCGCCGAGCAATATGCTGTTCAAAATAAATCCCGCTTGTACGTTCATTTACGGAACCTCCCGCTTGTGGTTTAAAAGGAAAATAAAAAGAGACCGAGAGCACGCATTGCGTGCTTTCTCAGTCTCGCGATTTAATCCAAGCCAGGCGAATGCCATTTTGTTGACTTGAAACGCCGCTGGGGCGCTCCCTACTCCCTGTAAAGCCTGTTCAATTTACCACTGTGTGCGTTTGTTAGTCAACGATAAATATAACCGGACGGCGGTGCGGTGTTTCCAAAAAAGGGCGAAAAGAGTATAATCAAAGTATCAAAATCAGCAGGCGGGGAACCGCCTGCTCATTGGCATGAGTGAGGGATGAGAATGAAAATTACTTCGTTGACCTGCCCGCACTGCGGCGCCGCGCTGCAATGGGAAGAAGGTCAGGACAAAGCGGTCTGTCCGTACTGCGGCAGTGCACTCCGCGTCGATATTTCCGCACCCGAAATCAAGGTTAATTTTTACGGAAACCGTGAGACAACGCCGGCCTCCGCGGGACCGGATATCGGGCTCAGCTTGGGACAGAAACTCATTGTCGGGGGAATTACCGCTGCCTGCCTTCTGGTTCCGGTGGTGCTCGGCATCGCGGAGAGCAGTGCCTCCGCGCGGCGGCAAAACGCGGAGAGCGCGGCGGCTGCGAGTACGGCGACGCAGCAGATGGAACGCTATACCATAACCGGTGCGGAGAACCTGGACGAACTTCAGAAAATCACCGGCTTAAAATATCTCACAATCGAACACGCGGAGGCAATTACCGACTTCGGCGCGCTCGCCCGTCTCCCCTACCTGGAGACACTCTCGATTCAGGATGCGCCGCAGCTCACGGACCTCACTTTTGTGAAGAGCTTGAATCAGCTGCAGAGCCTTACGCTGAAGAACACGGGCGTACAGGATATATCGCCGCTTTCGGGCATGAAATCCTTGGTCGCGGTGACACTGGAGGACAATCAAATTACGGATTTCACGGCGCTGGGTAGTGTGCCGTATTTAAAGAATGCGGAGATTCGGGCGGATGAAGTTGCGGCGCTTCCGGCGCTTTCGTCCCTGCAGTTTCTGGAGAGCTTCACCGTGAACGGGGAGACAAAAAAATGAAAGCGAGCGGGCTCAGCCGTAAGCTTCGAAGCGTTGTTGCGCCTTTTGCGTTGCTTTTGGCAGGCGGCGTTGTGCTCGGCGGCTGCAAAGCTGTCTTTGCAAAGGGGACGGAGCGAAGCGCGGACGCAGCAATCCGTGTGACTCTGCCTTTCGTTTCGAAGTACAGTCCCAAGTATGCCGACACGCTGACGGATCCGGTGTTGCGGAGCGCCTTTTCGGAAGTGTTCCGAAAAGATCCCGACGCGATTACGCCGGAAGAGTATCGGCGCGTTCGGGGAATTCGCTTTGAGACCGTAGACTGGTTTCTGGTTCGCATGGATGTGTCACTGCAAGACGGAAGCAAAGTACAGGTTCCGATTGTCAACAACGGGGAAGGAATCACCCTCGACGGGAACTCGTTTCAGGCCTTCCCGAATCTCGAAACGCTCGATATGTCGGGGCAGCGCTCTTTGCTTCATGTCACGTTTTCTTCACAGGAGTATGCGAATACGCTTGCCAATCTGAAGCAGCTGAGCTGTCTCTATCTGCCGGATGCGGGGGACTACCCCGGAAGTCCGGCGGGGCTCGCATATATGGTCGCGAATCCCGGCGCAATGGAAGAACTGGGCGGGGTTTCACTCTATGCGACGGCGGATGTCGAAAAACTTGTTCGCACATTTCCGAACTTGAGAAAGCTGCGAATTGTGAGGCGGGAGTTAGGGGTTAGCTTGTCCGGATTACAGGAATGCAAGGAGCTTAGAGCGCTTTATACCCCGCTGCGGCGCGCGGGCAACGAGGATTTACTCGCGCTCACGGGGGTGCGGGACATGGAACTGATCGCCTCCGAGGGAAATGACAACATCGAAGATTTCCGCTTTTTGTCGGGGCTCACTGAGCTTCAGAGTCTCACAATCCGCGACGCCGTTGCGCTCCGGAATCTGAACGATATGAAGCCCCTGACAAAGTTGCGGGAACTTCGTCTTTCGGGCGCGACACAGCTCACGAGCATAGAGCCGCTCCGGGAACTCAAGGCGCTTGAAACGCTGGATCTGGGGAACAGTTTTAACATTGCAGACAGTGCCGCGCTGTATGAACTTCCGCGCCTCAAAAGGCTCAGAATCTCCGACGGCTGGCAGGCGGGGTGTTTCATACCGGATGTGACCCTGCTCCCGGCGCTCGAAGAACTGGAGTGCGGTGCGGAGACGCTCCCGCAGCTGGCCCGTTGCCGAAAACTGAAAAAACTCAAACTCTTTCTCAGTCACTTTGACAGCAAAACGGATTTTTCGGGACTTTCGCGCCTTTCGGAACTCGAGGAACTTGACCTGAATGTCGAGAGCGCTGCGCAGAATACGGAAACACTCTATGCACTCCGGGAACTGCCGAAGCTTCGAAAAGTTACCTTCTGCTGCAAAGCGGGAACGGTTCCGCTGCATGCCTTTCCGGCGGTCACGGAGCTCACCGTGCTCGGCGAGGATGCGGGAAGCGGCGGCAGTGATGCCGAACTGCGAATTCGTGCGGAGACCGAGGCGGATGCCCCTGCACTGGAACGTCTCAGCGTCTACGCGCACAACAAGGTGCGGTTTGAGGGCTGGCGCAGCACAACACTCCGGGAGCTGCGCCTCGGCCGTTGCGGCATCGATACGCTCTCATTTACGGAGGCCTTCCCCAATCTGGAGCTTTTGGACCTCAGCGACAATCGCGTCGAGGATATTGCGGCGCTCACCGCGCTGCCCAAGCTTCGCTATCTGCGCTACACGGATAACGTGATTCAAAACATTGCGTTATTAAAGAACAGAGGCATAGTTCTGGTCGAATAAACGACGAGGAGACGGGAATGAATCCGACAAAAGTCCGCTGCCCGCACTGCGGAAGCAGCATAGAGGTGATGCGGAGCGACAAGACGAAATGTCGTGTCTGCGGAGCTGAGCTCCGCATCGAAGAAGAGAAGCCGGTGAAAAAGAGTGGGATAGCCGAAGTGAACTACGGCAGACGTATGTCTTCGGAACTGTTTGCGATTTCGATGACTGTCTGCGCACTTGCGAGCATCTTCTTTATTTTATTGCCGGTCCTCGGCCGGGAATCCCGGAAGAAAGCGCCCGAGGCGACTCAGGAATATGAGACGCATGTGAGCGCGGAACCCGGGGAACTCGGCCTGAAGGACT
>CAJPKN010000057.1 GCA_905370385.1 Stomatobaculum longum
ATGTTGCGCGGGTGGTCATCGAAGAGGGCGTCAAGGTTGTTACGACCGGCGCGGGCATGCCGACCAAGTACATGGAGGACTGGAAGAAGGCCGGTGTCAAGGTCATTCCGGTGGTCGCTTCGGTTGCGCAGGCGCGCATCATGGAGCGCCTCGGTGCCGACGCCGTGGTCGCGGAGGGCACAGAGTCCGGCGGTCACATCGGTGAGGCAACGACCATGTGTCTGCTGCCGCAGGTGGTCGATGCCGTGAGCATTCCGGTGATCGGCGCGGGCGGCATTGCGGATGGCAGAGGTATGATGGCGGCATTTATGCTCGGCGCGGAAGCCGTGCAAATCGGCACGCGCTTTGTCGCGAGTACCGAAGCTGTGGTAAGCGATGCATATAAGAACCGCATCGTGAAGTCGAAGGACATTGACAGCGCCGTGACCGGCAGAACGCACGGTCACCCGGTGCGCAGCCTCCGGAACGATATGACGCGCGAGTACGCGCGCCTTGAGGCCGAGGGCAAGAGCTTTGAGGAGCTCGAGTACCTGACCCTGGGCTCGCTCCGCAAGGCCGTACAGGAAGGCGATGTCATTCACGGCACCGTCATGGCAGGTCAGATTGCGGGTCTCATCCGGGACGTGAAACCCTGCCGTGAGATTATTGAGGATATGATGCGCGAGTGTCAGACGCTTGCGAGAAAGGCGGCGGACTTTGTCTAAAAAGGCATTTTTGTTTCCCGGACAGGGCGCTCAGAAGGTCGGCATGGGGCAGAGCTTTTACGAGGCGGATGCCGATGCGCGCGCAGTCTTCGACGAGGCGTCGGAACTGCTCGGCTATGACATGAAGGCACTCTGTTTTGAGGAAAACGAGAAGCTGAATTTGACGCAGTACACCCAACCCGCCATGGTGACAACGGGAATTGCCATCATGAAGGTCGTTGAGAAGCAGGGACTCCTGCCGGATACGGCGGCGGGCTTAAGTCTCGGCGAATACGAGGCGCTATACGCGGCGGGCGCGCTCTCCGTGACGGATGCAATCCGTGTGGTTGCGCGGCGCGGCGAACTCATGGAAGCGGCGGTTCCGGCGGGCGTCGGCGCGATGGCGGCGGTGCTCGGCGCGGAGGCAAGTCTCATCGAAGAGACGCTTTCCGAGATTCCCGAAGTCTGGATTGCGAACTACAACTGCCCGGGGCAGATTGTCATTTCGGGTAAGAAAGAGGCGGTCGAAGCTGCTGCTGAGGCTCTCAAGGCGCGCGGCATTAAGCGCGTGCTCATGCTGAACGTGAGCGGTCCCTTCCACTCCGGCCTACTGAGAGAAGCCGGAGAGGAACTGGGCAAGGTGCTTGCGGAGACGGAGATACATCCGCTTCGCATTCCCTACTATGCGAATGTGACGGGAGATATCGTGGAAGATGCGGCGAAGGTCAGAGGACTTCTGACCGAGCAGGTCTACAGTTCGGTGCGCTTTGAGCAGAGCATACGCAATATGCTATCGGCGGGCGTGGATACCTTCTATGAACTGGGACCCGGCAAGACGCTTGCGGGCTTTGTAAAGAAGATTGACAGAGAGGCAACGGTCGTAAACATCGAGACCATGGAGGATCTGGCTAAGATATGAGCAATTTGAGCGGTAAGGTAGCGCTGGTCACCGGCGCATCGCGTGGCATCGGCAGAGCCATTGCCGTGCGCCTCGCCTCTCTCGGGGCTGTGGTGGCAATCAACTACAACGGCTCTGAGGCAAAGGCCGAGGAAGTGCGCGCAGAGATCGAGGCTGCGGGCGGCAAGGCGTTTTTGATTCAGGCGAATGTCGCGGATGCGGCGGCGGTGCAGCATATGTTTGAGGAAATCTTCGCGCGAGAGGACAGACTGGACATACTCGTGAACAACGCAGGCATCACCCGCGATGCGCTCTTAATCGGCATGAAGGAAGCGCAGTTTGATGAGGTCTTGCAGACCAACTTATACGGCGCTTATTACTGTATGCAGCAGGCGGCAAAGAAGATGCTGCGCCAAAAGAGCGGTCGCATCATCAACATCTCCTCATACTCGGGCCTTCACGGCAATGCGGGGCAGATGAATTATTCCGCAGCGAAGGCGGGTCTGGTCGGCATGACCAAGACGGCTGCGCGTGAGCTCGGCAGCAGAGGCATTACCGTAAATGCCGTCGCACCGGGATTTATTGACACCGACATGACGGCGGTGCTCAGTGACAAGTCAAAAGATGCCATTCTCTCGGGTGTCCCGCTGGGACGCATGGGGAGCGCGGACGATATTGCGTCTGCGGTCGTCTTCCTCGCGGGGGACGAGGCTTCCTATATCACCGGACAGGTTCTGTCCGTAGACGGCGGACTCTCTATCTAAGAGCTTCCGCCGTTCTTTGAAACCAGGCAACGCGGCTTTGCAGGAGAACGCAATACATGGAAAAAAGAAGAGTGGTAGTGACCGGACTCGGCGCGGTGACGCCGGTCGGCATCGGCACAGAGGCATTTTGGAACTCGTTGAAAGCGGGTCAGGTGGGAATTGACCGCATCACCCAGTTCGATACGGAAAAGTTCAAGGTGAAACTGGCTGCCGAAGTCAAGGACTTCAAGGCTGCCGATTTCATGGACGTCAAATCGGCGCGCCGCATGGAGCGTTTTTCGCAGTTTGCCGTTGCGGCGGCAAAAGAGGCACTTGCGGACAGCGGCCTTGACCTCAGCAAGGAAGATCCCTATATGGCGGGTTGCGCCATCGGCTCCGGCATCGGCTCTCTGCAGTCGGTGGAGCGCGAGTACGAGCGCATGACCACGAAGGGACCGAACCTCGTGAACCCCCTGTTTGTCCCGATGATGATCAGCAATATGGCGGCGGGCAATGTCGCGATTCACTGCGGCTTAAAGGGCAAGAACATCAACATTGTGACGGCCTGTGCATCCGGCACGCACAACATCGGTGAGGCCTTCCGCTCCATTGTCTGCGGCGACGCGGATATCATGCTGGCGGGCGGCGCGGAGGCGAGCATCACCCCGATCGGGGTTGCGGGCTTCATGCAGCTCACGGCGCTCAATACGACCGAGGACCCGAAGCGCGCTTCGATTCCCTTCGATCTTGAGCGGAACGGCTTTGTGATCGGCGAGGGCGCGGGCATTCTGGTGCTCGAGGAACTGGAGCACGCGAAGAAGCGCGGCGCAAAGATTTATGCCGAGATGTCCGGTTACGGTGCGACCTGTGATGCAAACCACATTACCTCGCCCTTGGAGGATGGTTCCGGCGCGGCGGCTGCCATGCGTTTTGCGCTCCGCGATGCGGGACTGAATCCCGAGGACATTGACTATGTGAACGCGCACGGCACCTCGACCCACTTAAACGACCTCTCCGAGACCAAGGCAATTCGCAGCGCCTTCGGCGTAGCGGCGGATAAGCTCGCAGTCAGCTCCACGAAGTCCATGATCGGTCACCTGCTCGGTGCGGCCGGCGGTGTCGAGGCTGTGGTTCTCGCAAAGACCATCGAAGAGGGCTATGTCCACATGACGGCGGGCCTCGAAAAGGACGATCCGGAGTGCGATCTCGACTATGTGAAGGGCGCGGGCAGAGCGCTTCCGGTACGTGCTGCCATCAGCAACTCGCTCGGTTTCGGCGGCCACAATGCGACCATTCTGATGAGAAAGTACGAGGCATGAGATGCAGGTAAAACTCGGAATCAAAGAAATTGAGAAGATTTTGCCGCACCGCCACCCGTTTCTTCTGGTAGACTGCATCACCGAACTGGAGCCCGGCGTGCGCGCCGAAGGCTATAAGGCGGTGAGTTTTGACGAATCCTATTTCCGGGGACATTTCCCCGACGAACCTGTAATGCCCGGTGTTTTGATTATCGAGGCGCTCGCACAGACCGGTGCCGTCGCGATTCTCTCGCAGGAGGGAAATGCCGGCAGAACCGCCTACTTCGGCGCCGTGGATCATGCACGGTTTCGCCGCAAGGTGGTGCCGGGAGACCGGCTGAGACTGGTTTGTGAGATTGAGAAGGTGAAGGGACCTGTCGGCAAGGGCAAGGCGACAGCATATGTAGAGGATGAGAAGGCGGTAGAGGCAGAACTCACCTTTATCCTCGGAAAGTGACAGGGAAAATGCGCATCGATTTTTTCAAGCGAAACACAGCAGAAGCAGAACCGGAAGTCGTAATGCGAAAGTGCAAAAAGTGCGGTGCGGTACACAGCGTGCAGGACGTGCGGGCAAACGATTTTGCCTGCCCGAGTTGCGGCGCCTATGTTCGCATTCACGCAAAGCGCAGAATTAAACTGCTTGCGGATCCGGGAAGCTTTGAGGAGTGGAACCAGGAACTTCCGGTCGTGAATCCGCTCGACTTTCCGGAGTACGAGCAGAAACTCTGGGAAGTCAAGGAGAGTACCGGCCTCAATGAGGCGGTTGTGACGGGTAAGATCACGATCGACGGCATTCCGACCGCCATCGGTGTCTGTGACGCGCGCTTTTTGATGAGTTCCATGGGACATAACCTGGGCGAAAAAATTGCGCGTATGGCAGAGCGCGCGGCCGAGGAAAAGCTCCCGGTCATTCTCTACGCCTGCTCCGGCGGCGCGAGAATGCAGGAGGGCATCATCTCCCTCATGCAGATGGTTAAGACTTCGGAGGCGCTCGGCAGACTGCAGGAGAGCGGCCAGCTCTTTATCTCCGTTTTGACCGACCCGACCATGGGCGGCGTGACCGCAAGTTTTGCGATGCTCGGCGATATTATCCTCGCGGAGCCGGGCGCTCTGATCGGCTTTACCGGCCAGCGTGTTATTCAGCAGACCATAGGCGGCAAGCTTCCGGAGGGCTTTCAGCGCGCGGAGTTCCTCTTGAAGCACGGTTTCACGGATGCCATTGTGCCGCGCAGAGACCAGAGAGCGGTGCTCGCGCACATTTTGCGACTTCATGTGAAAGGCGCGGCGGAGCTCGCTTCCGAGACCGCACCGGTGTTTGAAGAGGCGGAGCTTGCGGAGGAATTTACACGCGAGGAAGTCGAGCCGAAAAAGGCACCCGGGCTTTTGGACGCGGCGGCGAACGCGCTGCAGAATTTACAGCGTCTCGCGTTCGGACAGAAGGCAGAGAAAGAGGAGGAACGCGAAAGCCGTTTCTCCGAGGGCGGTCTCCGCAGCGCCTGGGAGACGGTCAAGCTGTCCCGCGCGAAGGACAGAGCGCACGCAAAGGATTATATCGACGCGCTCTTCCCGGATTTCATGGAACTGCACGGCGACCGCTGCTACGGGGACGATGAAGCCGTGATCGGCGGCATCGCGTCCTTCCACGGCATTCCGGTCACGGTAATCGGCATCCAGAAAGGCAGAGACTTCCTCGAGAACAAGAGAAGAAACTTTGCCATGCCGAATCCCGAAGGTTATCGGAAGGCGCTTCGCCTCATGAAGCAGGCAGAGCACTTTAAGCGCCCGGTCATCTGCTTTGTCGATACGCCCGGTGCTTACTGCGGCGTCGGCGCGGAGGAGAGAGGCCAGGGACAGGCGATTGCCGAAAACCTGCAGAAGATGGCGGCACTGAGGACCCCAATCCTCGCGATTGTCATCGGTGAGGGCTCGAGCGGCGGTGCGCTCGGCGTTGCGACCGCAAACGAGGTCTGGATGATGGAGAACGCGGTCTATTCCATCCTTTCGCCGGAGGGCTTTGCGGCCATCCTGTACCGCGATGCGAAGCAGGCGGAACTTGCAGCGGAGAACATGCGCCTTACCTCGCGCGATCTCTTGGAGCTCGGTGTCATCGAGAAGATTATTCCCGAGCCGGAACCGGTGACCTTTGAGAACATTCAAACGGTAGCGCGGGAACTGGAGCCGGAACTCCTCGAGTTTATCGGCAAGTACAGCGCAATGAGCCGCGACGAACTCGCTAACCAGCGCTACGAGCGCTTCCGGAAATTCTAACGAGGTGAATATGAGAAGCAAGAGAATCATGGCGCTCGCTCTGCTTTCTATCTCCCTGCTCAGTGTGGGCTGCGGAAAGAAGGAGAGCGCCGGGGCTAAGGACAGTGCGACGCCGAGCAGTGTCGAGAGCGGCACGACGCTTGCCGAGACAAGCAAGGAAGCGGAGGCGGCTAAGGACACACTGGAAGGTGTGGTGCTCGATGCATCGATGAACGGCTTTACCCTGCAGAATAAGGATCTGGGCCTTGTTTATGTCGAGACCGGCGAGGATGCGGCAGAGAAGCCGGACCTCTCGAAGCTCGCGAACGGTTTTACCCCGGGCGAGGGGGTAAAGCTCCTCGGCAAGATGGACGGGCAGAACTTTAGCTTAAGCGCTGCCGCGGATCAGGCGACGGCGCTCGGTGACAGGGATGCTCTGTATACCGTTGGGCAGGCACTCTTTGCCGTGCGGGATAAGAATGTGCAGGCGCTTGCGGAGCTTGCGCAGTACCCGCTGTATCTTGGCATCGAGTCCGGCAACGAAATTGACAGCAAAGACGAATTGATGCGGAAGTACACGGCGGAGCAGATTTTCACCGAAGAATTCACGAACTCCGTCCTGCACTGCGATCTCCTGAACTTACGGGAGGCGGGCGGCAATCTGGTCGTCTCTGTGGACGGCGGAAAGCCCAATTTGATTTTCACCAAGACGGACGCGGGCTATCGGCTCAGCGCGATTAACGTCACAAAATAAGAGAGGAGATACGCCCCATGAGTGAGGAGAAGAGAGCGGCGGAGGCTGCGGAAGTTCGGGAAAACGCGGGAACGGAGCGCCGCGAAAAGAATTTCATCGAAAATGAGATTGATAAGGATTTGGCCTCGGGAAGATATTCGCATGTCCAGACGCGTTTCCCACCGGAGCCGAACGGCTACCTGCACATCGGTCATGCAAAGTCCATTCTTTTGAACTACGGCCTCGCGGAAGAGTACGGCGGTCTCTTTAACCTTCGCTACGACGACACGAATCCGACCAAGGAAAAGTGGGAATTTGTCGAGTCCATACGCGCGGATGTGGAGTGGCTCGGCGCAAAGTTCGATAACCGCGTGTTCTTTGCCTCGAACTACTTCGAGACCATGTACGAGTGCGCGGTCAAGTTAATCAAGAAGGGCAAGGCCTTTGTCTGCGACTTGACGGCGGATCAGATTCGCGAGTACCGCGGCGACTTCAATACGCCCGGTAAGGAGAGCCCCTACCGCAACCGCTCGGTCGAGGAGAACTTAAAGCTCTTCGAGGAGATGCGCGAGGGCAAGTATGCGGACGGCGAGCGCGTGCTTCGCGCAAAGATTGACATGGCTTCCCCGAACATCAACATGCGGGATCCGGTCATCTACCGCATTGCGCACCTCTCCCACCAGAACACAGGCGACAAGTGGTGCATCTACCCGATGTACGACTTCGCGCATCCCATTGAGGACGCGGTCGAAAAGATTACACACTCCATTTGCACCCTCGAGTTTGAGGATCACCGCCCGCTGTACGACTGGGTTGTACAGGAGTGCGAGTTTGAGGAGCCGCCGCGCCAGATTGAGTTCGCGAAACTCTATCTTACAAATGTCGTGACCGGCAAGCGCTATATCAAGAAGCTCGTTGAGGACGGCATTGTGGACGGCTGGGACGACCCGCGCCTGGTCTCGATTGCGGCGCTCCGCCGGAGAGGCTATACGCCGGAGTCCATCAAGCGCTTTGTAGAGTTGGTCGGTGTCTCGAAAGCCAATTCTTCGGTCGACTCCGCTATGCTCGAGTACTGCATCCGCGAGGATTTGAAGCTTTCCCGTGCGCGTATGATGGCGGTCTTAAAGCCGCTCAAGCTGATCATCGACAACTATCCGGAGGGTCAGATCGAGGAACTTGAGATGCCGAATAACCTTGAGAACCCGGAGCTCGGCAGTCGCACCCTTCCCTTCGGCAGAGAACTCTGGATTGAGGAAGATGACTTCCGCGAGGAGCCGCCGAAGAAGTATTTCCGCCTCTTCCCGGGCAATGAAGTGCGTCTCATGGGCGCTTACTTTGTGAAGTGCGTGGGCGTCGATAAGGACGAGAACGGCAAGGTGATTGCCGTGCACTGCACCTACGACCCGGAGACCAAGAGCGGCACGGGCTTTGAGGGCAGAAAGGTGAAGGGCACCATCCACTGGGTCAATGCCTCCACGGCGGTCAATGCCGAGTGCCGGCTCTATGAGAACCTGGTCGATGAAGAAAAAGGCAAGCTCGATGAGAACGGCAACCTGAACTTAAACCCGAACTCCCGCGTCATCTTAAAAGACTGCAAGTTGGAGCCGAACTTTGAGGGCGCGAAGGCTTATGACAGTTACCAGTTCGTGCGGAACGGCTTCTTCTGCGTGGATTCCAAGGATTCCACCCCGGAGAACTTGGTCTTTAACCGCATTGTCTCGCTGAAGAGCAGCTTTAAGCTCTGAGACGGAAAGAGACAAGCATACAAGCAAAGCACCGTGCAGCCGGAAGCATTTGCTGAGCCGAAGCTTTGTTGCATATTGCTTTTCTCAGAAAGAAAGAAGTGTAGTTTATGATAGATTTGGACTTGCGCTCCTGTGAGCTCTGTCCGAGACTCTGTCGCGTCAATCGGGAAGAGAAGCCGGGTGCCTGCGGATGCAGCGCCCGGCTTCTTGCCGCGAGGGCGGCGCTCCACTTCGGGGAGGAACCCTGTATCAGCGGCGCGGAGGGCTCGGGAACGGTCTTTTTTTCGGGCTGTAACCTGCACTGTGTTTTCTGCCAGAATCACAAGATCAGCCGGGAGCGCTACGGAAGGGAGTTAACGGCAGCACGGCTTGCGGAGATTTTCCGGGAACTCGAGGCAAAGGGGGCAAATAACATTAACCTTGTGACGCCGACGCCTTGGGTCACGGAGATTATCAAGGCCTTGAACATCTACCGTCCGAAAGTACCGGTGCTTTACAATACCTCCGGCTATGAGCGGGTGGAAGTGCTGCGCGCCCTGGAAGGCCTGGTCGATGTCTGGCTGCCGGACTACAAGTACGCGGACAGCGCACTCGCGGCGCGCTTCTCGGGCGCGGCAAATTATCCGGAAGTCGCAAGGGCGGCGATACGGGAGATGTACCGGCAGAGCGGGAATTTGAAGCTGAACGCGGCGGGAAAGGCTGTTAGCGGCGTGATGATACGCCATCTTGTCCTGCCGCTGCACCTAAAAAACAGCTTTGCGGTGCTGGAAGAAATCGCAGAGGCGTACGGAACAGAGCAGTATGTGAGCCTCATGTTCCAATACACCCCGTTCCGAGAGACGCGCTACCCGGAACTGAA
>CAJPKN010000058.1 GCA_905370385.1 Stomatobaculum longum
GTTGGTAGAGCAGTAGACTCTTAATCTATTTGTCCAGGGTTCGAGTCCCTGAAGGCGCATTTGAAGTCCTGACTTGGCAGACTGCGAGCTGCTGGGATGGGGCTTTTTTGTTTGCTTTTTTCGGTGAGACAAAAAGAGAGGCGAGTTGCGCAGAGCACTTCGCCTCTCTTCTCTTTTTGCCGATCGTTGCTATGTTCCCGCTTATGCCTCTGCCGCGGAACAGGCAGCTTTTTCTCGCGCGACGGCCTCGACCGTGCGATCCACATAGCATACCCAGTCATAATAGTCTGCGGCCTCAAGCCAAAATGCCGCATAACTGCGCTCGCAGCTGTCGATGTCATCCTGAATTTCCCGCAGGCGGCCGTAGAGGTAGGCGAGACTCTTTGCATCCCCGGTAACTTCCTCGAGATTTTCCAACCCGCGCAGCGCGTGGCGACTGTTCTTCAGTGCGAGCGGATTCTTTTCGCCCTGCATTCTGTCGTAAAACTCCGAGAGTGCGAGTACCGCGAGGTCATAGTCTTCGGTATTCGTAGCATCTTCCGACTCCAGCAGCTTTTCGCTTCGGAGCAGCGCTACGATATCCGCGAGTTGAATGCTCTTCTTTCCCGCGGCGAGCTTTTCGCCGATGCAATCCAAGAGCAGCAGTCCTTCATCCGATTCCAATGCATGAAATCCCCAACAAGCCATGTTTCTTCCTCATTTCTTTCTTTTTTCACACTGCGCGCGGCACAGCAAAGTTTACATGTTCTCTCCACTATTATACACGGCCCCGCGCTCTTTCCAAGGGAAAGTTTCGGCGGTATACTGGCAAAGTTAAAGGAGGATCGCAATGGACGAATTGATCTCGAATTTACTGATGTACGGCAAGTCCGCGGAACACAGTGTGCTATCGACGCTCGCCGAACTGGAAGGCGCGCGGAAGCGCGGCATGCCGTTGACCGTAGAGGAGCGGAAGCGCGCCTATCGTGCGGTGCGGGAACTCTTGGAGCTCGCGACCGAGTACGGCTTTAATGAGAACCTGTGGCAGAATTATCTGAGTTTTCTGCTCATGACGGACGAAAATCCCTTTACGCTCACGGCGGAAAAGGTCGGGGCCGGAGAAGGCAGTGTGAATCGCTTTGTGGAGCGGGATTTTCATATTTTTCGCGCCCTCTTCCGCTATGATTTCGGCGCATTGGACGCGGCGCTCGGCACGGACTGCTTCTCGGTATTGACCGATTACCGGGCCTTACCGAAACCTGCGGTGCGCTGTTACCGAGCGGTCAGCGAGAAGGTGCGGGCACTGAGCCGTTCGCTTGCGGCTGTCGAGAGCGACGAAGCCTTTTTTCATACGATGAGCGAGTTCTACCGGGCTTACGGCGTTGGTAAGTTCGGACTGAACGCGGCCTTTCGTCTGGAGGACGATGAGAAGAAGGGTGTGCTCTTGAAGGCCATACGCAATATGGATGCGGTCAGGTTCTCGGATCTCATCGGCTATGAGAGCCAAAAGGAGGAGCTCCGGAAGAATACAGAGGCCTTTCTCCGCGGGCAGAGAGCCAACAATGTGTTGCTCTACGGTGACAGCGGAACCGGAAAGTCCACGAGCATTAAGGCCGTGGTGAACGAGTACTACAAGGACGGCCTCCGCATGATAGAGATTTATAAGTACCAGTTCCGGCGGCTCTCCGAAGTACTCGCGGAAATCAAGAATCGAAATTACCGCTTCATCATCTACATGGACGATCTCTCCTTTGAGGAAAACGAGTCCGAGTACAAATTCCTGAAGGCGGTAATTGAGGGCGGCGTTGAGACGCGTCCCGAAAATGTTCTGATTTATGCGACTTCGAACCGGCGTCATTTGATACGGGAAATTTGGAGGGATCGGAACGATGTGGAGCAGGATGCGGACATCCACCGCTCCGACACCATGGAAGAAAAGCTCTCGCTCGCGAATCGCTTCGGTCTGTCCATCGGCTACTATAAGCCGGAGCGCCGGGCCTATCACGAAATTGTGACAGCGCTCGCCGAGCGCCACGGCATCACCTTGGAACACGAAGAACTGCTGCGCCGCGCGGATCGTTTTGAACTGCGCCACGGCGGCGTCTCGGGGCGAACCGCCCAGCAGTTTATCAATGCGGAACTCGGGAACTGAGGGAACAAAAGACAGCTTTTTAACTAAAAATCCGGGAGGACAATGAAATGCAACAGCAGCAGAAAACTTTGCTTCGCTTGATTTTTATGGGAATTATGATTGCGCTCGGTGTGGTGATATCGCCCTTGCTTCGCGTGGAGGGTATGTGCCCCATGGCACATCTCATCAACATTTGCTGTGCGGTGCTCCTCGGCCCCGCGGATGCTCTGCTCTGCGCCTTTTTAATCGGCATCATACGCATGGTGCTGATGAGCATACCGCCGCTTGCGCTGACCGGCGCGATTTTCGGCGCTTTTCTCTCGGGACTCTTATACCGGGCTTCGGGCGGGAAACTCGTTGCGGCCTTCTTTGGTGAAGTGTTCGGGACCGGCGTTATCGGTGCGCTCATCTCCTATCCGGTCATGACCTACCTCTGGGGACGGGGCGGACTTACTCTCTTCTTCTATCTTCCGTCTTTCTTTATGGGAACTGTCATCGGCGGGAGCCTTGCGATGCTCTTACTCGTCAGTCTGCAGCGCGCCAATGTGCTTTGGAAGATGCAGGAGGCGCTCGGCACACGGCGACCCCTGCGTGAGGTCAGTCGGTGAACCGCGCGGAAGCGCTGTTTCGGGAAGCGTTGCCGCGGCTCGATGCCCTGCGGGAGAAGGCACCTCTTGTGCACTGCATGACGGGGGCGGTCTCGGTCAACTTTTGTGCGAACGCGGTGCTGGCGCTCGGCGCACGTCCGATTTGTGCCGAGCACCCGGCGGAAAGCGCAGAGATTGCGGTGCAGGCGGCGGCCCTCTCGTTAAGTCTCGCGAACATCACCGAGGCGCGGGATTCCGCCATGCGCCTTGCGGCCGGCGCGGCTCGGGCGGCCGATATTCCGATGGGCTTCGATGCGGTCGGCGTCGGGGCGAGTGCGTTACGACGGGAGCTGGCGGAACGCTATCTCGCGGAAAAGCCTTGGCTTATCAAAGGCAATGCGAGTGAGATCAGGGCCCTGCTTCTTAAGTCCGGGCGCAGCGGTGCCGGGGTGGATGTCGGCGCAGAGGATCGTGCGGAGCGCGGTGAGGGAGATAAGATTTTAGCGCTTGCGCGCGATGCGGCCGCTCTCGCAAGGCGGGAAGATACGGTCGTACTTCTGAGCGGTGCGGTGGACCTTTTAACGGACGGCGAGTGTTGCCTTGCCCTGCAAAACGGCGTGCCGATGCTCGGGAAAGTTTGCGGGAGCGGTTGCGCCCTCAATTGTCTGAGCGCGAGCTTCCTCGCGCTTCGGGAGGGCAGGGACAAAAAAAGAGAAGCGCTCTTAAGTGCGCTTCTCGCAGTGACGGTATGGAATGTTTCGGCAGAGACAGCGGAAACAAGAGGCCCGGGCAGTCTCGCGGTCGAACTTTTGGATCGACTCAGCCGAATCACCGGTGCGGAACTCAGCCTGCGTTTCTCAGGTGAGGAAGTCCGGATCTAAGATTACAATTTCCTTGCCTTCCATGGCAATAATACCCTCTTCCTGCATCCGGGACAGCTCCCTCGAGAGTGCGCTCCGGTCTGCATAGAGGAAGGAGGCCAGTTCGGTCTTTGAGAGCGGGAGTTTTCGAACCCCGCTCTTTTGTTTTGGCAGCGTGTTGAAGTAGAGCTTTAATTTGTCGCGCAACTTTTTTTGCCCTAGGATGCGTATCTTCTGGGTGAGCAAAAGGGAGCGCTTCGCAAAGTAGCCGAGCAGGTTTGCCGCAAGTCGGGTCTCGGCGTGACTCTGGCGCTCTGTGTTCCGCAAGAGGCGCGAAAAGTCCAAAAACAGCAGAGTGCAGTCCGAAATGGCGCGAAGATGCATGGAGCTGTCCGTCACATTGGCGCAGAGCATCATGGCGCCGAAGACATTGCCGCTCTCGATTCGCGTCACGCTGACCGGGGATGCGTTTTCGTCGTAGAAGGCGACCTCCAAGGTGCCGGAGAGCACCAGACCGGCACGTTTTCCCGGGTCTCCGATTTGGATGACGGTGTCATGCTTCGGGAAAAAGTCTTCTTTTGCCGAGAGTGCCGAGAGAAGCGTCTCATAGTCGCTTTCGGCGATGCCCGCAAAGAGCGGGCAGGTTTTCATGACGGGAAAGGCCTTTTTCACAACTTATACCCCCGTGGCGGTTTTCAGGACCAGAAGAAGGATTACGGCAATGCAGTTGTTTAAGAAATGGAGCGCAATCGGGAAGGCCATACTCTTTCTTGTCGCATAGAGGCGGCAGAGAAAGAAGGAAAGCGGGACGTAGCTTAAGATTGCGATAAAATCTTGCGGTTTGCCGCCCCGAAGCGCCGCGGCCCCGTGGAGCATGGAGAAGCTCAGAATAGAGATGATATAGGCGAGAACCGGGCTCTTCCCGTAGATGCGGTTAAAGAGAATGTTTCGGAATACAAGCTCTTCGACGACGGGCGCAAAGAACAGGGCCAGAAATACGAGAAACCAGAGATAGCCGCCCTCCGCAAGGCCTCCCAGCGTATTCTGATTCTGATTATGAATGCCGAAGTGCAGCAAGGTGAGATTAATCGGAATATTGCAGAGGAAGATGAGGAGCTGGGCGAGTATCACCACGCGGCAGTTTTTGCCGAGGCGTTCGCGGAACTTTGCAAAGTCCGCACGAAGGGTCTTCCGCTTAACCCCGTAGAAAATAAGGAGGGTCAGCAAGCCTGTGAGCCCGTAGAAGGCCATGCTGTTCTTTTGAAAGAAAGCGCTGCTCTCCGCGGCAAAGGCAAGCAGAACGGGAACCAGCAAGAGATAGAGAAGAAAATAAACCGCTAGGAGAAAAAGGTCGGCTTTACGAGAGTTTTGTAGTTTCATGGTACCTCCTGACAAAAGTGGTTTGTAGAAACTATACTGGATGGGGGGAGAAAGCACAAGGGAGAGTTTCGGGAAAGACCGCTCGGTTGGGAGGCGGAGAAGACGGTGAGCGAAGCAAAAAGGGCTTTCAGGCAGCGGCGTGAGAAGGAAGAACGCGCGGGAGCGGCTGCGGCAAAACAGAGGAGAGCCGAAACGGAAACGCGTGCCGAAGGAAGAAATTCGGAATAACCTTGTAAAATGGTAGGAAATATGTAATACTGGAAATGAAAGGAGGAGACTTTTCATGGAGAGAAAGTTTTCGCTTTCTAAGGAACATGCGCCCAAGGCCGGACTTACGATTTCCACACGGGAGACCGAGAGCGGGAGTGTCGGCGTGACGTATTTTTCGCTCGGAAAAGATACGGACATCAGCGCGGAGCGCTACCCGGAGGATGTCCTCTATCTCGGCAATTTCGGCAGCGGGGAGTTCCGCCTTCGGAAAGCGGTTGAGGACAAAGAACAGTTGCGGAGACTCGCGGCGGGTGAGGCCGTCATGGTGAAAAAGAACATGCTCTGCGGTGTCAGAACGACAGAGGGTTTTATTTACACGGAAGTAATTCCGGGAAAGGATATCAATATGAACGAACAGGTCAAGGCAGGAGAGGTATTTCAGCTTGCGAATTTACTTCCTTATGAAAAGGGAAGCGTTGTCAATATGGACGTTGCGTCCAACCCGAACATGAAGCTTGTTCTGATGGCTTTCGATGCCGGAACGGGCCTCTCGGAACACAGCGCGCCGGGCGATGCGTTGATTTTTGCGCTGGAGGGCGAGGTTGAACTGGTCTATGAAGGCACACCGCACAAGGTAAAGGCGGGCGAGCAGTTCCGCATGGCAAAGGGCGGTCGCCACAGCCTGAAGGCAGAGGGACGGTTCAAGATGGCGCTTCTGCTCACATTGGCATAAAAGCGGTTTCGAGAAGAAGAGGCGGAGCTCCGGAAGGGGCTCCGCCTCTTGACTTTTTCGAAAGCTTTCTTTTACTATGACAATATAAGACAGAAAACAGTTTGAAACAGGGGGGATATGAGTCGAGAGAAAGAGTTTCTGGAGTATGTATTATCCAGTGTGCTCGCCATGGTAGGACAGTCGATTTATATTTTGGCGGACACTTATTTTGTCGCGCGGGGACTCGGCGCAAACGGTTTGGCTGCGTTGAATCTTGCGATTCCGATTTATAATTTTATCAACGGCGTCGGACTTATGCTCGGTATCGGCGGTGCGGCTCGTTTTATCGTGGCCCGCACGGTCGGAGATAAGAAACGGTCACGGCAAATTTATACGACGGCTGCGGCCTGCGGTCTGCTTGCAGGCCTTGGTTTTGCGCTGCTCGGCATCTTTTTTGTGAATCCGATTGCGACGATGCTCGGTGCCAAAGCGGAGACCTATGAGATGACCAAAACCTATCTCCGCATGGTGCTGCTCTTTGCGCCGGCATTTATCTCAAATTCCATTTTTTCGGCTTTTGTCAAAAACGACGGCGGTCCCAAGCTGGCCATGCTCGGTATGCTTGCCGGCAGTTTGTTTAATACCATCTTTGACTATATTTTTATTTTTCCGCTCGGACTCGGTATTTTCGGCGCGGTGCTGGCAACCGTCTTTTCGCCGATTATGGGAATTGCGGTGCTCTCCTTGCACTTAATTCGGAAAAAGAGCAGTTTTTATCCGGTCAAAGGGGGCTTCCGTCTTGCGGAACTGAGACGCGTGCTCTCGCTGGGACTTTCTTCGCTGATCAGCGAGATTACCAACGGCATTGTAATGATTGTGTTTAATATTATCATCCTGAGACTTGCGGGCAATGCAGGCGTCGCGGCCTACGGTGTTCTTGCCAACATCATCCTTGTCGTGATTGCGGTTTATAACGGCATTGCGCAGGGCGTTCAGCCGCTGTTCGGACGTTTCTTTGCGACCAATGAGCGCGAGAAGTTGCGTCTCAGTTATCGCGATGCACTGATTGCCGTGGGTCTGGCCTCTGCCCTCTTCTATTTTGTGACCATGGGTTTCCCGGCACAGATTACGGCGCTCTTTAACCATGAGAACAATGCGGAGATGCAGCGGCTTGCCGTGGAGGGCTTCCGACTTTACTTTTCGAGTTGTTTCTTCCTCGGCTTCAACCTGCTGAACATCATGTACTTTGTTTCGACCGCGCAGGACCTGCGGTCGCAGATTTTGTCTCTGCTCCGCGGCATCGTGCTGGTGTTGCCGTTTTTACTGCTGTTCTCGACGCTCTTCGGCATGACGGGCGTTTGGCTTGCGATGCCGGTATCGGAGATTGCCGTCTCGCTGCTCGGGGTCAAAATGTTAACGGCAAAAAAGAAACAGGCGTAAGGGCCTTTCGGAAAACGGTACATGCGGGAGCCTGTCGAGAAAAATACACCGGTTCTTTTCCTCAAAAGTAAGTAAAGTGTTCCGGGGCAGAGATTGAAAGCGGAATTCACGAAAAATTCATGGTATTTTGTGGGGAATCGTAGCAAAATAAGAGCAGTAAATGACAAGAGGAAATAAAGTATGGAAGAGATGAAAGCGGGCAACGTGCGCTACGAGACGGAAACGGTATTTACGGAAGACGCAGTGCGGGGCTTATTTCGCGCGCAATTTCTTTTGTTTGAGCAGCTGCGTATTTGGAGTCGCGTTCTGGTCGGAGCACTTCTGACAGGGTTTGCCTTCAGCTCCGTGCTCGGGACACCGCAGCGTGTTCTCTGTATTGCCGCCGGTGTCTGGCTCCTGATCGGATGGAATACCGTCGCAAAGGCGCGGGCGGATGCGGTCTTAAAGCAGCGCGGTGACTCCGAGGGACGGGTTATTTACCGTTTTGCGGACGAGGAGATTCAAATTGAGGACAGCGGATCTTGGCGCTATGACGAGCTCATGAAGCTCGCGCAGGACGAACAGCGTTACTATCTGTTTCACAATCCGCAGACGGCAATCGTGGTCGATATGAAGGCCTTGAACCCGGCGGACGCGGCGGGCTTTGCGCGCTGGATCGAAGCACGAAGCGGAAAGAAAATCCGGAAGCTCGGTGCGGGCTTGCCGTTTTTCTGGACGCGGAAGAAATAAGGTTTTCTTGAAGAAAGGAAGAACGATGGACTTTTTAGAACTTGCGCGTGCGCGCTATTCCTGCAGAAAGCTGACGAATGCGCCGGTGGCGGCGGAGAAACTGGAGCGTATTTTGGAGGCGGCGCGGGTGGCACCGACAGCAAAAAACTTACAGCCCTACCGCCTGTTCTTACTGGAGAGCCCGGAGGCGGTGGCAAAGGTCCATGAGATTACACCCTGTATTTTCGGCGCGGACTGTTTTCTGATGGTCGCGGCCGTTCCGAGCGAGGGCTGGGTGCGGGAATTCGACCGAAAGAACTTTGCGGAGATTGATGCGGCCATTGTGGCGACGCATATCATGCTTGCGATTGAGGCAGAGGGGCTCGGCTCTACTTGGGTGGGGCATTTTGATGCGCCCCGCGCCAAGGAGCTTTTCCCCGAGATGGCAGCTTACGAGTTGATTGCGCTCTTCCCGATCGGGGAAAAGGCAGCGGAAGCGCATCCGGCCCATCTCCACGAGAAGCGCGCGCCGCGTTCGGAGCGTTTGGAGCGGCTCTGAGATGAGGGAACGTGCAACTTTCGCTCTTGCCCAGATGACGGTGGCAGAGCAACCTGAGCTGAATTTAAAAAAAATGGAGGAGCAGATGCGGGAGGCGCGGGAGCGCTTTCGGGCGGAGCTCATTCTCTTTCCGGAGACCTGCATGGCGGAATTTTCACGCGGTATGACGCGTGAAGACCGCTACGCCCTTGCCGAGACAAGGGACGGAAACTTTGTGCGTGCCGTTCGAGAACTTGCGGCGCGCTACGAAATCTGGACGGTCTTTGGTTTTTATGAGCGCGCGGAAACGCCGGACAGCGAGAACCGCAGTTACAACAGTGTGCTCGTTTTGGATGATGCGGGTGAGATTCGCGCGCACTACCGAAAGACCCATCTTTACGATGCCTTCGGTTATCGGGAGTCGGATGACTACCTGCGGGGCGATTGCCTGTTTGCGCCGATTGAGTCGCCGTTCGGTAAGTTGGGGCTCTTTGTCTGCTATGAGTTGCGATTTCCTGAGGTCGCGCGGGCGGAACGGGCGGCGGGCGCAGAAATTTTGCTCATGCCCTCCGC
>CAJPKN010000059.1 GCA_905370385.1 Stomatobaculum longum
GGTATATATTAACCCTGCATCTGCTTTGCGACTTCTTCCGCAAAGTTCTCGCTCTTGTGCTCAAGGCCTTCGCCGGTCTCATAGCGAACAAAGGTCTTGATTGCGATGTTTGCCTGGTTCTCCTTCGCGACGGAAGCCACGTATGCAGCTACGCTCTGCTTGCCGTCCTCTGCCTTGACATAAACCTGGTCCAAAAGGCAGATTTCCTTCAGCTCCTTCTGGAGACGGCCCTGCACAGCGCCCTCAATGACCTTCTCCGGCTTATTCGCCATCTTCGGATCATTCTTAATCTGCGCCGCAAGGATTTCCTTCTCCTTCTCAAGGTAGTCCGCATCGACCTCGGAATCGCTCGTGTAGAGCGGCTTCAGCGCTGCGACCTGCATTGCGACATTCTTTGCCATCTCCCTGACCGCATCGTTCACGACATCGGTCTCGACCGCAAGGAGAACGCCGATCTTACCGCCCGCATGGACATAGGACTCGACAAAGCCGTTCTCCTCCTTGAGCTGACGGAAACGACGAATGTCAAGCTTCTCGCCGATCACGGAAATCATAGCGGAGAGCTGCTCCTTCACCGTGAGGGAGTTGTCTTCCTTCCACGGCTCTGCGAGGAAAGCCTCGAGATCTGTAGCATTGGTATCCAGCGCCTGCTGTGCAACCTCGCCGACATAGTTTCTGAACTTCTCGTTCTTCGCGACGAAGTCGGTCTCTGCATTCACCTCGACCGCAACGCCCTTCTTGCCGTCAGCACTGACAAGAACAGCAACCATGCCCTCTGCTGCGATACGGCTCGCCTTCTTCTGCGCGCCTGCAAGTCCCTTCTCACGAAGGAACTCAATCGCCTTTTCCATGTCGCCCTCGACTGCCGCGAGAGCCTTCTTGCTGTCCATCATGCCTGCGCCGGTAAGCTCTCTGAGTTCCTTAACCATCGCCGCTGTAATTGCGCCCATCTCTTATCTCCTCTCGCTCTTTCTCTTAACGCTCGTTTGCTTCGATAGCTGCCTTGATTGCTGCCGCAGCCGTATCATCGCCCTCTGCGACTTCCTCGTTGCGGTGCTCCTCACCCTGGTGTGCCTCGACAACAGCGTCTGCGAGCTTGGAGACAATGAGTCTCACCGCGCGGATTGCGTCGTCGTTGCCCGGGATTACGTAGCTCAGCTCCTCCGGATCGGAGTTCGTGTCCGCAATGCCGATGAGCGGAACGTTCAGCTTATGTGCCTCCGTGACGCAGATGTGCTCCTTCTTCGGATCGATGATCACGATTGCGTCCGGGATCTTCTTCATATCCTTGATGCCGCCGAGGTTCTTCTCGAGCTTCTCAAGCTCCTTCTTGAGCTCCGTCACTTCTCTCTTCGGAAGACGCTCAAAGGTGCCGTCCTGGCTCATCTCCTCGATCTGGCGCAGTCTCTTGATTCTGGACTGAATGGTCTTGAAGTTGGTGAGCATGCCGCCGAGCCATCTCTCGTTCACGTAGAACTGTCCGCAGCGCTCTGCCTCTTCCTTAATCGCATCCTGCGCCTGCTTCTTGGTTCCGACAAAGAGAATCGTGCCGCCCGCAGCCGCGATGTCCATGACTGCCTTGTAAGCATCGTCCACCATGCCGACCGTCTTCTGCAGGTCGATGATGTGGATGCCGTTTCTCTCCGTGTAGATGTACGGTGCCATCTTGGGGTTCCAGCGTCTGGTCTGGTGACCGAAGTGCACACCTGCTTCCAAAAGTTGCTTCATTGATACTACGCCCATTTTATTTGCCTCCTGTGGTTTGGTCTTCCGCCCGCCTTTCGGCGACGCTCCACTGCTCTTCGCAGCACCCGGAGCGCGCCTCGGCGGACGTGTTGTCTGGGAAAAATCCCGTAACTCACTTACTCTATCACTTTTTCGGCCGATTTGCAAAGGATTTTAACGTTTTGCGGCAGCGGTTCTCCGTTTTCCGTTTTCTTCCTGGTAGGCCGCGATCTCTTCAAAGACCGCATCGTTCAAAATTTTAATGTAGGTGCCCCGCATACCGCTGGAACGGCTCTCTATGACGCCCGCGCTCTCGAACTTTCGGAGCGCATTCACAATAACCGAGCGGGTGATGCCGACTCTGTCGGCAATTTTGCTTGCGACCAGGACGCCTTCGGTCCCGTTCAACTCGCTAAAGATGTGGGTAACAGCTTCCAGCTCCGAAAAGCTCAGGGTCTGAATTGCCCCGCGCACAATCTGAAGCTTTCTTGCTTCTTCCTGATACTCCTCATTCACACTTTGACGCATCGCCATGCCGATGACCATCGCTGCGTACTCGCTCACAATGATATCATCAATGGTAAAAGCCGCCTCTTTGTATGCCATCAAAGTTCCAAGACGCTCACCTGCAATATAAATCGGTGTAACAAGCGCCTGGCGGTTCTGTACCGCCTCGCGCGCAAAACCCAGAGTTTCCAGATTCACATTTTCCTTGGTGGACAGGATGGCAAGCAGCCGCTCGTTTAAAAGCGAATCGGCATAACTCCCCACCTTGCCGCTCAAAAGACCGCCAAACTCTTCTTGCTCTCCCCCGTTTATGCCGCCTGTACCAAGTATTTTACCCTTCCTGCTGATGACCAGCGTACTTCCGTCCAAGACAGAGCTGAGAATCAGCAAGATGTCATTGAACTTTACCCTCACATTTTTTCCGTTTTGCAGCAGCTGGTTTATCTTTCTGGTCTTGTCAAGTAATTGCACGCTCATGATGTCTCTCCTCTAATGTCGATCTCCCGGTTGTGTCTTTGCTGCAATCGAACTTCTCAGCCCTTATCCTCCTTTCTGAGCACTTCGCTGTGTCCGCAAGCTTCGTTTGCGCAGACCAACTTATTGCCACGTTCCGTCATATAACCACCGCACTTTTCGCAGCGCTTCTCCGACGGCTTTGCCCAACTCATAAATTCACAAGTCGGGTTGTTCTCACAGCCGTAGTAAATGCGCCCCTTCTTGGTTCTCTTGCGCACCAGTTCTCCCCCGCACTTCGGACACTTGACCCCTATTTTTTCGAGATAGGGTTTCGTGTTCCGGCACTCCGGGAAGCCCGGGCAGGCAAGGAACTTACCGTGCGGACCGTACTTTATGACCATCCGTCTGCCGCAGAGTTCGCAGTCGACATCACTCTCTTCGTCTGCGATTTTAACACTGTCCAAATCTTGTTCCGCTTTCTTCACCGCGGCATCGAGATCCGGATAAAAATTCTCTACAACAGTCTTCCAATTCATTTTACCTTCTCCGACCGAGTCAAGCAAGCGTTCTAAATTTGCTGTGAACTGCGGATCGACAACGACCGGAAAAGACTGCACCATCATACGGTTTACAACCTGTCCGAGCTCCGTCACATAGAGATTTTTCTGTTCCTTAATCACATAGCGACGCGCCAGTATGGTCGTAATGGTCGGTGCATAGGTACTCGGACGCCCGATGCCCTGTTCCTCCATGGCGCGGACCAGGCTCGCCTCCGTGAAGTGCGCCGGCGGCTGGGTAAAATGCCGCTCCTTGTCAAAGCCCTCGAGCACAAGTTCCTCGCCCTCGCTGAGCTTTAAGAGTGCCGCATCCGGCTTCTCCTCCTCTTCTTCCTCACTGTCGCTGTACACTTCCATAAAGCCGGAAAACTTAAGTGAAGAGCCGGAGAGCGCAAAGCGATGCTCTCCGCAGGCAAGCTTGACGGAGGTGGATGCATAGACCGCCTCCCGCATCCGGCCCGCCGCAAAGCGCTTCCAGATGAGCTGATAGAGGCGGAACTGATCACGCGAAAGCGAGTTCTTTGCCATGGTTGGCGTCAAGCTGATATCAATCGGTCGAATGGCTTCGTGGGCATCCTGAATCTTCTGCCCGCTCTGCTTCTCCTTCCGCTCCTCGGCGACATAGTCCGCGCCGTAGTTCTCGCGAATGTACTCCCGCGCAAGCTTATCGGCCTCTTCGGAAATACGGGTGCTGTCGGTTCTCAGATAGGTAATGAGAGCAATGGTACCTCTGCCCTCCACCTCGACGCCCTCGTAGAGCTGCTGCGCAATGCGCATGGTCTTCTGCGTCGAGAAATTGAGGCGTTTCGAAGCCTCCTGTTGCAGGGTCGAAGTCGTGAACGGCAGCGGAGCCTTGCGGCTTCGCTCGCTCTTCTTAATTTCGTGCACGAGCAACGGCTGGCCCTCACAGTCCGCAATGACCTTGAGACACTCTGCCTCACTGCGGAGTTCCGTCTTCTCCTTGCCGACGCCGTAGTAGCGCGCTTTCAGCGCCTTTTTGCTGCCCTTGGCGTGCGTCTCGGCTTCCAGGGACCAGTACTCCTTCGGCACAAAAGCCTCAATCTCGGCCTCGCGGTCGCATATCATACGAAGCGCGACCGACTGCACTCTGCCGGCGGAGAGTCCGCGCTTTACCTTTGCCCAGAGCAGGGGGCTTATGCTGTAACCCACCATGCGGTCTAAGATACGGCGCGTCTGCTGGGCATCCACCAAATCCATGTCTATGGCTCTGGGGTGCTTGATGCTCTCGCGCACCGCATTCTTTGTGATCTCGTTGAAGCTGATGCGATACACTTTTTTGCCGGACTCATCCAACTTCAGTGCCTTCTGCAAATGCCAGCTGATGGCTTCTCCCTCGCGGTCCGGGTCCGTTGCGAGATAAATCTTGTCCGCTTTCTTCACTTCTTTCCGAAGTTTTGCGAGAACATCGCCTTTTCCGCGAATTGTGATATACTTTGGTTCATATCCGTGCTCGACATCGATGCCGAGCTGAGATTTGGGAAGGTCGCGAACATGTCCCTGACTCGCATCCACCACATAATTGGAACCTAGAAACTTCTTAATTGTTTTCACCTTTGCCGGTGACTCCACGATCACTAAATTTGACGCCATTCTGATTGAATCCTTCTCAAAAATGTTGTTGTTTTTTCGCGGAACACTGCGAAAAGTCTCCTATAGCAAGAAAGCGTGATTAACATTACCGCATTTCGTTGATGTTTGCAAGTATGTTTCAATCTCGGCGTCCTAAATTTCTGCCTTTTCATCTACTATTTTGCCGACTACGGAAAGGAAACTATATGGCTTTAGACGGTATTGTCATTGCCGCGCTCGTCAAGGAATTGCGCGACACTCTGCTCGGCGGGCACATCCAGAAAATCGCGATGCCCGAAAAAAACGAGCTCCTGTTGACCGTTAAAAATCATGCGGCGCAGCATCGCCTCTTGATCTCTTGCGAGGCCTCGCTGCCGCTGCTCTATCTCCAAGCGGAAAACAAGCCGAGTCCGCTCACAGCGCCCGGCTTTGCGATGTTACTGCGAAAGCACATCGGCTCCGGAAAGATAACTGCCGTGGAACAGCTCGGGCTGGAACGCATCGTCCGCATTGAAACCACGCAGCTCAATGAGCTCGGAGACATCGCGCCGCGTGCACTGTATACGGAGCTCATGGGCAAGTACTCGAATATCATCTTTACCGATGAGAATGATGTCATCTTGGACAGCATGCGCCGCGTACCCGCAAGTGTGAGTTCGCTCCGCGAAGTGCTGCCGGGGCGTCCTTATTTTGTCCCGGAAAAGCTTCAAAAAACCAACCCGCTCGAACTCTCTGAGACGAATTTTACCGCTGCCCTCACCGCGCAGGGCTCGCTCCCGCTGGACCGTGCACTTTCTTCCGCCTTTTCGGGAATCTCCTCGCTGATTGCGCAGGAAGTCCTGTTCCGCACCTCTCTCGAGCCCAGAGAAGTCTTTGGCGGTCTGTCGGCGGAGAAGCGGAATGCGCTTTATTCCGTCTTCTCTTCCCTCATGGAAGCGGTTCGCACAGAGCGCTTCGAGCCCGTTATGTATCTCCGAGACGAAGTCCCGGTTGAGTTTTCGGCCCTTCCGCTTGAGACCCTCAAAGCCGAAGGCCTCGAAGCGCGCCGCTATACATCCGTAAGCGAACTGCTTTACTCCTACTATGCCCTCCGTGCGGAGAGCTCCCGCATGCGGCAAAAGTCCTCGGACCTCCGTCGCCTTGTCCAAAACCATTTAGAGCGCAGTCAACGTAAGCGGATTTTGCAGGAAAAACAGCTCGCGGACAGCCAAAAGAAGGAGAAGTACCGCGTCTACGGCGATTTACTGAATAGCTATGCATACCAAATCCCGGCGGGTGCGGATCACTATGTGGCCGAAAACTTCTATGACGAGAACCGACCGCTCCGAATTCCGCTCGACAAGAACTTAAGCCCCGCCGAAAATGCGAAAAAGTACTTTGACCGCTACGCCAAGTTAAAACGCACCGAGCTCGCGGTCGGCGCGGAACTTGAAAAGACCGTGCAGGAAGAAGCGCATCTCGCCTCCGTCCTGACCGCTCTCGAACTCGCAACCGAGGAGAGCGACCTCGCGGAAATTCGGGAGGAACTCGCAGCCTTCCAGTATGTGAAGCGCCAACGTGCTCAAAAAGGAAAGCGCCCGCAGAAAATTCAGTCGCATCCGCTTCACTTCCGCTCAAGCGACGGCTTCGATATCTTCGTCGGCAAGAACAACTACCAGAACGAAGAGCTCACGTTTAAAGTCGCCTCGGGTTCCGACTGGTGGTTTCACGCGAAGGGTATGCCGGGCTCTCATGTCATTGTCAAAGCGAACGGACAGGAACTCCCGGATCGCTGCTTTGAAGAGGCAGCCGCCCTCGCCGCCTACTATTCCAAGGGGCGGGATCAGGACAAGGTAGAAATCGACTACCTGCAGCGCCGCAACGTGAAAAAAGTGAACGGCGCACCGCCCGGCTTCGTGATTTATCACAGCAACTGGTCCATGATGGCAAAGCCGCGGGCGGAGATCTGAACGTCTTTGCAGCTTCTCCCTACCGAAAGCTAAACCTTTTGGGTCGACACGATTTTTCTCATCACGCTTACTATTACATTTGTTTTCATGTATCTGTGAAAAATAAAGTTTCTTGTAAAAAGCATCTATGAAGCACCAGTGCCGGAATAACCGAAAGAATCGGTACTGCCGGGCACACTGCTTTCCGTTCTCATTCGCCTACGAAAAGGGCTTGCCGGTATCCCCCGGCAAGCCCTTCATTCCATTATTCTTTTACTCGCTCAGCAATGCGGTATAAGACGCTGCGTTGTCAGTTTTCACCATGTCGATTGCAAAAGCATCATACTGATTCGGATTGCCCAAGCGGTTCGTGATATTCGACTCCGTCTGACCGTCACCGCCGATATATTCTACATCAAGGTTCAGAATGTCATCGTACTGCTTCAACAACGGCTGGTAGGTGGAACCCAGGAAGTTATCCGCAGCATTATAAATACATAACCAAACCTTCTTAGTGGCGTGCTTCGACACATCCAACTGCTTGCTGACCGGCTCATATACTTTGGTCGAATCCATATGCTCCTTGTAGTTTTCCTGCGTAATTGCCACGTTGAGTGCATAGAAACAGCGAGTCTCTTCATCGTAGCGATAAACTTCGTCGGAGAGAACATTCCCCGCCTCGTCAGGCTTGCTGATTCCGGAACTTATATCTACGCCGTCCAGAGAGTTACGCAGAACTCTTAGTGTCAAATATGCCTGCACATCCGCGTGCTGACTGATTGTCCCAACATAACCATCCGCAATTGCCGCAACCGCATCTGCATTGGCGTCGTAACCGAAAGTCGGAACTCCCTTCTCCTTGCTCCACGCATTGAACATCGACATTCCCATGCCGTCGTTGTTCGAAGCAACCATATCAATCGAATCTCCGAAGGAAGCACTCCACGTGATGATTGCATTTCCCGCGGTAGCGGCATCCCATGTTGCTCCCGCCGAGTTCTTCATTTCCTGCGAAGCCAGCTCTCGGATTACGTAGGTCTTACCGTCTACTTCAATGGAACCATCCTTTACAATACGCGAACTTCCGTCCGTATTGGTTCCGATCGGGTCCGGGTTAATGAGTCCATCTTTTTCTATTCCGGTACCGAAAGCTTTCCGAACCCCCCTGGTACGCGCCAGCGAGTCATTGTGGCCGATATCTCCGATGGCAAGTACATATCCGATAATACCGTCTCCGTTCCGGTCTATATCCTTAGCGTGCTTTTTGATATAGTTCAATGCCATCTCGCCCTGCAGTTCCGCACCCTGATTCGCATCAAAACCGACGTAGTAGGTCTTGTCGTTAAAGTGTAACGCCTGCATATCCAGTTCACCGGTCGTGCTGTTGGAAGGCTGTTTGTTAAACCACGCAATCGGCTTATCCTTGTTTGCGATGCTTCCGCCGGATGCGGTGCCTGTAGTCTGACTCTGGTCAGATGCCGCTTGTGTGGCTGACGAGGATCCTGTGGACTTTGAATTTCCGCACCCCACTAAACCGACCGTAAGCATAGCTGCTGTCGCAATACTGATGATTCTCTTTGCCTTCATGTGTCTTTCCCTCCTTGAAAAAAATAGTATTTTGAGCATTACTTTTCATAGAAGAACCACATTCACTTCCACAGCACCGACTATCTTGCACCGGACTCAAGAAACATTACC
Organism: Stomatobaculum longum; assembly: GCA_905370385.1. GTDB lineage: Bacteria > Bacillota > Clostridia > Lachnospirales > Lachnospiraceae > Moryella > Moryella longum_A. Next base: position 8,462 of record CAJPKN010000059.1, read on the forward strand.
TCTTCCTCACCGAGTTTTAGCTTGGACGATTCAAGATTCAGCCTCATCCTTTCCGGGCTTGTCGTAGATACGACTGCAAATACGTTCATCGAATGAGAAAAGATGTAACTCATTGCTATCTGTGCGACGGAACACTTGTGCTTTTCCGCCAACATCCGGCATCGTTCAAGGCGTTCCATGTTAACCGGGTATAGGTATCCCTTCTGCGCATAAGCATCTAAAACCGACTTGGCGGTTTCATAATCTCCGGCTTCAAACCGTCCTGAGAAAAACCCTCGTCCCAAAGCGGAATATGCAAGCACCGGCATGTTCGTTTGGGAATACCAGTCTCGTACTTCTTTGTTTACTTGACCGGAAATCGTGACACAGTTACCTCCCCAAGGATCGTTTACCTGTTCCGCCAGTCCAAAATTCGGACTGGAAATGCTAAACGGACACAGACCATGTTCCGCAGCATATGCATTTGCTTCTTGAATTCTCTCTATGGTCCAATTGGATACACCGAATGATTTGATAATTCCTTCTCTCACAAAGTCATTAAAGGTCTCCAGATATTC
>CAJPKN010000060.1 GCA_905370385.1 Stomatobaculum longum
CGCTGGGTACCGCCGAAGCCCGGGGTAATGCCGAGGCCCACTTCCGGCTGACCGAAAATTGCCTGTTCCGCACAGATGCGGAAGTCACAGCTCATTGCGAGCTCACAGCCGCCGCCGAGTGCAAAGCCGTTGACCGCCGCAATGACCGGCAGCGGGAAGGTCTCGATCATGCGGAACACATCGTTGCCCTTCTTGCCGAAGGTCTCTCCGCCCTGTGCGTCAAGGCCCGACATCTCCGCGATGTCCGCGCCCGCGACAAAGGACTTCTGTCCCGCGCCGGTCACGATGACGCAGCGCACGCTCTCGGTATCAATCGAATCAAAGGCTGCCTTTAAGTCGTCCAAGACTTCTGCGTTCAGCGCATTCAGCGCCTTCTCGCGGTCAATGGTCACAACGGCGATTGCGTCCTTTGTCTCACATCTCACATATCCCATGGTATCGTCTCCTCAAGTAAAACCAACCGAGGGTCTCCGCATCGGCGAAGACCCTCCCGTCCGTTTAGTTATACTGCTCGACAATCGTCGCGCAGCCCTGGCCGCCGCCGATGCAGAGCGTCGCAAGACCTCTCTTTGCGTTTCTGTGCTTCATCGCATAGAGCAGGGTCACCAGGATACGGCAGCCGGAAGCGCCGATCGGGTGGCCGAGTGCAATCGCACCGCCGTTCACGTTGACCTTGGACATATCGAACTTGAGATCGCTTGCAACCGCGAGCGACTGCGCCGCAAACGCCTCGTTCGACTCGACAAGGTCCAGATCCTGAACGCTGAGGCCGGTCTTCTTGAAGAGTCTGCCGGAAGCCTCAACCGGGCCGATACCCATGATAGCCGGATCCACGCCACCCAGTGCGCCGCCGACCCAAACTGCCATCGGCTTCACACCGAGTTCCTTCGCCTTCTCCTCGCTCATCACGACAATTGCCGCTGCGCCGTCATTGATACCGGAGGAGTTACCTGCGGTCACGATGCCGTCCTTCTTAAATGCCGGCTTCAGCTTGGAAAGGGACTCTGCCGTGGTTCCCTCACGCGGGCCCTCGTCCTTGTTGAAGAGAACGGTGCCCTTCTTGGACTTCAGCTCAACCGGGACAATCTCCTCATCGAAAGCGCCGTCTGCCTGTGCTGCGACTGCCTTCTGCTGGCTGGAAGCCGCGAACTCGTCGAGCTGCTCTCTGGTGAGACCGTATTTCTCTGCGACATTCTCCGCCGTGATACCCATGTGGTAGTCATTGAACGCATCCCAGAGGCCGTCGTTGACCATCGTATCGATCATGTTCGCATTGTTCATGCGGTAGCCGAAACGAGCCTTGGTCAGCGCGTACGGAGCCATGGACATGTTCTCCATGCCGCCTGCCACGACGATGTCGGCATCGCCCGCCTCAATCATCTGTGCCGCCATGTTGACGCAGTTCAGACCGGAACCGCAGACAATGTTCACGGTGACTGCCGTGGACGTGTACGGAAGGCCTGCCTTCAGTGCAGCCTGACGTGCCGGGTTCTGACCGAGAGCACCCTGCAACACATTGCCCATGTAGACGTGATCCACCTGCTCCGGCTTCACGCCCGCTCTCTGCAGAGCCTCCTTGATGACCAGAGCGCCAAGCTCCACTGCGGGGGTTGCGCTGAGGCCTCCGCCCATCTTGCCGATTGCGGTGCGGCATGCGCCTGCAAGAACAATTCTCTTCGCCATATCCGGTTCCTCCTTAAATATGCATGCTGTGCAAGTTGTCCCAAGCATGAGAACACATACTCTCAGCCTTTAAGACTTATGGCAATAATATCGCGAAAACGGCCTTTTTGTCAAATCGGCTTGTGCCTTTTCACAAGTAACTATTTGTAGCCGTTTTGCCGTTTCTGTCAATTCTTGCGATTTTTCTCTCACTTGTTGCGCTTGTCTTCTGCGTTATCTTGCCGAGTTTATCTCTTTTATTGCTCTTTTCTCCGATACGGGCTTCCGCGTTGAAAAGAGCGCTTCGGAATGTTACACTGGAGCTAAATATTTTATTCATACTGCTGAAACTGTGCTGTTTGAAAAAGCCACGGAGGTCAAAATGAACATTCACGAAGCATACAAACAGAAACTGGTGAGCGCGGAACAGGCCGCGGCACTCGTTCAGTCCGGCGACTGGATTGACTACGGCTGGTGTGTCGGCACGCCGGTCGCGATTGACAAGGCGCTGGCGCGCCGCATGCCGGAGCTTTCCGACGTCAAGATTCGCGGCGGTGTCCTGGTGCGGAAGCCCTCCATCTTTGAGATTGAGAACCCGGCCGAGCACTTCTGCTGGAACTCCTGGCACCTCGGCGGCTGGGAGAGAAAGGCGGTCTCCGAGGGCTTCGGCTTCTTTAACCCGATGCGCTATGCGGAGCTCCCGCGCTTCTACCGCGAGGACAATATCGAGAAGCCGGCGGTTGCCTTCCTGCAGGTGGCGCCCATGGACGAGCACGGCTACTTCAACTTCGGTCCGCAGGCCTCCCACCTCGCTGCGATGTGCGCTTCCGCGGGCAAGGTCGTGGTCGAGGTCAACAAGAACCAGCCGGTCTGCCTCGGCGGCTTTGAGAACGCCATCCACATCTCCGATGTCGACTTCATCGTAGAGGGCGAGAACGATCCCATGCAGGAGCTCGGCGCGGGCGCACCCCCGACCGAGGTGGACCGCGAAGTTGCGCGTCTCATCGTGGAGCAGATTCCGAACGGCGCCTGCCTCCAGCTGGGCATCGGCGGCATGCCGAACACCGTTGGCAGCATGATTGCGGCATCCGACTTAAAGGATCTCGGCGTGCACACCGAGATGTATGTCGACGCCTTTGTGGATCTCTACGACGCAGGCAAGATCACGAACCTCAGAAAGCCCTTCGACAAGGGACGTGAAGTCTATGCCTTCGCGGCCGGCACGAAGAAGCTCTACGACCACTTAAACAACAACCCGGGCTGCATGAGCGCGCCGGTCGACTACACGAATAACCCCTATGTGATCGGCCAGATCGACAACTTTATCTCGATCAACAACGCCGTGGATATGGACCTCTTCGGTCAGGTCAATGCGGAGTCCGCGGGTCCGAAACAGATTTCCGGCACCGGCGGTCAGCTCGACTTTGTGCTCGGCGCTTATCTCTCGAAGGGCGGCAAGAGCTTTATCTGCATGAGCTCCTCCTTTGAGACCAAGACCGGCGAGAGAAAATCCCGCATCCGCGCAACCCTGACCCCGGGTTCCACGGTCTCCGATCCGAGAACCGCGGTTCACTACCTCGTGACCGAGTACGGCATGGTCAACTTAAAGGGCGTGACCAACTGGCAGAGAGCGGAGCGCATCATCTCGATCGCGCATCCGGACTTCCGCGACGAGCTCATTCAGGAAGCGGAGAAGATGCACATCTGGAGAAAGAGCAACAAGCGCTGAGATATATCTTATGTCCACTGGGCTGCCACCGTCCAAACCGGGCAGTGGCTGGATGACAACAAAGCCTTGAGCTTTTCACTGTTTCCCGCGTGCGTCATATGGATATAACAAAAAGAAGCTACCGCAAGTTATTTGCGGTAGCTTCTTTTAGATCGCTGACTTATTTCATCTTCTTCAATTCTTCGATCAAGTCCAAGTCCGACTTTAAGACGCGCATGTTGGTGCTCACGGTCTCCTCGCCGGGTTTCGTGACACTGATTTCAAGTACGGTGCCCTCTGTCAGGCCGCCCGCAAAGTGGGTGCGGAAAAAGGCGCTCACCTTGGGGTGATTCTTCTGAAACTTCTTGTTCATGCCGAAGAGCTTCATAAGCTGCAGTGGATTCAGTCCCATTTACTTGTCCTCGGTGGTTACGGGACTTGCATTCCCGTTCAGCATCTCTTCCATGGTGTGCCAGCCGAGCACCGCGCACTTGACGCGCGCCGGCATGTGGGAGATGTCCTTTAAGACACCCGCTTCTTCGAGTTCTTCTCTCTCTTCCTCGGTAATGCTGCCCTTAATCATGCGGAAAAAGATCTCCGCGAGGCGCTTTGCCTCTGCCTCGGTCTTACCGATCACAAGGTCCAGCATCATATCCGCCGAGGCCTGGGAGACCGCGCAGCCGTCGCCGACAAAACCACCGTCCTCGATCACGCCGTCTACAACCTTGAGCTTTAAGATGATGTCGTCGCCGCAGCTCGGGTTCACCCCCTCCAGAACCAGGTTCGCGTCCGGAAGGTCGCGCTTGTTGCCCGGGTGGAGGTTGTGGTCCGTCAAAATCTCATTGTAAAAAATCTTATTGTCCATGCTCACTCCTGATAGCCCATCTCACGGCGCACGCCGCCGATGCTCTCAACGAGGCGATCCAGCTCGTCCTCGGTATTGTAAAATGCAAAGCTTGCCCGCGTTGTGGAGGGCGTCTTCATAAACTGCATGAGCGGCTGCGCGCAGTGGTGACCCGCGCGTATGTTCACCCTGTGCGAGTCAAGGATGGCCGCAATGTCGTGCGGGTGCACGCCCTCAATCGTGAAGGTGAAGATGCCGTGGTGCGCAGTGCCGTCCTTCGGCCCGAGGATTCTGAGATGCGGAATTGCCGAGAGCTTTTCCATCGCGAGACGGCTCAAATGCTCCTCGCGCTCCAAAATCTTATCCCAGCCGAGCTGCTTGTAATATTCAATCGCCGCATGCAGGCCGACCGCCCCGCCCACATTGACCGTGCCGGCCTCAAACTTGTGCGGGAGCTCCGCCCAGGTCGCCTTCTCGCGGCTCACGTACTCAATCATCTCGCCGCCAAAGAGGAAGGGCGGCATTTTCTCAAGCAGTTCCTTCTTGCCGTAGAGTACGCCTATGCCCATGGGCGCCAGCATCTTGTGTCCCGAGAAAACGAGGAAATCGGCGCCGAGCTCGGTCACATCGACCGGAATATGCGGCACGGACTGTGCGCCGTCCAGGACAAAGAGGCTGCCGTTCTCGTGCGCAATCCGCGCAAAGGTCTTCACATCGTTTTTCACGCCGAGCACGTTCGAGATGTGAGTCATCGAGACCAGCTTGGTCTTCGGGCTCAGCATGCTGCGGAAATTTTCTTCCGAGATATAACCCTCTTCATCCGGCTCGAGGAACTTAAGAACCGCGCCTCTCCGCGCAGCCGCCTGCTGCCAGGGAATCAGGTTCGAGTGGTGCTCCATGATCGTAATCAGGATTTCATCGCCCTCGTTTAAGAAGGCCTCGCCCGCCGAGTAAGCGATCAGGTTCAAGCTCTCGCTCGCGTTTCGCGTGAAAATAATCTCCTGAATGCTTCCCGCTCCGATAAACGCGCGCACCGCTTCCCGCGCATCCTCATACGCCTCGGTCGCCTTGACCGATAGCTCGTAGAGACCGCGCAGCGGGTTCGCGTTTTCTTCCAGATAGTAATGCTGCATCGCGCGGAGCACGCTCTCCGGCTTCTGCGTTGTCGCAGAGTTATCGAGGTAGGCAATCTCCGGATGTCCGTCAATCAGCGGAAAGTCCTTTCGAATCCGCAGGTCCTCCGCTCTTCTCTCTTCGTTCGTCATCTGTCCTCACGCTCCTCTTCGTCCTCAAACTCCAGTAGGTCGTGGCGCGTCTTGGCATCCGGAATTTTCCGAACAATCGCGTCGATTCTCGCCTTCGCCATCATCTCGTAAATTTCATCCTTCTGCATGCCGCGGGACTCCATGTAGAAGAGCAGGTCCTCATCCAGGCGGCCTATGGTCGCGCCGTGGTTGCCCACCACATCGTCCTCGCTGCAGAGAATAATCGGGAGCGAACGGTTCTCGACCGTCTCGTCCATGAGAAGCACATCCTCGGTCTCGTTGCCCTCACTGCCGGAGCAGCCGTTGCGGAGGTCTATGCTGTCGCGGAACACCTTCTTCGCGTGACCGCGCAGTATGCCCTTGCCGTGAATCTCCGCCCCCGTCTTCTTGCCGCTGTGGATGCTCTCGTAGTTAAAGTCGTAGTGCGCGCGATCTTCGCCGACATAGCCCACATCGACCGCGAGCTGAGAGCGATCTCCCTCCATCGCGGAACTGAAGCCCTGGTACACATGCTTGCCGGAGAGCACCAGGTGAATCACGCGGAGCTCCGCATCCTTTGCGCAGACCGCGCCGACATCGTTCAAAAAGGTGTAGCCGCTGCCCGCGCGCACCAGCTGCACAAGGGTGAGCTTTGCGCCTTCTCCGAGCGTCACCTTGGTCTGTACGCCCGCGAGTCCCTTTGCATCTGCCTCCGAGAGGTAGTCCATGACCACCGTAAGCGAGCTCTCGCGCTCCAAATTGAGTTCCACCTGTGCGAACTTTCCGGCCTTTGCCGGCGTGCCGCTCGCCTTCTCGCCTTTCACGCTGTTGCGTCCGCGCGGGTTATACTCCTGCCCTGCGTCCGGCAGACGGAAGGAGAGGCGAAGCGCATCCCGCTCCGCAATCTCCTGTCCCTCCGGGACCGTACAAATCAGAACCGGAAGCTTTGCCGCGGCGAGTGCCTCGCCGAACTCCGCGCCGCCGCCGGTGCGCAGCGGCTTTGCCGCGACCCCGTTTAATTTTTCAACGCGCACGCCCTCCGGCAGTTCGATTGCCGGGGAAAGGCGCTCCATCGCGGGGAGGTCTAAGAGCTCCCCGCCGTTCATTTTGAGCCAACTGTAAGTCGGGCTCGCCAAGGTATTAAATTTCATCTCGCCCTCCTTATCCGATTGCGCCCTTCATCTCAAGTCTGATCAGGTTATTCATCTCGACCGCGTACTCAAGCGGCAGCTCTTTTCCGACATTGTCCGCGAAACCGCTGACAATCAGCGCTCTCGCATCTTCCTCGGAGACACCGCGGCTCATGAGGTAGAAGACCGCGTCGTCCGAGATGCGGCCTATCTTTGCCTCGTGGCCGATGTCCGCCTTGTTGGTCTTGACCTCGATTGCCGGAATCGTGTCCGAGCGGCTCTCCGCATCCAGCATGAGAGACTGGCAGGAGGTAGAGCTCTTCGCGTTCTCCGCGCCCGCCTGCACGACGACCGCCGAGCGGAAGGTCGAAATGCCGCCGCTCTTCGAAATCGAACGGGTATTGATATAGGAACTCGTATTCTTTCCGATATGCACCACCTTGCAGCCGGTGTCTAAGTTCTGCCCCGCCCCCGCAAAGGTGACGCCCGAGAACTCGGAGCGAGCGCGGTCGCCCGCAAGCACACTCATCGGGTAGAGATAGCCCACATGAGAGCCGAAGGAACCGGAGATCCACTCGACCTTGCCGTCCTCCTCGACTCTGGCGCGCTTCGTGTTCAGGTTATACATGTTCTTGGACCAGTTCTCAATGGTCGAATAGCGCAGGGTTGCGCGCTTGCCGACAAAGAGCTCCACGCAGCCCGCATGGAGGTTTGCGACATTGTACTTCGGTGCGGAACATCCCTCAATGAAGTGGAGGTAAGCGCCCTCGTCGACAATGATCAGAGTGTGCTCAAACTGTCCCGCACCCGGCGCATTCAGACGGAAGTAGGACTGCAGCGGAATTTCCACGCTGACGCCCGGCGGCACATAGACAAAGGAACCGCCCGACCAGACCGCGCCGTGCAGTGCCGCAAACTTGTGGTCCGTCGGCGGCACCAGCTTCATGAAGTGGTCGCGTATCATCTGCTCGAAGGGTCCGTGCATGGCGCTCTCCAGGTCGGTGTAGATGACGCCCTGCTCCGCCACTTCCTTTTTTACATTGTGGTAGACCAGCTCCGAGTCGTACTGCGCGCCGACGCCCGCAAGGCTCTCACGCTCCGCCTGCGGTATGCCGAGCTTCTCAAAGGTGTCCTTGATTTCCTCCGGCACCTCCGACCACTCCGCGCTCATCTTCGTGTTCGGGCGCACATAGGTCGCAATCTGATCCATATTGAGGCCCTCGATCGAGGGGCCCCAGACCGGCATGCTGCTCCGCTCGAAAATCTCGAGGGACTTCAGGCGGTGCTCCAGCATCCAAGCCGGGTCGTTCTTGGTCTTGGAAATCTCGGTGATAATCTCCGGGGTGAGGCCTGCCCGAATGCGGTAGGCATCCTTCTCTTCGTTACGGAAGTCATAGATGGAGCGGTCTATGTCTTCCACATAGGTTCTCTCTTTTTCTCTCTCTTCCGACATACTCACTCCTTGGTCTCGAAGCGCGCGAAACCGTCGCGGTTGATCTCCTCAACAAGGCTTGCATCGCCGTCCGCGACAATCGAGCCCTTCACAATCACATGGGTCTTGTCCACCTTGAGCGAGGACAGAATGCCCATGTTGTGGGTGATGATGATGAGCGCCGAATCCTTGTCCTTCTGATACTCCTCAATGCCGCGGCTCACGGTTCTCACCGCGTCCACGTCGAGGCCGGAATCCGTCTCGTCGAGAATCGCAAGGCTCGGCTTCAGCATGAGCAGCTGTAAGATCTCCGCCTTCTTCTTCTCGCCGCCCGAGAAACCGACATTCAGGTCGCGGTCCGCATAGCTCGGATCCATGTTCAGCACCTCGAGCGCCTTCGCAATCTCCTTACGGAAATCCCAGAGACGAATGCGCTTTCCGGTTCTCTGCTCCAGCGCGTTTCGGATAAAGTTTGCGAGGCTGATGCCCGGCACCTCGAGCGGGTTCTGGAAGGACATGAAAATACCCGCTTTGGCGCGCTCGTTGACCGAGAGATCCAGGAGGTTCTGTCCCTGGAACTCGACCGAACCGCCGATTACCTCATAGTGCGGATTGCCCATCAGCGTGTTGCCGAGCGTGGATTTTCCGGCACCGTTCGGTCCCATTAAGACATGGGTCTCACCGGGCTTTACCGAAAGATTCAGGCTCTTCAGAATATTTTTTTCTTCGACTCGCACGGATAAATCCCGCACCGTCAGTAAGTCTTTGCTCATAATTCTCCCTCTCTTGCGCCTGCGCAAGTTCACACAAATATTGCGTTTTTAGCATTATAGCGCGGCAGTGTTGCCACATGCAAGGCGAATTCCTACCAAAGTACTTGGAATTATGTATTTCTTGAAGTACACAGATTGACGTGTTACAATTCATTCCGAGACGTTTTGCATATTATT
>CAJPKN010000061.1 GCA_905370385.1 Stomatobaculum longum
GCGGCGGCACTCACGGCGGAGAGCACCGAGAAGGTGCTCGGACTCATGGAAGCCCTTCCCTACGGTGTGCAGCGCATGAGCGCGGACATCGAGGGTCTGGTTGAGACTTCGGTAAACCTCGGGATCACGGAGCTATCGGCCGAGACCTTTACACTCAAGTATTCCGTTCGCAGCTCGGTTGCGACCGCATTCCGGGCGGTGGTCGATAAAATCGAATTTGTCGCGAGCTGCTTCGGGGCAAGCTCTGCGGTGCACAGTGAGTACCCGGCCTGGGAGTATGTGCGGGAGTCTGCGTTCCGCGATGAGGCGGCGGCTATTTACCGCGAGCTCTTCGGAAAAGAGCTGTCGGTGCAGGCAATTCACGCAGGCCTGGAGTGCGGCATCCTCTCGGGCAAAATCAAAAACCTCGATGCAGTCTCGATCGGACCTGACATGAAGGACATTCATACGCCGGAGGAGAGACTGAATATTCCCTCGACCAAGCGTGTCTATGATTTTGTCGTGAAGATCATAGAGCATAAGAGCAAGTAAGTCGCGTGAGACAGTACAGTTTACAACTGCCGCAAGAGCTCGAGAAGGGCACGCGTTATCCCCTGCTTCTCTGGAACGATGCGCTTCCCGAGACGCTTGCGGCTTTGCTTTCGGATATGTTTGTGCTGTCCGTGGTTTCGTCGGAGAGAACCGCGGACTTCAGTCCCTGGCCGCAGCCCGCATTCCGGGCGGATGCAAAGCCCTTCGAAGGAAAGGCGGATGCGTATCACAGGGAGCTCTTTTGGGAAAAACTTCCGGAACTGCTTACGAAATATCCCATTGATGCGGAGCGCATTGCCTACGGTGGGTATTCTCTCGGCGGGCTTGCGGCAGTGTACAGCATATTCCGTGAGACCGCAGCGTGTGCTGTTTTTTCGCTCTGCGGTTCTTTTTGGTATCCGGGCTTTGCGGACTACTGCGCGCGGACGGAAATCCGGAATGCGAATTGCCGCCTTTATCTGCAAAACGGCAGACGCGAGGGCGAAGGACATCCGGCACCGCTCTCTACGGCCGCGGATGCCGCAGAGCGGGTCGCGGACATCTTACGCGAAAAGGGCGTAAAGCTTCGGTTTTCCATGGATGACTACGGTCACCACGACGGAAAAGAAGCGCGTTTTCGGAAACTGGGAGAACAGATTCGGGCAGAGTTCTGCGGGAGCAATGCTTGCTGAAACGGCAGACGGCGCTTGCATGTCTGCGGGAAAGGTGCGGGTACGGAAGGAGCGAAGCATGTACATTGAGAGCTATTGGGGCAGCTATATCGGCGGGACGGACGACAGTCTGACCCTCCTAAGCCTGCTGGAAGACTTTGAGAAAGATGAGATAGGGCTCGGTGAGATTTTTGCACGGACGGGCCTTAAGGCGCTCGATGAGCGGGAGTCCTCGCTTCGTATGACCGGGGATGCGCTTCGCTTTACGAATCGAGAGGGGATGGAACTTAACTTTTATTATGCCATCGATTTGATCGGCGACCTTGCGGCCCTTTATTTAGAGTGCCTGCGGAGCGGGAGCGTGAATTTACAAGACCTGGATGAAGGTCTTGAAGCGCGGAACATTCGCCTTACGGCGAATAGCGAAGAAAAGGAAGTTCTTCGGGAAGCGCTCAGTGACTTTGCGGAACATGCGAAGGAGTACGATATCACAGAGGTGATGGATGAGACTTCGCTTGCGGAATTCCGCGAAGAACTGAAAGCCCTGCGTCGTGAGCTGTTTGAGAGTTGAAAGGGAGCGCGCTTTCGGAGCGGCTCCGATCGGGAGGAAGCGATGAGCGAAGAGGTATTTCGACAGGATTTGGATGAGAACAAGGCAGAGAGGGCCGGCGGTCCCTTTGTGATAGAGCTCTTGTTCCGGGAGCCGGCAGATATGCCGTCTAAGGAGCGGATGAGTGCTGTCATCGAGAAGCATGTCGGTAAGACAGAGTGCTTCTGCCATGACGGCAAGACAGCGGGATTTGCGGCACTCGACTATAGGGCAGAGTTTCAAGATCAAAGCGTGCCGGTGCAGCTTATGCTGACTGAGTGCACGGCGTTTGACGGCGAGGAGATCGATGACTTTCTTCGGAGTCAGATGTGGGACTGCATCGAGGAGAGAGACGATATACTCGGCAACTGCCGATACCGTGTGTTCGCGACCGATATGCTCGCGAGGGCGCTTCCGGCCGTGCAGCGCGCCACCCTCGACATGGACTTCCTGGAGGCCCTTTCGGAACTGTACCCGGACTGTGAGGCCTTCTATTTTCCGAGTTCCGGAAAACTGTTTACCGCGGAGAGCGTGCGGCAGCATGAGACGGAGGGCACAAACCGCTTCATCTACTTCGGTGTCAACGTGCGCTTTTTCAATGTGCAGGACAGCGAAGACATGGTCGTGGATACCCTGGGTATGAGCACCCTCTTCCTGCCGGATCTTCAGTACCATTTCCACGGTATGAATCCGAATTGGGTTGTGAATCACGCCTACAATGTGGCCGCCTATCTGCTTGGCAGCGGAAACGTGATTGCGGACGGGGAGACGGTGGACGGTGTTATAGACGGGGAGATGAGCTCCGAACTGCACTGGTCCTGCCGCTATGAGGATGCATTGATTCAGCCCCCGAGAGAGGTACTGGATATCAATATGGGCGAGTACGCGTCGGGGACGCGCTGAGAAACGGAGTCAATAAAAACACCGGTAAAACCGGTTCATCGAGAGGAAAAAGAGATGCCGACAGCAGAGTGGATGAAACAGTATGAGGCAGTGCGCGAAATTCTGGACGCAGATGTCAAATTGGAGCGCTATTTTACGGAGAAGGTAATCGGAAGAAAGGAAGTGGATATTCTGGATCTCGGTCCCGTGCATTTTCCGACGGGAAAAATCGTGGTCTGCGATCCCATGGTGACCCTGGATGATGCCGTTCCCTATCTGCAGACCATACCGGCAGGGAGCTATACGCTTAAGCTCTGCGTGGTGCCGAGCAAGGAGTACGGAGACCGCTATGCCTGCGCCAAGCTGGAAGTGAGCGGCCGAGAAACGGTGCGCTATGAGCTCGCGGTGACGGGCGAAGAGAGACTTGAGGGAGAATTCAAAGAGGGAGATTACTTCGGCTTCGGCGTGGATGCCGGTATGGCTTGTATCGCGGACTTCGCGACAAAAGAAGCTTATCTTGCCTTTCTGGAAGAGAAGACAAAGCAGGACAGCGATTTTGACCTCTACGGCGACTTGCTGGAGGAACTTTTAAAAAAGAACGCAGCGGAATATCCGAAGTACCAGGGCGAATGGGGCGACTGGCTCAAGTGGGAAGTTCCGGGGGCGAATGCGGAAGTGGCTCTCTTTGCGAGCGGTTGGGGAGACGGCTATTACCCGACGTATTTCGGTTATGACAGCGAGGGTGAGGTCTCCGGCATCTACATTCAGTTCATAGACATCGAGCGAACGTATACCGAGGAAAACGAGGCATGAGTGAGGCGAAGGAGGAGAGCCTCTATGAGGCGCTCAATAAGGGAGACCTGAGCGCCTTTCTTTCGATGGTGGAGGCAGGTGCCCGCATCACGCCGCGGGAGGAGAATATAAGCCGCCTCTTTTACTGCCTGGAGGATGTCAGAGATCCGAAGATACTGACTGTAATCGATAGGCTATCTTTGGATTTACGGCGCTACGGCGGGAAGCCGCTCCGCGCTGCGGCGCACAGCGGAAACCGCATGCTTGTAGAGTACCTCTTACAACAGGGGGCGGACATCAACTTTCATAAGCCGGACATGGTCTTTCCCTATGCCTCGACCCCGGTCACGGAGGCGGCACGCGAGAATCACTTGGAGCTTCTTCGCTATCTTGTTTCAAAGGGGGCGGATATCACTCTTGCGGACAAGTACGGCGACCGTCCCTATACGCTGGCGGTGCAGAACAAGAACAGAGAAATGGCCGAGTATTTGCGCTCTCTCGAGCCGGAGGACTGGCATAACGAGCAGGAGAAGCTGAGAGAGCTAAAAAGCTATCATCTGCCGGCGGCTATGACAGCGTACTTTAAAAACGGGGCGCTGCGCCTCGAATTCCCCGAACGGGAGTCGGTGCGGTGGATGGAGTTTTACCCCTATCTTGAACTGCGGGAGTTCCGTTGGAAGCGGAAAAAGCTCTTGTCTTTCATGGCGGAGATGGATAACTACAGTGACTATGTCTTGCTCTGGAGTCCGAGAGACAAGCGAATCTGGTATCTCGATACAGAGCAGGAGGAGTTCTGCCCGCTTGCAAGCTGGGAGGCGTTTATCGCCGACCCCGGTTTTTATTTGAACGGCATGGTAGACGGAGAATTTTCGGAGTAGTGTAGGCTTGGTTTTCGAAGTCCTTTGCAGTGAGCAAAGGCTATGCGGCGTTTCGGCAAAAGTCGGAAAGCGAATGAGGAGGAAAGCGCGTGGATATTTTGGAACAATGCCGGCGTTGGAACGACAGCGGCGCGTTTGAGAAGAGCAGGGAGATGTTGGAGACAATTCCCGCCGAGGAGCGCGGCCCCGAGGGAGATTCAGAGCTTGCGACGGCTTATCTCGCACTTGCGGAGACCGAGGGAACAGAGCTCTATCATAAGGCGATTGCAGTCTTGGCAGCACACGAAGAGGAGCTTTCGGAAGATTTTCGGCATAACCGGTTGATGGCGCTCGCCTATTATTATCTCGACGAGGACGGGCTTGCGCTTTACTACTTTGAGCGCGCCCTCTTCCTGCATCCGAAAGACAAGGAAATAAGCGAGTATGTAGGGGACTGCAGGGAGCGCCTTACCTTTCCGCGCTTCGAGAAAAACTTCCGGGAGAGAACGGCAGAAGCCTGGGACGCATTTCTTAAAATCGAGGCAGAACTCCGGGCGGCAATCGACCGAAACGAGGACGATGGAGAGGCGATGTTGCAGCGCTGCGGCGCCGTACTGGAGCAGGCCATTCGAGATGTCTCGTTTGAACTCGGCTTTGACGGAGAGAAGTATGAGCTCATACTCTGTGCGGAGGGAAGGCGCTCTGCACTCTATCCCCTCGTGTACTTTTGCCGCCGCGCGCCGAAGGAAGTTCTTGCGTATTGGAAGATACGGGCGGGTTCCGCGCCGAGCGATAAGTTTGCGCTGCAACAAGATAGCGTTCAAATCGATGCCGCGGATGTAGACGTTTGGCTGATTCCGACCGGAGAGCAGCTCTTTTCCCTGAAACTCTACTGTGAAAAGCTTCTGCCCCTGCAGCGGGAAAATCCGCGGCGGGCGGAGTGGATGCTCTATAAGCTAACGAACCAGATACTCGGCGACATAGCGGCGATTGCGTTTCTCACAGGCATCGAGTTACTGGAAGCGCCCGAGGCGGGTGAGTCGAAGAAACTTTCGGACTTATACGCGTATGTAACGGAGCTCGGCTATCCCGCGTGGGAGGATGCCGGTGCCTATCTGGATACTTCCGAAATTGCGTATCGGCTCGATGCGGATGAAGATCCGGATGCCGACTGGCGCCTGGATGTCTATGAGGGCAGCACGCGCCTTTCCGTGGCAATTAATGAATATCTGCACGGAGAGAGCGATCTGGTTGACGAATATCACCGGAACGGCATAGTGCCGGGCTTTCTGCTGTATCCCCTCAGCGCCTTTCCGGAAGAGGGAAGAGAAGAGGCGCTCGCAGCGTTTCGCGATGAATTGCGCGCCTATTTGAGCGAACACGGCGGTGAGGATGCTCTCTGCCATACGGGATTTGCGAGCGGCCTGTACTACGGCTATTCAGACTTCATTGCCTGGGACTTGGAGTCTGTGCTGGATGCCGCCCTCGCCTTCTTTAAGGAGCGGGGCATGACCGGCGCGGAGTTTCACAGCTTTCGAAGAAATGTGGGCGGAATTACCCTCTACCGCGCGGAACCGAAACGGTACCCGGAGACCGGCTCCCTGCTCTCGCCCGAAGACATTGAGACCCTGGAGGCCTTCCTGGAGGATGACGGCGGCTATTACGGGAAAATGGTGCGTTGGATTGAGCAGTTCGTGGATGCGGGCGCCGCGGCCGGTCGCTTTTCAAAGAAGCAGGCCCGCCGGGATTTGAAACTCTCGCTCTACTACGGTCTCGCCTGCAACAACGTGGGAGAATACAGTTATTACTACCGCGGGCAAGTATGGATGAAGGACGCCGAGGAAAACGCCAAGGGTTCCGGCGTCTGGTATTACCGCTATGCCGTGGGACTTTTGTACAGCGGATATCCGGAAGAGGCGCTGCGCTATGCGGAACAAGGTGTGCTCGAAGAAGCGGACTATCCTTGGACTTACCTTTTGCTCGGAAAGCTACGCGCGCACTTCGGGGACAAGGAGGGCGCACGCGCCGCGGCAGAGGAGGGGCTGAAACTCGTACCGGGAGATTATGAGTTCCTCACCCTAAAGCGGGAAGCGGAAGAAGGGGCAAGTCTGGAAGCGATGCTCTACCACTGGATCGATCCCAAGGCGGATTTGGCGCTGCAGGAGGGAAGGGATGAAGACGGCCCGGAAAAGAAGCGCGCCATTGCCTGCATTCGAAAGAACGAGGCCGGGCTCAGAGACTTTTACGAACTCTTCCGTCCGGAGGAGCATGAGTACACGAAGGATGCGCCCTTCTGTGAGCTCTACTATCCCGTGGGAGACCGGGCGGTGCAGCTCTGCTTCCGCATGAATGAGGCCGGACTCTCGAAACTCGGGCACAGCTACCTCGCCGCCCTCAAGGAGAAGCTTGACAGCGGCTCTCTCATCTCCGCAGAGTCCGAGGAAGGGGTGGCAGGCAAGTTAGAAGCCGTTCTGGTGCAGCAGACGGGGCAACTGGCCCTCTTTTACCGCAGAGCCGGAGACCGAAATTATTTTACGGTGGAAGATGACAGTCTGGATGATAAGATCGATGCCGCGCTGCGGTAAAGGAAACGCAGAGAGCTCTGCCATACTAAGATACAATCGAGATGACGGCATTCAGCGCCGGGTAAAAGGATGAATGTCGCTTCGGTATAGAGAGGCAGAACGGGATAGAGGAGTCGCGTATGATACGGAAATACCTTCGGTTTTACGGCTTTGTGCAGGGCGTCGGGTTTCGCTACCGGGCAAAGTACGCCGCCGAATTTGCGGGCGCTGTGGGCTGGGTGCGAAATGAGGACGACGGCTCTGTCAGCATGGAGATACAGGGGACGGAAGCGCAGATTGACCGCGTGATCCTGGAAATCGAACAGGGACGCTATGTGAAGATTGAAAACATGGAGGTCAGAACCATTCCGATTAAAGAGGGAGAACGAGGCTTCCGCATACGTTGAGAATCTTCTTTCTACGGACAGACCGTATTTCTTAACTTGTTCCGCGATAGGAGGATACGCTATAGTTAGCCTTGGTATATTGTTGCCGAAGCATCACGGAAACAGCAGGAAATAAGTTCATTTCGAGAAGGGAGTTCTTATGAGAAAGAAGAACGGTCGTATGCTGTTGCTTGCGACAGCGGTGGCACTCAGCGTTGCCGCCTGCGGAAACAAGGCTGCCACAAGCACTTCTGCGGAAAGCAGCACCGAGACAGAGAGCAGCACGGCGCAGGGAGAAGCGCCGAGCGGTGCGCCGGATGGAAAAGCCCCAGACGGAAAGGGCGGACCCGGAGGAGCGCCGGGCGGAAGCAGCTCGGACATCGAGTACAAGGGCGCCGCGGAAATCACATCCGCAAGCTCGACGAGCGACCAGACCTATGTAAGCGCAACGAGCGATGAGAGCGCTCTGCTCATTTCGACTTCCGATGCGGTGAGCATTGCGAATCCCCTGCTCACGAAGACCGGCGACTCCGACGGCGGTGACGACTGCAACTTCTACGGCCTCAACGCAGCGCTTCTGGTAAAAGGCGGTTCCAAGACCACGATTACCGGCGGAAGCATCACATCCAACGCGAACGGCGCGAACGGTATGTTCTGCTACGGCGGCAACGGGGGAAAGAACGGAGAAAGCGGCGACGGCACGACGGTCACCATAAAGGACACGAAAATCACAACCATGGGCGACGGCTCCGGCGGCATTATGACAACCGGCGGCGGCATCACGAATGCCTCGAATCTGAAGGTCACGACGACAGGCCGGTCCTCCGCGGCGATTCGAACGGACCGCGGCGGCGGCACGGTCGTGGTAGACGGCGGCAGCTATGAGTCAAGCGGCCTCGGCTCCCCGGCGATCTATTCCACGGCGGACATCACGGTGTCCAACGCAGAGCTTAAGTCCTATCGCGCGGAAGGTGTCTGCATTGAGGGACTGAACTCCATCAAGCTTGAGAACTGCAATCTCACGGCGAAGAATACAGAGCGAAACGGCAACGCGACCTTCCTCGACAGCATTATGATTTATCAGTCCATGTCCGGCGATGCGGACAGCGGCACGAGCAGTTTTACGATGAACGGCGGCAGCCTGACCAGTCAGAGCGGCCATGTGTTCCACGTGACCAACACCGATGCCGTAATCACATTGAACGATGTGAAGATTGTCAACGAGGACTCCGAGAAGATACTGCTCTCGGTCTGCGCGGACGGCTGGAGCGGCGGAAAGAACATTGCGACCTTGAAAGCAAGCAAGCAGACGCTTGCGGGCGCAGTCAAGGTGGGCAACGATTCCACCTTAAATCTTGAGCTTAGCGACGGATCGAGCTTTGAGGGCTCCGTGGACGGCAAGATCAGCAATGCGAAGGGCGAGACTGTCTCGACCGAAGTCGGAACCGTCTCGGTGACGCTGGACAGCACCAGTACCTGGACGCTCAGTGCGGACAGCTATGTGACTTCCTTTAACGGGAATGCGGCCAATGTGACGGCAAACGGGCACACGCTTTATGTGAACGGCGTAGCGCTCACGGGGACCAAGTAAAAAAGAGGGAAAGAGACAGGCACTATCGTAAGCACTAAGCCATACAGAGAAAAAGAGACGGCCTTCCGCAGCT
>CAJPKN010000062.1 GCA_905370385.1 Stomatobaculum longum
TGAAATTCGATTTCCTCGAGCGACCAGACCATACTGTCGGTCTGCACAAGTGCGCTCTTACAGAAAGGGCAGATGCGCGTGTCGGCGCGCGGCAACGGAGCGCCGCAGTGCGGACAGGAGATGCCGACGATCTTCTGATAGCCGCTTTTCACGTTGACGCTCTGGGCATGGACCAGGACCGAAGTGACGCTGGTCTCAACCCGATGCGGAGCGGCGAGCGCGGCGGCCCGCGCTTTCCCCTCGCTCTTTCGGACGGATTCGCCCGAAAGAGAGGCGGTAAAGCCGATGGAACTCACCAGACGTATTTCCGTCAGCGTGGGCTGATTTTTATAGTCCGCGATCGCGGTCTTATGAATCACGATGTCGGAAAAACTGCGCGTCAGCTCGTTCATACGGTCATCCTCGATTGCGAGGCGCACGCGCTCCCGAAGGCTCTCGGAGGGGGCGGAAAGCTTGCTCAAATCGAGGGCCTGACGCGCCGCGAGCACGGAAACAATGCGCTTCTCAATCGCGACCCGCTCTTCGGGCCAGTTGAAGGCCGGAAAATCGCGGTTGATGGCAGGGAGAAAGAGCTTGGTGACATCCGGAATCGAGCGCTCCGTGGGCCCCAGCTTTTTGCTCTCTTCGGCCGCACGGAGCAGGCTTCTCAGGTCGTGGAGAAAGCCCGTGAATTCGCGGAACGGGCGGCCGAACAGTCTCGGGAGCAAAAACAAAACAGCAAGTACCGCAAGGAGCGGACGCAATGCGAGAAGAATTTCAGGTACTGTCATAAAAGACCTCCGAAAAAAACAGACAAAGCGAAGCGCTTTGGTGTGAACAGTATAGCATAAAATGCTATACTGTTGAGCGAAAGAAAGGGGGAATCGCGGTGCAGGGAGAGAGAAAAGTAAGGGAGACGGAGCGCTCCGAACAGATGGACGGCGGCTTCCTGAGGCGGCCCTTGGAATTTCATCCGGTGAGGCGCAGCGCGCTGATCGGCGCGACGGTCGCCCTGCTCTCTCAGTTCTATTTCAATGTACTGAGCAGCGATTTCCGCATTTCGATTGCGGTGGTGCTGCTGCCGGTGCTCCTTATGACCATGGGTGCGCAAATCCACAGCCTCTCGGCTTGCGGCTTCACCGCGCTCATTGTCTTTTTGTTCCGCGTCCTGGTATCGCTCTTGCTACACGGGCCTGCGGGCGTCAAAATATACCAGCAGCTGCCGGGCGCGCTCTTTTATCTCTGTTACGGCCTGCTCTTTAAGCTGCAAATTCCGAACAAGCGCTTTACCTCCCTGCCGCGGGTGTTTGCGGCGGCCTTTTTCTGCGATCTGCTCGCAAATGCGGCGGAACTTCTGTTTCGGGCCTACTTTTTCGGGGCTGCGATCAATTCGGAGAATGCCTCTTTGGTGCTCTTTTTGGTCGCGTTGCTTCGCTCGGCGCTGGTGCTCCTCATTTTGGTCATGGACCGGCAGTACCGGGAGCTTCAGGTGCGGCACGAGCAGGAGAGCCGCTACCAGCGCCTCTTCCTCATGATTACGGGCTTAAAGAGCGAGCTCTATCTGATGCGGAAAAATTCGGAGGAAATAGAGCGCGTCATGGGCAACGCCTATCGGCTCTCGGAGGAGCTCCGCGCGCAGGAACTGCCCGATGAGATGCAGCGCCGCGCGCTGGATATTGCCCGCGATGTCCACGAGATCAAGAAGGATTATCTTCGCATCATGCGGGGACTCGAGGAGACCGCGGCCAACGAATACGATGAGGATCACATCCGTTTTCGCGATTTGATGGAAATTCTGGATGCGACTTCGAACAGCGTACTCCGCGAGAAGAAATTGGACATACGTCTGATTTTCGACTGCCGGGATGATTTCCTGACCCGCGAACACTACGCGCTGATGACGGTGCTCAAAAACCTGGTCGGCAATGCAATCGAGGCCATTGAGGGAGACAGACGGCGCGGTGTCATCATGGTCTCGGAGCGAAAATACGACGGGACGTATGAGTTCAAAGTTTCGGACAACGGACCCGGCATCTTGCCGCGGAAGCTCGGAAAGATATTCCGCCTCGGCTATTCGACCAAGTTCGATGAGCGGACGGGCAACATCTACCGCGGTGTCGGTCTCGCCGGTGTCAAGAATATGGTGGAAGATCATTTCGGCGGCAGCATAGAAGTGCAGTCGGAGCCCGGTAACACCTGCTTCACCGTGCGCATTCCGGTGGGGGCAATTGCATATACAGACGAAGGAAGGGCTGTCTATGGAGAGAGGACTTAGAATTTATATCGTTGAGGACGATGTCAGCATGATTGACACGCTCCGTGATTTCATCGAGGACCAGGGCCTCGGGGAAGTGGTCGGCAGTTCGGAGGAGGAAGGCAGCGACGAGCAGCAGATTGCCGCTTTGAAGCCGGATCTCATTCTGGTGGATTTTCTGATGCCGGGCATGGACGGCGCGGAACTCGTACGGCGTCTTCGGGACGCGGGCTGCGGCGCAAAGTGCATCATGCTGTCTCAGGTGACGCAGAAGGACATGATAGGCAAGGCCTATGATGCCGGTGTCGATTTCTTCTTAAATAAGCCGATCAACATCGTTGAACTCCGTTCGGTAATCGGTTCGGTCGCGCGCCAGCTGGAAAACGAGAGGACCATAGAGGCCCTGCGCCGTGTACTCTTCAGCGGGCAGAGCAAAGCGCCGCAGGACAGCGACGAGGAGAGCCGGCGGAAAATCAGTGCCATACTCGCAAATATCGGGATGGCGGGAGAAAAAGGCAGCGCGGATATTTTGAATCTCTGTCTCTTTATCCGGCGGGAGCAGAAGTCCCTGCAACAGCAGAGCATACGGGAACTTTGCTCGGAGCTCTCGGACAATCCGCGGAGCATGGAGCAGAGAATGCGGCGCGCCATTGCGGTCGGTCTTACAAACTTAGCCCACCTCGGGCTCGAGGACTTCCTGAACGAGAGCTTTACGCGCTACAGCAGCACTCTCTTCCCCTTTGAGGAAGTGCGCGCCGAGATGGATTTGATTCGTGGTAAAAAGAACTATGGAGGTAAACCTTCCATTAAGAAATTCATCGAAAGTCTTATGCAGCTTGCCGAACAAAGTGCGTAACACACAATCGAATTTGTGAAACTTCTTGAAACTTCTTGAAACCGTACTCTATAATATAGATATCGGTTATCGGCGCGAGGCGGGTACGAACCGGGAAAGCCCGCTCTAAGCCGATGGGGGAAAAGGAGGTTTCTATGCAAACAGTAAAGCTTGATATGTATCAGGCGCTCGCAGTCGCAGTCGTCATGCTGCTCATCGGACGCGAATTGGTCGCACGGATTGAGTTTCTCCGTCGCTACTGCATCCCGGCACCCGTTGTCGGCGGCCTTGTGTTCGCAATCGCGCATGCGGTGCTCCGCGGCACGGGCGTCATGGAGTTCGACATGGACGTCACCCTGCAGAAGGTCTTCATGACCGCATTCTTCTGTTCGGTCGGTTACATGGCGGCCTTCGGCATGCTGAAAAAGGGCGGAATCGGCGTGATTCTGTTCCTCGGAGTCTCTGCCGCAATGTGCATCATCCAGGACTTGGTCGGCGCAGTCGGCGCAAAGGCCTTCGGCCTTGACCCGCGCATCGGCCTCGCGATGGGATCCATTCCGCTGGTCGGCGGACACGGAACCGCAGGTTCCTGGGGCCCCTTCCTCGAGAATCTCGGCGTTGCAAACGCAACCACGGTCGCGGTCGCGGCGGCTACCTACGGCCTGATTTCCGGCTGCATGATGGGCGGCCCGATTGCTTACGGCAAGATTAAGAAGTACGGCCTGAAGTCGAAAGAGCTCAAGGATACGCACAAGACCGCAACAGTCGATGTCTCCGCAGACACCGAGGCGCTCGATGAGAACAACATTCTGAACGCAGCGCTCTACATTGTCGTCGCGGTCGGCGCGGGAACCGTTGTCTCCTTCTTCATCGGCAAGGTGCTCACCATGCCGGCTTACATCGGCGCAATGATCGTCGGCGCCATCATCCGCAACATCCAGGAGGCGCGCAAGGTCAAGATGCCGATGGGCGAGATGAATGCGCTCGGCAATGTCTGCCTCTCGCTCTTCCTCGCACTTGCAATGTGCAACCTGAAGCTCTGGCAGCTTATCGACCTTGCGGTTCCGATGATTGTCATCCTTCTGCTTGAGACGGTTGTCATGTGGTTCTACGCATCCTTCGTGGTCTTCAACATCATGGGCAGAGACTACGATGCGGCTACCATTTCGTCCGGCTTCTGCGGCTTCGGTATGGGCGCTACCCCGAACGCAATGGCTAACATGCAGGCAATCACGAACATCTACGGTCCCGCACCGGTCGCATTCATGATTGTTCCGCTGGTCGGTTCGCTCTTCATCGACTTCGTGAACGGCCTGATTATCACGGGCTTCGCAGGTTTCCTGACGAGCTTCTTCCACCTGTAAGAGAGAAGACAGGGCTTTGGAATAGGCGACAAGCAACCCGGTGCGAGTCGCCTATCGTTATATACAATAACCAAAGTGAGAAGACTGATAGAAAAGTTACCGGAAAAGTGTTACAATGGTGTCATCGTGAGCGGGGAATCTATTGAAAAACCTGCCACATAACGTTTTGTATCATTTTATTTTCTGTAGGAGGAAAGTGACATGAGCAAGTTGAATCCGTACATTGAGAGAGTCATTGCCGAGGTTAAGGCGAAGAATTCGCACGAGCCGGAGTTCTGCCAGACGGTCGAGGAGGTTTTCTCTTCGCTGAGCCCGCTGGTCGACGCACATCCGGAGTATGAGAAGAACGCTATTCTCGAGAGAATGGTCGAGCCGGAGCGCGTTATCATGTTCCGTGTTCCGTGGGAGGATGACAAGGGCAACATGCACGTGAACCGCGGCTACCGCGTCCAGTTCTCGAGCGTGATCGGACCCTACAAGGGCGGCCTTCGTTTCGCTCCGAGCGTAAACCTTTCCATCATCAAGTTCCTCGGCTTTGAGCAGACCTTTAAGGATTCGCTCACCACGCTTCCGATCGGCGGCGCTAAGGGTGGTTCCGACTTCGATCCGAACGGCAAGAGCGATGCCGAGATTCAGAGATTCTGCCGTTCCTTCATGGAAGGCCTGTTCCGCTTCATCGGACCGGATGTCGACTGCCCGGCAGGCGACCTCGGTGTCGGCGGCCGTGAGATCGGCTACATGTTCGGCGCTTGGAGAAGACTGACTTCCTCCTATGCAAACGGTGCTCTCTCCGGTAAGGACCCGCTGTTCGGCGGCTCCGCATTCCGTCCGGAAGCAACCGGCTTCGGTGCTGTCTACTACCTCGAGGAGGTTCTGAAGCACGAGAAGGATGAGATGAAGGGCAAGAGAGTTGCACTTGCAGGCTTCGGTAACGTCGCATGGGGCGTTGCAACCAAGCTCGCTGAGCTCGGCGCTAAGGCAGTCACCCTGTCCGGCCCGGACGGCTACATCTACGATCCGGACGGCGTTACGACCAAGGAGAAGATCGACTTCCTGCTTGAGATGAGATCCTCCGGCCGCAACAAGGTTCAGGATTACGCAGATAAGTTCGGCGTTCAGTTCTTCGCAGGCGAGAAGCCGTGGGGCCAGAAGGATGTCGACATCGTGATGCCGTGCGCAACGCAGAACGACGTTGATATCAACGAGGCAAAGAAGATTGTCGCGAACGGCATCAAGTACTACATCGAAGTTGCGAACATGCCGACCACGAACGAGGCTCTGAAGTATCTCCTTGAGCAGAAGAACATGATCGTTGCTCCGTCCAAGGCGGTCAACGCAGGCGGTGTTTCCGTCTCCGCACTCGAGATGTCTCAGAACTCCGAGAGACTCTTCTGGGACGGCGAGGAAGTCGACAAGTGGCTGCACAAGATCATGAAGGGCATTCACGACGGCTCCGCAGCTGCAGCTGAGCGCTACGGCCTTGGCTACGACCTCGTTGCAGGCGCTAACCTTGTCGGATTCGAGAAGGTTGCAGACGCTATGATTAAGCAGGGTCGCGCACTGTAAGTCTAAGTTAACAAAACCGAGGCGGCCGGAAACCAGTTTCCGGCCGCTTTTTTCTAAGAACCCAACACAGGAGGAAAGAAACGATGAAGTGCCTGATTACAGACGCTGTTTATCCCGGCATTGCCGAGGAGCTGAAGAAGTTCATGGACATTAAGACTTCCGACGGGAAGCCGCTCTCCAAGGAAGAGATGATTCGCGAGATCGCGGATGCGGATGTGCTCATCATGCGCGTCGATCCGAAGATTGACCGCGATGTTCTGGATGCCGCAAAGAACTTGAAGGCAATCGGCGTCTGCGCTGTCGGTCTGAACCACGTTGATCTGGAGTACGCGAAGGAGAAGGGCATTCAGGTCTTCAACGCACCGGGCCTCAACGCAAATGCGGTTGCGGAGCTCACGATCTCCAAGATGCTGGACATCTCCCGCCACACGATTCCGGCAAACCAGGACGTCAAGGTAAGCCACATCTGGGATAAGTACAAGTATGTCGGCAGAGAACTGCGCGGCAAGACCCTCGGTGTGATGGGCTTCGGCCGCATCGGCCGCCGTGTCGCCGAGCTCGCAAAGGCTTTCGGCATGGACATTGTCGCTTACGATCCCTTCCTGAAGCCCGAGGACTTTGAGCGCGAGGGCGCAAAGGGCATGGGCATCGACGAGCTCATCCGTGTTTCCGACTTTATCTCCCTGCACATTCCGCTGACCCCGGAGACCAAGGACCTCTTCAACAAGAAGTCCATCGCCGAGATGAAGGACGGCGCGGTGGTTCTCAACATGAGCCGCGGCGGCATTGTCAACGAGCAGGATATGTACGAGGCGCTCTGCGAGGGCAGAATCGGCGGCTACGCTGCGGACGTTATGGAGAACGAGCTCGCAGGCAGCGGCCTGAGCGGCAACGACGAGTTCCAGAGCCCGCTCTTCTCCTGCGACAACTTTGTCATCAGCCCCCACATCGGCGCACAGACGGTTGACGCTTCGAGAGACATCGGCCTCCATATCATCGAGAAGGTCAAAGAGGTTATGAACCTCAAGTAAGAGTTCATACGGGTTTTACAGACAAGACAGCTGTCCGCATGCGCGGGCAGCTGTTTTTTTATTTGAGTTATAGGACAAAAAGAGTTGGTAGAACCCCCCACAATGCCGGTAGAATCAAGCGTTGCGGGGGATCTTATTTGAAACGAGATGAAGGGTGGCAAAAAGAGTCGGTAAAAAGCGCTTTAACCCCTTGATACACAGGGTTTTGCTCTATACCTTTTCCTTGAAAAAGTGGATTCGGCGAAAAATGTCATGTGGCATGTAAGCGCCGTTCTTGCGTGTGCTTTACTTAAAAACGAAGAATCGGCCAGGGTCTTTCCGTTGGCGCTGCAAGGAAAGCCAAAGATCGGAGCGTACGGAAGGGGGCCAAAAAAAAGGCGCCCGTACACAGGAAATTCAAAAAAATATTTCAAAAAAGATGTTACAATGCAGTAACCAATCGGAGGCGCTTGCGTCTTATTCTATAGAGAAGCAAAACGGGGGAAGTTTGCATGACGGAACAGGAGTTACTCGCGCTCTATGAGCAGCGGGATGAGAGAGCAATTCTGGAGACAGAGGCCGAGTACAGCCGCTATTTGGCAAAGGTCGCATCTTCGGTGCTCTCCTCGCAAGAGGATGTGGAGGAATGCCTGAATGACACTTGGCTCAGGGCGTGGAACAGCATACCGCCCGAGAAGCCGCAGTACTTTCGGGCCTATTTAAGCCGCATTGTCAAGAATCTGGCACTCAGCCTGTTTCGCAAACAGCATGCAGAGAAACGCTGCAACGAGACCTTTCAACTCGCGTTGGATGAGCTCGACGAGGACATACTCCCGGCCGTTGAGAGCACGGAGGAGGCGGTGGATCGAAACCGTCTCAGCGCCTGCATCGACCGCTTCTTGGAGACACTCCCGAAAAAACAGCGCATACTCTTTGTGCGGCGCTACTTCTACACCGATTCCATCAAGGAGCTTGCGCTCCGGCAAGGCATGAGTGAAAGTGCGGTCAAGGTGAGCTTACACCGGATTCGCAAAAATCTGGAACTCGTGTTGAGAGAGGAGGAATTTCTTTGAAGAGTCTGGACATCATGGAGGCCATTTCCGACATCTCCGAACGCTGGGTTGAAGAGGCGGCGGAGACAAGCGACATTCTGCCGATGCGCGAAGGTGAGTTGGAGAGCGCCGCGCCGCGGAAGGTGATACCGGTCAAGCGGCACCGTCTGCGGAACGTACTCGGCATTGCGGCGAGCCTTGCGATTATCAGTGCGGTCCTGCCGAATTTAAACCGCAGCACGGCCTATGCGCTGCAGAGTCTGCCCATTGCCGGTGCCTACTTTAAGCTGGTTACGGTGCGGGACTATACGCTCGCGGAGGGAGAACGCACGGCGACGGTGAAGCTCGGCGAAGTGCAGCTTGAGACCGAGAAGGGTAAGTCCGCGGAACAGGCGCAGAAGAGCGCCGAGGAAATCAATGCGACCATTCAGCGCATCACCGAGGAGCAGATTGCGGCGTTCCGAGAAGAACTCGGGAGCGAAGGCTTTTCAAAGCTTGAGATTTCGACGGAAGTCGTGACAGATAACGACAACTGGTATTCGGTCAGCTTGACGCAGCTCTCACAGAGCGCGGACAGTGCCGAGAATCGGCATTATTTCACAATA
>CAJPKN010000063.1 GCA_905370385.1 Stomatobaculum longum
CTCTTGATATGCGCATCATCGAGCTTTCCGTATTCGATTCCCCACTCACTCACGAAGATGGGGAGTTTTGCCCGAATCAACTTCTCCTCATAAACGGAATTAAAGTGTTTTTCTTTGGATACATCCGCGTAAAAGTGAAGATTATACATGAGATTCGGATCCGCAATCGGATCGTTCAGCGGACCTTCCAGATTCGCGGAATGATCCAGCGTTCCACATAAAATAATCGCATTCGGCGCATTTTTCCTGATGACGGGAATCACCTGCTCCGCATAGCGTTTCACATCCGCCCAGCTCGTGTCACCGTTCGGCTCGTTGCAAATTTCATAAATCACACCGGGATTGTTCCCGTAGTGTGCAGATACTTCACCGAAAAATGCCTTTGCCTCTTTCACATGGTCAAGCGGGTTTTTATCGTACAGCGTGTGCCAATCGGCAATCGCGTACATATCTTCCGCAAGTGCATTGTCCACCGCCGTATAGAGCCTTGCCTTCGCAGCATCCGGTTCATAGAGATAGCCGCCCTCCTGATCCGTGTACATAGCCGCACGGAACAAATTCGCGCCCCACTGTTTAACCGTATGAAGCGCTTCACGGCTTGTGAACTCCGGATACCAGCTGAGTCCGTGGCTCGAAATACCGCGCAGCTGTACATTTTTATTTGCCTTTGCACTGTACAGTTTTCCGTCCCGAACACTGAGCTGTCCGTAGGCACTGACACCCTTCCAACCTTCCTCTGCCCTTGCGTAAAAGCAACCGCCGACAAAGACAGATGCCAGAACGCCTGCGAGCACAACAATACCGGCCTTCCATGATTTTTTGTTTGCTGTGCTCATTTCTTTCCCCATTCCTTTAGTTTGTCCAAAAACGCCTGATTTTCGAGCAGAGCTTCACTGTTCAGGATGCTGTACAGCCCCTCGCGCATATCGCTCTTCTCACACGAAATCGGGTATTCGCTCTCCCGGAAAAGCACGAAACGATTCGGAATCTCATCCCCCTTGACCAGGCGCACACGGACATATTTGAAGTTCAGATCTTCAATCATGACGACAACACCGTTTTCGAGGGTCTCTTTACTTCTGACCCGGAAACGCGGCATGGTTCTGCGTTGCGGCTCTCTGTCCTTGCTCCCCTCTTCCATCGCGCGAAGCATATCGTCGAAATAGCTCGTGTCCTCCGCTAATGTTTCGGGCAGCGGATTCAAGCGATCGTACACGATCTGGAAAAACTCCCGTTTCTCCGCAGTGCTCATTTCGCCGATGCGCTGCACCCGATAGGTCCAGACCTTGCCGCGCTTCGGTTTGCTGACCGCGACAATTTTACCGCTGACATGGGCGCGGTACTTTCTGTCTTCAATCACGAAATGAAGCACAGTGCCACGTTCGGTCGGAATCGGAAGCGCTTCCTTGCTCTCAAAGGCAAAACCACCCTCGGAAATATTGACGACACGCGCCTTGAAGCAGTCCTCACTCTCTGCCTCGGCTCTCACTTCCAACGGAAGGTCGCAGTCGAAGCGCTCAAACTCACGCTCGTTGACGCGCCCGCGCATAAAGAAGACTGCCATCAAGAGACTGAAGGAGTTAATGAGCATCCACATAATGATGATGATCAGACCGAAAGCACGATTGATGATGAGCTGTTGTACCGCAAAGAGCAACGAGACCAGCGAGACCACCAAGAGACAAATATGCGGAATCGCAAGATAAAACTCGTTGTTGTCATTCCAAGATCTCGACTTTGCCGTAACCGAAAACTTCTTCTCATTGATATGGAAGAACTCTGCCCAGATCGGAATCAGAAGATACGGGAACATAATCGTATCAATCGTATTGCTCCAGCGTGTGTCTCGGATTTCCGAGCTGACCTTCTTCAGCAGATAACTGTAGCAGATGTAATACGGCAGCCAAATGAAAATCAGCTGCTTTAGGTTCATCACGACCAAGGGAATGCCAAGCAGCAAAAAGAGCACAGGCGACAGAATATAGACCAAACGCCTGGAAAAGCTCTCCCAGTAAACGCGGCAGGCATAATAACTCAGCTTCAGGTTCAAAGAAAAGGCCGGGTTGGTCAACAGGTGGATTCTGCGCAGCGAATAAATGCAGCCGCGCCCCCAGCGCACACGCTGCTTAATCAGCGAGGCGATGGTAATCGGCGCAAGTCCCTGCGCGAGAGGTTTCTTCACGGCATAGCAGCGAAAATTCAAGGCCTCGATGCGAAGTCCGGTCTCGAAGTCCTCGGTAATGGTGCCGGTCGCAATACCGCCGACGCCCTCGAGGGCCTCACGGGAAATCATCGTGTTCGAACCTGCATAGAGCACCGCATTGGTGCGGTTCTTGCCGAGGTTTACCTCACGGAAGAAATAGTCCTGCTCATTCGGGACACGCTTCTCCGCATAGAGGTTGTATTGAAACAAATCGGCATTGTAAAAGACCTGCGGTGTCTGAATAAAACCGATTTTTCCGCAGTTCTTTTGCTCTTCCTCCGGCTTCACGACCCAAGTACCGTCGGCCTTCTTCTCCATAATGGGAAGAAAGAAATACGGCACCACTTCCATTAAGAAGTTGCTCTTCGGAATCATGTCGGCATCAAAGGTGGCGATGAGCGGCGAACTTGTGCGACTCAGCGCATTGTTGATATTACCCGCCTTCGCATGCTTGTTATTGCTGAGGCCGAAGTAACCCACGCCAAGTTCCTTGGCGAGCGCAGCCACTTCAGGTCTGTCGGTGTCGTCACAGAGGAACACATGGACCTTGGATTTGTCCGGGTAGTCCATGGCCGCGCAAGCATTTGCCGTTTTAAACAGAATATCGGTCTCCTCGTTGTGGGTCGAGATAAAGACATCGACATCCGGAAAGAGTTCGTGCGGCACCACCGGCATCTCCGGCTCATACACATTGCGGAGCGAAAGATAGTGGGTCAGCGCCTCATACGAGGAGAACAGCTCCGCAAGAAGCAGAAAAATACCGCCGACAAATGCAATCCAACCGTACTGTGACACGGAAGGCAGGGTAAAAAACATCCGCCAAGCGCCGTAGACTACGATAATGAGTCCCACAATCCAGGCGAGATACATCGGTTGTTTTTTCTTCTCGCTGATATTCGTCTCATCCGGCGGTGTATAGAGCGGAATCTTCTCGGTAATCAGTTTGAATTCGTGTTTCTCGTACATGTTTATTTCACTCTCTTGCCCAGAAGGTAGGCGGACGCAATGAAGATTAACAGGAAGGCAAGCGCAATGTTTGCGTAGGTCTCTCGACTGCGCTCCGCAAGCGGCTCCTTAATAAAGCCGTTCAGATAGTCATCCATGTAGAGGTCCAGCCATTTGCCGTGCCCCTTAATCATATCCTTGAGGCGCACCAGTTCTTCCTCATAGGTGTCACGATTCCGGTCTATGACATAGCCGTGTCCCTCTTCCACCAATGCCAACTGATGATTCTCCAAGTAGACTTCTCTCCATCGACTGCGGTCTCGCTTGGATGCGTTGCCAAGATACGCGACCGTATTGTCGATAAACTGCATGATGTTTCGATCGGAGAAAATGCCCTTTCGCAGTTCTCGGTAACGGCTCACCACTCTCGCATCAAAATCCGGGTCCTGAACCATGCGCTCAAACCAGGGGCGCTCCGGCATGACCATATACTCCGCGCCGCCTGCCGCAAACTTATAATTGTCCCAACAGTTGTCGTAATCCCACAACGGCCCCATGCTGAGCTGATGTGCGGGATCCTCATAGTAATAGGTTGAGTTGTCACCCGAGTCGTAGTTCATGAAATACTCGTTAATCACGAAGTAATCAATAAAACTCGGCAGGTTGATGAGATGCGGATAGCTCAAAAATTGACGATAGTTGTCGCTGTAGAGCGTCTTTTCGATTTCCGTGAGCTGCGTTTCAAGCTTCTGAATGACTTCCGGTGTGAGCAGTTCCTCTTTCGGGTACTTAATCGTAAACCAACCGTACGTAAGCTGTTGATCGGAAGCCCAAGTCGAAAGCGTTGTCTTAGTGTCATCCGCACGGTCGCGCACCAGAATGACAGCCGGGCGCTTGTCGCGCGGATTGTAATCCTGAATATCGACATGCCCCTTTCCCTGCTTGACCGGCTCGGTCAAAAGGTAGAGGCCGCGATAATTATAGCTCTCACCGTCCTTGATGAACATCTCCACAAAACGGCATTCCGGCGTAAACGGCATAAGCTGTCCCGCGAGGTTATATGCGGTGTAATTACGAATCTGGCTCGCATCCAAAATACTGTTGGAGAGTACCCAGTCTTCATCCGCATCCATGCCGAGTAGAGGCGCCTCCAACTCTTGTCCGTCATCGTCCAACAACTTAATGCCGTACTGTTTCTTCTGGAAGGAACGAGAGGACGCACCGCGCAGCTTAATCTTACCGTGATTTACAAAGGAAGGCGCATCTGTAATCTTATTGTGATCATTTGCATTGTCGACCAGGGTAAAGGTCACGGGAATCCAAGGATCCGTCACATTCGGATCCCGATATTCGCGTTTTTGCGCAGTGCCGACCATATGATAGATATCCTTGGGTTCGTCACCGTTCATATCGAGGACAACAATCGGAAGATGCGTCTCAAAGCTCGCGACATCCACACTCCCGTCTCCCGGCATACTGTCGGGTCCCAGGCTGCTGTCCGCGTTCTGATGTACCTCGTGCTGGTAGCTGCGATAGTGCATGGAGAGCGCTGCTTTGGCATAGGAAAAGACAAAGACAAAAATGCCAAGCACCGCCGTGACAATACCTGCCGCTACCAGTGTCTTCTTTGTTGGTATTCTCATTGTACCGCCCGATTAGCGCGTAATCTCGTCGTTCTGGCAGACGAGGTGTACCGCCTCAACCCCCTCCAAACGGAAGAGCACATCCTTGATTTCTCTGCCTTCATGTTTCTGCAGGCACTTCTCGCGAAGTTTCCCGGAAATCTCATAGATGAGTTCCGTTCTGTTCTTTTCGGAGTTATCCACGCGGAACTGCGCCTTGTGCTCATAGTACTCGTTGATGGTCTTCATGACCTCCTCACTCTTGCCGCTGCCGCGAACAATCAACAAATAGCGGTCATTGGAGCGTACATTGCCAAGCACCAAAAGAACGAGGAAAATGACACCCGAACCGATTCCGGCAATCTTAAAATCCTGGATACCGCAGCAAATGCCCGCGGCAATGCACCAGAAAATATAGGCCGTATCTCTGGGATCTTTGATAGCGGTACGGAAACGCACGATAGAGAGCGCACCGACCATACCGAGGGACAGCGCGACGTTATTTCCGATAACACTCATAACCAAAGTCGTCACAATGGTCAGCATAACAAGAGACACGTTGAACTTAGCGCTGTAAACGGTTCCTGCGTGCGAAAACTGATAGCTGACAAAGATGACCACTGCAATGATGATGGCTGCGATAAAGCTCATCAGAATCTCGCCGGTAGACAGCGTCCCCGACTGCGCGGATAAATACTGATACAGTGCGTTTCTCATGATTCTCCCCCTTTACATCCTGCCGATGACCGGCAACAAACCGTAACGTCTGCCCGCAACATACTTGGAATAACTCTCCTCCGTGAGGTCGGCGAGCTGCAGTGCATCCTTGATGTAGCCAAGCAAAAAATGATTGTACTTCACTTCCAGCACTTCAAAACTCTGACTGTCCGCCGGATAAAACAGTGCCGGGCTCTTTGAAAACAAATCGAAATTTCCCTCGGCAGTCTCAATGTGACTGTCAAAGGTGATGCGTATGCTGTTGACCGGCACTGCGAAGGCTCTTCGCTGATACTGAATCAAAGCAGCCGGACGATACTGCTCTTTTACCATGATGCCGTAGATATTCTCTGCGAGTTCCGAGCCCTCACGGAGCAGGCACTCATAGTTTCCGGCAATCATTTCATAAGCCTGCTCCCGCGTGATGCTGAGTGAAAGCTTGTGCTGATTCTCGCCCTGCTTCTGTTTGAGCTCGAGTTTTGCCTTTTGGTCGTCCGGACTATAGATGCGGATTCGTATCTTCTTTCGATATTCAAGTCCGTCCATTTTATCGACATAGTCCTCGTTATAAAACGAGTCAAAGTAGAGCGAGCGTACGTTATAAGGCGCATACCCCTGGAACGGATCGCCCGGCAAGAGCAGTCGCAGCCGCCCGTAGAGATCCTCGGCGACTTTCACCGGCAAGACAAACTTTCGTTCCACACGGCTGACTTCTGCCGCAATGCCCATCGGTTTCTCTCCTCCTCTCTCACTGTGCGGCGGGATCCTTACCCTGCCCAACTACATCTTCATCTCCGGTTTCGGCCGCCTTCGGATCTTCAATATAGAAAGGCGTGCCCTCGTTGGTAAAGTTATCCAACGCGAGTGCCACAAAAACATAGTCGAAATGCTTGGATTCGAGCATTTCCTGAATACTGCCTTTCCCGCTCGGGTTATAGTGCAGCGACCAGAGTAACTCAATGCGCGAGAACATCGGCGAAAGGAAGGTGGCAACCGGAGAAGAATAGGAATCTCGAATAAAGAGCGCCGACGGCCCGTCCGGGTTCAACTTATTGTCAATCTGATCGAAACGAACGACACCCTGAATATAGCCGTTGTTCATCTCTCGATCATAGAGATCCTTCTTATTCAGATATTTGCGCGAAATGAGAGCTTGCTCCATATCGCCTTCCGCTGAGCCTTCTCTGCCACCGCGATAACGGCAGTAATAGCGGTACTGCGTGTCAAACTTGGGGAAGATAAAGCTGTAATCATCCAACTCGCCCGAATAGAGCTGTCCCGCGTCTCTTCCCTGCGACCCCATGTAGATATTCCCGTAAGTCTCGATTGTATAGTTGTTGAGATCTCGGTAAAAGCCTTCCGGATCCAAATTCGCATCGTACTTCCGGTTCAAATGATCCACAATTTTGCCCGTCGCATAAAAAGCGGAAGGCACCGTCCAGTGGTGGTCCGTGCGATAAAATATCTCCGTCGCCTTCATATCGGCCTCGCGAAACACATCGCGCACATCGATATAATCCACATCATAGCGCCTTAAGTAGCGAAGCACCTCATCTCCGTAGGCATTAAAGTTATTGTAGGGGATGCCGTAGTAGCCCCGAGACCAATCCTCGCGATACTTGGTCGGATACATGATGACCACGAGCTTGGTCCCCTTGTCCTTTAAGCTATCCTGCAGGCGGCGCATACGTCCCGCAATTCCGGGGGCGCTGAGATTTGAGGTGTTATAGAAGTTTCCCGCATAGAGTACGGAGTCCTTGTCTCGCACATACTTGAACGAGTTCTCCTCATTCTTTCCGATCGCGCGATATACAGTTCCGTAAAGCTCATTCCAGCGGTGTCCGCCGACCAACGTCTGTGAGAGCACACCGTCCAACTGCCGCGTGTAGCTTTTCAATTCGGAAGCTGTCTTGGGACGGGCAATGTCATCAAACTTTGCTTTGAGTACAGCTCTCTCCCGGTATAGGTTCAACGCTGAGAGCGAAAAAAGGCCCGTGAGAAAGAGCGCCGAAAAGACTGCTTGATATCGTTTCATCTTATCGTCTGCTCCTTAGAAGTTGAAATAAATGAACGGATTGTAACCGCCCTTTGCGAGAATTGCGATGGAAAACACCATACAAGCACCGAGCCCGATGACGTAAATCGCACCGCAACTTCGGTAGAAAATCTCATGTCCCTCGCTGTCTTCGGTCTTTTCCAAGATATAGTTTCGAAGCGGAAGTGCGCACAGCACCGCTGCAATCAACGAAATACCGTACTCCTTTAGGAACATGACAACCGCAGGACTGTAGAAACCGTTTCCGCCGAGCCCGAAGAGATCCGCAAAAAAGAGGGACATCTGCTCTCCCGTCTCGCAACGGAATATCACCATGGCAAATACGGTCGCGACAACCACATAGACATGGCGCAACACTTCATGTCCCTCTCTCTCATCGAGCCGGAACGCAATCTCAAATACGATTAAGATAAAGAAGTAGAGTCCCCACCAGATGTAGGTCCAGTTCGCGCCGTGCCAAAGTCCGGTTAAAAGCCAGACTATAAAGAGGTTACGAATCATCACATCTTTCTTTTTGGTGTTGGCTCCGCCGAGCGGTTTGTAGACATATTGACTGAACCAAGAAGCCAAGCTGATGTGCCAGCGCGTCATGAATTCGCGGATGGAACGACTCACAAAGGGATAACGGAAATTTTCCGAGAAACGGAACCCGAACATAAGGCCAAGACCGATCGCCATATCGGAATATGCACTGAAGTCGTAATAGAGCTGGAACATATAGCTCACGGCCCCGAGCCAAGCAAGCAGCATAGGCACCGGGATAGAGGTATCGCCTCCCTTGGTCAGGTTAAATACCGTGTCGGCAATGACCGCGAGGTTATTTGCAATCAGTATCTTTTTGCAGAAACCCTCCGAAAAGCGGCAGATGCCTTCCGTCAACATCGTGAAATCCGTGCGTCGATTTTTGATCTGTTCCGCGATTGCCGAATATTTGACAATGGGACCTGCAATAAACTGCGGGAAGAA